>CAZGOM010000267.1:0-6429 GCA_964527265.1 uncultured Phycisphaeraceae bacterium | reverse complement strand
CCCATCTCCAGACACATAACCGGTCTCCGCTGGATCAAATCCCCCATCATTCATCAGCTCCAACACTTTTTTCGGCTCACCCACCCTCCGCACACGCCGCGGCACATACGCCCTCTCCATCGCCCCCTCCACCTCATATACGTAAAACCTCTCCGCGCTCATCATCGGCTCCCCCAGCCCCTCCCTGGGCTCCAGCGTCAGCAGATACCTCACGTTCATCGCCTTCAGCACCCCCATCCGCCCGCTTGGCTCCCAATCCAAAATCTTCGCGTAGGGCCGGTTCGATGGCTTGTCCGTCGCCGAAAGCATCAGAGCCGTGACATCCACCGGGTCCAGCGCGTCATACCCCGTCGCCGATTCCACACCCCACCACATCCCCATATTCGCCGGAAACGTGTCCACCCCCACCACCCGCCCCACCCCCAATTCTTCCTTAAGCCGCCTTATCAATTCCGGTAAATTCGGGTACCACTTTCGCTCCACCTGTGGAATCGCCGGGTTGGCCATGAACACCATCTCCCCCACCGCCAGCAACACCACCACCCCCGCCAGCATCCGCCGCCATTGCAGCGTTACCTTCGGCCTCGCCAGCCCTGCATATAACCCGCCAGCCAGCAGCGCCAAACCCATGGCCAGCGTGAATTGCCAGTGGAACCATTCCTCCAAAAGCAGCGCCACCTTCTCCACATGCTCCCGCGGCGCGCCCTCTGTCAGATACGACACCACCGGCGCCAGCCTGCCGCGCAACGCCCCCATCTGCATGTTCAGCATGCACACCACACCCAGGATCACCCCCAGCCACAGCATCCACCACCTGCCTGGTCTTTCATACCCCACACCATTGCGCGTCGCCGCATTCACCCCCATCGCCCCCAGCACCACCACCGCAAACCCCGTCAGGCACACCAGCCGGTTGCTTGAAAGCATCCCCAGCGGCCACATCCGCGTCAGCGATTCCAGCAGTGGAATCCCCGCCACCGCGCTCACCCCCAGCACCGCCGCGCACGCCCAGAAATACCCTTGTCCCCGCCACCGCTTCAATCTCCACGCCAGCGGAACCAGCACAAACATCACCAGAAGCCCCGCATATCCCGCCGCCCCGCTCTCTTGCCGATTCCCCTCCAGCAGATACACCGAAGACGGCGATATCTCCCCCGCGATCCACGGCTGCACCACCTGCATCAGCGCCCAGGGCCCCTGCGCGGGCCGTTCCTGCACCCCGCTCAAACGCATCACCCCACGCTCAGAATTCAACGTATACGCCATCAACGGCAAAAGCTGCACCGCCCCCAAACCCATCCCCAGCACCCAGCCAAACACACATCCGCCAAACCCCCGCAACGCCTCTCTCACATTCCCCCGCTTCCAATAATCCTGCCCCACCCGCCAAACCGCATACACACCCGACAACAGCAACGTATGCCCCGCAATCTGCGGGTGCCCGGCAAAAATCGTAAAACTCACAAACAATCCCAAAAGCGCAGGCCACCTCCACCCGCGCCCCCGCACCGTGCATTCGGTCGCCAAAAGCACCCAACCCATCCAACTCGCCCCCGCCACCAGCGGCATGCCGAACCACACCGTCATCCACCCCGTCCAGGGATAAAACCACGCCCCCGCCGTCGCCGCCCCCCGCGTCAGCCGCAGCCCCCACCTCAAAAAACAGTACATCCCCAACCCCGCCACCAGCGCCCGCGCCAGTTGCGACCACGCCAGCACCACCGGATCCAGCGACAGGTATTCAATCAGCCGGTAAGGCGAAAACACACCCGACTGCCCACCCCCGATAAACGGCGATCCCCCATACCCCGCCGGGTTCCACGCAGGCAACCGCCCCGCATGAATCTCCTCCACCGCAAACCTCCGGTACGGCTCATACTGCAAAAGATGGTCCCCCATGTTCGGCCACCGCGGCGGTCCCACCCCCTGCCGCTCCCCAGGCGTGCTTTCCCAATAAAAACCCGGGCTGTTCCACACCAAACTATCCAACGGCAAAAGCACCGTCCGCCCCGTCAGCGCCCCCCCAATCACCCAGACCTGCGGCAACACAATCCCCGCGATCAGGACAACAAGCCCAAGCCATCGCCTCCACACCTTCGCATGCACTCCCGCTTCTTCAACCATTTAAGCTCCCATCTCACGCCCCACGACCACGCCACCCCCACACACCTAATCCCATCAACGCCAGCATCGCCCCGCACGTTATATAAAACCCCCACCTCAAGCTCCGCGGCCTGTACGCAAACGCCACCACGCCCTGACCCGCCGGCACCATCACACCCCGAAGCGCATAGTTCACCTTCAGAATCTCCACCGGTGACCCGTTATACGTCGCTTCCCACCCCGGGCTGTACGCATCCGCCAGCACCACCATTCCCGGCGTCGCCATATCCACCATCACCTCCGTGTGGCTTGGGTCAATCACCTTCACCTCCGCGCTCCCCGTCACTCCTTCCAATTCCACCGCCTGCGGTCCCACAACCAATCCCATTTCCCCTGGATCAAACCCAGCCTCATTCATCACTTCCAGGACCTGTGCACGCTCTCCAACGCTCCGCACCCGCCTCGGCACATACGCCCGCGCCATTGCCCCTGCCACCTCATACACGTAAAACTTCTCCGCGCTCATTACCAGCCGCCCCAGACCTTCCCGCGGCCCCGATGTCAGCAGGTATTTCACATTCATCGCCTTCAATACCCCCATTCGCCCGCTGGGCTCGAAATCCAGAATCTTCGCGTAAAGCCGGGGCGCGGACTTGTCTGTCGCAGAACGCATCAGCGTCGTGATGTCCGCAGGGTCCAAAGCGTCATACCCTGTCGCCGAGCCCATCCCCCACCACATGCTCACATTGGCTGGGAATGTATCCACCCCAATCAATCGTCCAGGCCCCAACTCCTTAAGCCGTCCCACCAATTCAGGTGAATTGGGGTACCACTGCCTGTCCACCTGCGGAACCGCCGGGCTCGCCATGAACACCATTTCGCTCACCCCCAGCGCCACCACCACGCCGGCCAGCACGCGCCTGGTTTGCAGCGTGACCCCATGCCGCGCCAGCGCCGCATACAACCCCGCGGCCAGCAGCAGCAAACCCATGGTCAGCATGAATTGCCCTTGAAACCATGCTTCCAGAAGTAATTCCGCCCGCTCCACCTGGTCTTGTGATGCGCCTTGCGTCAGGTATGCCACCGCGGGTGCCAATCTCGGACGCAATTCCGCCATCTGGAGGCTCAGCAGGCAAACCACCGCCAGAATCACCCCCAGCCAGAGCGTCCACAACTTCCCTCCGGCAGTTCCCAGCCTCGCCGTCTTGTACACCCCATTGCGCGTCACCGCATTCACCCCCATCGCCCCCAGCACCACCACCGCAAACGCCGTGAGACATGCCAGCCGGTTGCTGGAAAGAATCCCCAGCGGCCACATCCGCGTCAGCGGATCTAAGAGCGGAATACCTGCCACTGCGCTCATCCCCAGCACCGCGATGCAAGCCCAGAACCATCCCTCCCCCCGCCACCGCCTCAGTCTCCAGGCCAGCGGAACCAGGACGAAAAACACCAGCAGCCCCGCATACCCCGCCGCGCCGCTTTCCTGCCGGTTCCCCTCCAGCAGGTACACCGATGAAGGCGATATCTCCCCCGCGATCCACGGCTGCACCATCTGCATCAACGCCCAGGCTCCCTGAGCCGGCCGCTCCTGCACTCCACTCGCACGCATCGCCCACCGCTGTGAATGAAATGTGTACTCCAGCAACGGCCAAAGCTGCACCGCCGCCAACCCCACCCCCAGCACCCACCCGGCCACGCACGCGGCAAACCGCTGAATCGCTTCACCCGCACTCCGCCGCTTCCAATAATCCTTGCCCACCCGCCAAAGCGCATACACCCCCGACAGCGCCAGCGTGTGCCCCGCAATCTGCGGATGTCCGGCAAAAATCGTAAAGCATATGAACACCCCCAAAAGCGCCGCCCACCGCCGTCCACCCCCCCGCGCCGTGTATTCGGTCGCCAAAAGAACCCACCCCATCCAGGTCGCTCCCGCCGCCAGCGTCATCCCAAACCACACCGTCATGTACCCCGTCCACGGATACAGCCACGCCCCCGCCGCTGCCGCGCCCCACGTCAGCCTCAACCCCCATCTCAGGAAACAATACATCCCTAAACCAGCGATCAGGGCTTTCGCCAATTGCGACCACGCCAGCACCACCGGATCCATCGAGAGATAATCAATCAACCGGTACGGCGAAAACACCGCCGACTGCCCACCCCCGATAAACGGCGTCCCGGCATAGCTGTGAGGGTTCCACGCCGGCACCCGCCCGGCATGAATCTCCTCCACCGCAAATCTGCGAAAAGGCTCATATTGCAGAATATTGTCAACCAGGTTCGGCCACCGCGGCGGCAAAACGCTCTCACGCCCCTCAGCTGTGCTTTCCGGATAAAAACCAGGGTTATAGGACACAAAGCTGTCCAATGGCAGCAGCACCGTACGCCCCGCCAGCGCCCCCCCAAACATCCAGATCTGCGGCAATACAATCCCCAGAATCAGCACCCATAACCTGAGCCACCCCCCCCTCGCTTTTCCCTGCAATCTCACTTCCTTGCCCATCCGCGCGATTATAGCCATCGCCTCTCAAATCCATCGCTTCAAGCGCCCGAGGTTATCCTTATCCTGCGCCCACTGTTTCCGGAGCACCACATGCGCCCAGAATTCCACCTCAGGCACATCATCTTCTTCTGCAAAGACATGCAGACCATGACCGCTTTCTATTGCCAGGTCATGGGCCTCAAAATCATCCCCAACGCTGCGTACCCCCTCGACGAATGGGTCGAACTCGACGCCGGCGCTTTCAAGATCTGCCTCCACAAGTCCAGCAAACCCGGCTCCGCTTCCGGCAACAAAAACAAAATCGTCTTCGCCGTCGACAATGTCGCCCAGGCCCGTGAATACCTCATCTCCCAAAAGGTGAAAATGGGCGTCCACCACATCTGGCCCCCCATCGAAGCCTCCGACGGCCACGACCCCGAAGGCAATAAATTCCAGATCTCCGGGCCACATAAACCCCGAGCCTGACCCACCACCTTATGCTTCAACCACAACCCACCAACATCCCTGCCACTTTGATGCACGCGCTGCCAACTTCCCGATTAGCCAGATCATTCTGCATCCTCATGCTGGCCGTCGGACTGTTTTTCCAGCTTCAAATCTGGCTCACCGTCATCCATCACACCGTCGGCTGGTTCTGCGCATTTAAACCCACTCCACTTTTCACGGCTTTGGACCCTATCCGTACTATCAGCCTGCGCGAAAATGGAAACGATGGCTGGGATCTGCTCCTTTATGTTGCCTTCTGTTTTTTCCATGTCGCAACCCTCGTTTTCCTCGTTAGGAAATCCGCCTCCAAACCCGCCCCATTGATAGCTTTCGCATGGAGTCTCACAGCATCCGCCAACATGACCCTGGCTTCGTACGCCATGATCAGGCACTTCGAAACACTCATGGGCAACCAATCTGTGACCTTCGCCTATGCATTGCTTTACACCGCTTTCGGTCTCGTCCTGTTCTATCTCACAGTCGTGCCTTTGCTCTTCTGGTTCATTCCCCGCCGCCCAACGATCTCCGGTAGAAAACTCATCTGGCTCCAGACTCTTTTCCTGACCCTGGTTTCAATTCCATTTGCAGTTTGCATGGCAAAGACATTCGATAGTTTTTCCTACCTCTATCTTTCCTACTCTTGGTCGAACGGCTACCTCCACTGCGCCCTCGCCGTAAACATCCTTACCCTCCTCATCTCCTATCCCCGCCACCGCAAACTCCTCCTCCACTCCACCCTCCCCCTCTGCCCCGTCTGCGCCTACAACCTCACCGGCACCCTCACAACCTCCTCCGCCGCCTGCCCAGAATGCGGCGCCCCATCCCGCCCCACCTCATAACTCCCCCACTCCCCACCTCTCCCTAAAACCCATTCCCCCTTCATCCTCCAAAAACCATCGTATAAATCCTGGAAATCTTGTTAATCCTGTTAAAAAACTCTCCTCACAAAGCGATCTACCTCGCATTGCACGCCATTTGGCCTTAAATCGCTCCGCCCACATTAGAAAATCCCCCCCGTTTTCATTAAACTAACCCCCCTATGCAGCAACACAAGCTCCTCGTCGCCAACCGTAGTGAAATCGCCATCCGCGTCTTCCGTGCCGCCACCGAGCTGGGCATCAAGACCGTCGCCATCTACAGCCACGAGGATCGCTTCGCGCTCCATCGCTTCAAAGCCGACGAGGCCTACCAGGTCGGCAAAGGCAAAGGCCCCGTCCAGGCCTACCTGGACATCCCCAGCATCATTGAAGTCGCCAAGCGCACCGGCGTCACAATGATTCACCCGGGCTACGGCTTCCTCTCCGAGAACCCCGCCTTCGGCCGCGCCTGTCGCGACGCCG
>CAZGOM010000266.1:0-6444 GCA_964527265.1 uncultured Phycisphaeraceae bacterium | reverse complement strand
CTGATCGACGCGATCATCACCATCAGCGTGTTGAACAGCTTCTGCGTCCGCTCCGCCTGTTCCAGCAGTTCCTGCGGCACAATCGTCGATACATCCCCCGACCGTTCATGGTTCTTATCCAGGATCAAAAGCACCTGGTTTGAAACCTTCCGCACGTCCTCCGTCGAAGGCGTCTCCAGGTAAAGCTCGCTGATCTCCACCTTCGTCGCCTCAAACGATCCCGCCTTCTGCTGCACCACCACATCCCCAAACCGCGTCAATGCCGTGGTCATCGGGATATAGGCATCAAAGTTCAAATCCCGTCCCACCAGCGCAGACCCCGCCCCGCCCGCAAGGCCCACCCTGTTCATCACCCCCACCACACGGAAAGACTGCGGCCCGATGAAAATCGTACTGTCGATCGGGTCCTCCAGCGGATAAAGCCGATCCGCAATCTCCGCCCCCAGCACAATGATGTTGTCCCCCGCATCCATGTCCGCCTGCGTAACAAACCGCCCCCGGCTCATCTTCAACATCGTCACCTCAAGCAGGTCCGGCGCCGTCCCAAACACCGCCGCGTTCGCCTTGCGCCCCGTATACGACACCTGCCCCGACACCTGCTTCAGCGCCACCATGCGGCTCACCGGCCGCACCGATGCCTCGATCCGCCTCAAATCCTGCCGCAATATCCCATACGCCAAAAGCTGCGTCCGCGAGCTGCTCCCGCTGGGCCGCGACGCGTTGTCGCTCGGCTTCACCGACCTCACAATAATGTTCCTCGCCCCCAGGCTCTCGATATCCGCAATCACCTTCCGCTTGTTCCCCTCTCCGATCGCCACCATCGTAATCACCGCCGCCACCCCGAAAATAATCCCCAGCGCCGTCAACAGCGACCGCAGCTTATGCAGCATCAGGTTCTTTAAACCCAACAAAATGATCTCAATCAAAAACGTCATCTGATCCTTCTGTTATCCATCCTTCACTGTGCTCACTGCTTTCAACTCACTACTTTCTATTTTCTACTCTCTGGGCTGCCGTCCTCGGCACGCGGCACCCCGGCTTGCCCTCCCCATCCAGTTCCACCACCTCCGCCACTTCGTCCTCCGGAATCAGTACGCCCTGCACGATGTATCCCCCGTGCTTTCCCTTCACCACTTCCTCCACACGATGAAAACACCGATCCGTATGACGCCGGATCGCCACCCGCGGTTCCAAATCACTCTCGTCATGCCTGGGACTCATACTTCCATTGTATGCCTTTCGCATCACCGCCCGACATTTCTGGCCAGACCACAGACCCTGAATCCCAGACCCTCCTTATAATCGCCCCATGCCCGCAGACATCTCCATCACCAATGAGAAGGAAGAGACCAACCGCTGGTCCTATGACGTCGAGCTTTTCGCCGACGGCAAGGTCCACCGCCACAAGGTCACCCTCTCATTCAGCGACTACGACCTTTGGTGCCGCGGCCGCGTCGCCCCTTCCCGCGTTGTCGAAGCCGCCTTCACCTTCCTCTTAAAACGCGAACCTGCCTCCGCCATCCTCAGCAAATTCGACTGCGCCGTCATCCGCATCTACTTCCCCGAAGTCGACAAAACCCTCCCCACTCTCCTCTAAAAGCCCCATTTCCCGCCTCTGTCCAGACCCAGGATGCAGAACCCAAGTCCTATCTCCCCGTACTGAATATTCAGTTGACATGTACTCTCAACCCGCTTACATTCCACGCCTACAATCCATTACCGCGACGCGTGTTAAACAGGGTCTTGGTCGCAACAGGCCGCCTTTGTCATATCAGCGTTGTTTCCCACGCACCATTACCTACTCAACAAAAGTAAATCATGACACCAGACAACGGCGCCAAAACCAAGCAAAACCCCGCCAAACGTCAGCGCATCACCCTCAAAGACATTGCCCAAAAGTCCGGCGTCTCTCCCGGCGCCGTCTCCATGGCACTCGCCAATTCCACACAGATCGGCGCTGAAACACGCGAACGCGTCGTACGCATCGCCAAAGAACTCGGCTATCGCCCGCGCGGCTTGAAATCCGCCAACGGCCGCCGTAAAGGCATCAATCGCATCGGCTTCCTTCTCGTCGGCGATGACCTCAACGAACCCGTCAACCTCGGCCTCCTTCAAGGCCTCTCCGTCTGCACCCAGCATCACGGGGCACGCGTTGAATTCCGCTCCATCGCACAAGACGCCTCCGAAGAAACCATCCTCAAGGAAACCCTCCGCTTCTGCAAGGAAATCGAAGGACTCCTCATCTCCGGCACCATCACCTCCGCCTTTCTCAAAGACCTCTGGTCACGCAACATCCGCTGCGTCACCATCGGCCACGTCCTCCGCCAGGGCCTCGAAGCTCCCGGCCCAGAACGCCAGATCGTCAGCTGCGACGAATGGTCCGAAGGCCGCGACGCCACTGCTCACCTTCTCAAACTCGGCCACACCCGCATTGCTTTCGTCACCGATGCCCTCGTCCCCGGCATGCGCCATGAAAACTGGCTCGCCGGTTACGTCAGCGCCCTCGCCATCGCCAAGCTCCCCGTCGCCGCGGAACTCATCCAGGCCTCCTTCAAACCCTTCACCGACATTCTCCCCAGCGTCCAGCGTCTCATGAAGCTTCCTAAGCCCCCCACCGCCTTCGTCATCCCCGATGCACGTGGCGGGCGTGAACTCGTTGATGCGCTCGCAAATCTGGGCATCTCCGTCGGCCCCGAATCCATCGTCCTCGGTGGAGACGTCAACACCATCCGCCTCCAGCGCGTCGGCCACCTCCCCCACATCCTCCAGGACGTCGATCGCATCGCCGAACAGGCCGTCGATCAACTTCTGTGGCTCAGCCAGAACCGCCCCTCGGGCGGCACCGAAATCCTCGTCCCCTCCGTCTACGAAAATTTCTAGGACTTTGGGTTCTGAGTTCTGGGTCTTGAGTCTGGTCAGACAAAACAAATCTGTCTATGCTTCGCTGTGTCACAATCAAGACTTGAGCGCGCCCTCTTCATCGCCCTGACCAGAACCCAAAACCCAATACCCAGAACCCAAGCCGCAAAGCCCCCCATGCAAAAAACCACTCCCAAAGTCGCCCTCGCCGCCCTTCTCGCCATCACGGCATCAGGATGCGCCCCCATTAACCTCACCATCGGCGGCCCACCGGCAGGCTCTCTCCAGCCCACCCTCATCAAATCCGACGGCCAGTGGTTCTCCGACCGCATCGACATCATCGACGTCTCCGGCCTCATCTTCAACGGCAATGCCACCGGCCTCCTGGGCTCCAACGAAAACCCCACCGGCATCCTATACGAACGCCTCCAGATCGCCGCCGCAAACCCCAAAACCAAAGCCGTCATCCTCCGCATCAATTCCCCCGGCGGCACCGTGACGGGCTCCGAAGCCATGTACCGTCTCGTCAAGGACTTCAAAGCAAAAACCGGCAAACCCGTTGTCGCCTCCGTCCAGGACATGGCCGCCTCCGGCGGCTATTACATCGCCTGTGCCTCCGACGAAATCGTCTGCTACCCCAGCAGCATCGTCGGTTCCATCGGCGTCCTCATTCAAACCGTCAGCTTAAAGCCTGCACTCTCCCGCTGGGGCATCAATACCGACGCCATCACCTCCGGCAAAAACAAGGCCGCAGGCAACCCCCTCGAAGAACTCACCCCCGACCAGCGCGCCATCTTTAAAGGCATTGTCGATGAGTTCTACACCCAGTTCGTCGGCGTCGTTAAATCCGGCCGCCCCACCCTCAAAACCGCTCAACTCGCCGAGATCACTGACGGCCGCGTCTTCTCGGGCAACCAGGCCCTTAAGCTCGGCTTAGTCGACCACCTCGGCGATCTCGACACCGCCATCGACCGCGCCAAAAAACTCGCCAACATCACCAATGCCGATGTCTACATCCAGGCCCGCCCCGGCCGCTTCATCGGCTCCCCATACGCCGCCAACCCCGCCACCCCAGCCGCTGGCGGCACCCAGATCAACATGGCCCAGATCAACGTCGACGCCTCCCTCGGCCACGACAAATCACCCGGCTTCTACTACATCTGGGCCCCAGGGGAATGAAAGTCCAGAGTCCAGGGTCACGAGTCCCGAGTCGAAGAATATGAAAAGAGGGTTCCAGAATCTAGGTTCTGGAACCCTCTTTGCTTATTGACTCTGGACCCTGGACTCAGGACCCGTAACTCCGCGTTCTTACGCGGCCGATTCCGCCCAGGCCTTCTTCAAATACGCCAGGCTTGCCGCCGCATGATCCGCCATCGGCCCTGTCCACTTGCACTCAATGCTCACGCGCTCGTCATACCCGATCTTCCGCAGCGCCTGGAAAAGGTCCACAAAGTCGAACATGTCCGACTCCTTCGCCTCCGGCACACGCACGCCCGGCTGGCTGCGCCCGATCACTTCCGCCACATGCACATGGCGCAGGGTGTTCCCCAATGCGATCACGCTCGACATCTTTTCTTTTTCAAGGCCGAAGTGATAGCTGTCCACCAGCATCTGCACCGAGGGGATATCGATCTGGTTGCACAATGCCGCGCACGCGTCCAGCGCGTTGAGCGTGTTGGTCTCGCCCTTGTTGAGGTGTTCGATCACCAGAATGATGTCATGGTGCGCGCACACCTCGCCCGCCATGCGGGTGAATTCCGCAAGTTGCGCATCCGTGTCGGCCTGGCTCACGCCTTCAGGCCGCTTGCGCGCCCCACCGGAACCAAACACGAATCGCTTGATCCCCAGCCGCTGCCCGCGCTTGGCCACGCGCTGCATGTAGTCCTGCAGCACTTCCATGTTCCGCGCCGGCCCCACCACCGGCTTGTTGCCCGGCACCAGCGAGTTGGCCGCTTCGATGGGCAGCACAACTTTCGCCGGGTCCGGCGCAATCGCGTCCCACGTGCTGCTGGGTTCATCCCCTTTGAGCACGCCTTGAATATTCACTTCCAGAAAATCAAACCCGGCATCTTTGAGCATAGGCGCATCAGCAATCGAACCGCAGCTTCCAAATCGCATGGCGAATCTCCAAATTGAATGAGTCAAAAGAGGCCGGACAATATAGCAAATCCACCCCTCTCCTCCTTTTCACCGACGACAAAACCGTGATCTTTTCACAACACTGCCCGCCCTGGATTTTCACCCCCTCTTCACTTATCCAACCTTCGTGTCACGGCGTCCTGCAGGTAAACGATCCACCCGATCCTTTCCCGTGCCCCAAATTTCTCACGCCCACCCCGCAAAAACGCCGATAACTCTCCATAAGACCGCTCAAAAACCAACTAGGCAAGGACGCCATGACTCACTCCATCCTCAAAACCCTCGCCCTTTCCACGCTCATCGCCGCCGCGGCCACTTTCACCGGTTGCTCCACCTACATCAACGTCCCCGCCCTCGACGGCGATATCGCCGTCAACGACCCAAACGACGAAACCGTCATCAAGGTCATCGTTGCCGCCATCCCCTACGCCGTCCAGGAACAAAACTACAAAGGCACCTACCAGGTCCAGTTCCCCGTCGGCACCCGCGGCATCGTCGCCTACGACGCATTGACCCCCATCGATGATAAGGCCCTCTGGCGCGACCCGGTCAACCCTGAGCTTCCTGTCTACCAAGCCGCCCAGGTCCGCGTCCGCAGTTGGGTCGCCGAAGTCGACATCGTCCGCCCCGTCAACCCAACCCAGCTCAACCTCGGCAATCAACTCGTCACCTGCTTCTTAAAGTGGGATGCCGTCTCCGGCTGGACAGTCAAGCGCACCCGCATCTGGACCACCACCGTCGAAAACGCCCTCCGCAAAGCCCCCTACTCCAGCGACACCTCCGATCCCGCCCCTGCCTCGGACAAGCCTTCCGTCAAACCCAACGCCACCTCCATCAAACGCGGCGACTCCCAAACCCCTCCCAGCAGCGAAGTCCGCGGCCGCTACGAATAATTCAAACCACCCCAGATAGGGTGGGCTGAATCGCCCCTTTCAAGGTGTCTTTACCGGGAGCGCCGGCGTCCCGCCGGCTCCCAATCGTCATTCATTCCCGACATGAGTGCGCGTTTCACCCTCAAGACATTCTGCGCTCATTCTCCGCCTCCTCTTTGAGTCCCGGGACGGACAGGGGTACTGTTACCATGAGTGAAGCGCACCTTTCGGAGGCGAACGAGAACCCACAGCTACACTCAACTGCCCTATCCCCCCACTCTCCACTTTTCCAACATCGGCCCCATCCCCTTACTGATCAGCTTTCTCATCTCCCCGCCCGCACCCGCCATCACGTCCCGCTCCGTGAACACGCAAAACAAAATCTCCCGGTCCGCCCCTTTCGCCCCCTTGTCGCCCCGCCGGTAGTCATAGCAAATGTAAATCCGTCCATCCTCCGCCTGAAAGCCATCCGGGTAAGACACTCCCACCCGCTCGTCCAGCAGCAAGCCCCCCTTCCACGTCTTCCCTTCATCCTCCGATAAATACGCCGTCAAATGAGACCGCAGCTTGTACC
>CAZGOM010000265.1:0-6474 GCA_964527265.1 uncultured Phycisphaeraceae bacterium | reverse complement strand
CCGTAGTAGTTGTGCGCGCCGTGGAAGCCCAGGGGCATGAGGTCGGTGGAGACCAGATGCTGGGCGTAGTAGATGGCGTGCTGGAGGGCGAGGGGCTCCTGGGTGAGGCGGTAGTGAGCGCAGAGGTGGTACATGGTGAAGGCGGCGTAGTTGTGGTTGAACTCGACGCGGTAATCCTTGTACGCATGGACGAGCTTACGGGAAGCGATGAGGTATTTTTCGTCTTTGAGGACAGCCGCGGCGGTGGCCCAGAGTTCGCCGGCCTGGCCGGTGTCGAAAGCGCCGCCGGCCCAGGGAGCGGGCTTTTTGTCCATGAGGTGGTAGCCGGCGAATGTGCCGTCTTCGCGCTGCATGGAGAGGGCGTAGTCGGCCTGGACGCGCAGGGCGTCGAGGCATGTCTGGCTGGGTTCCAGATCATGATGCATGAGGCCGAAGGGGGTGGAATTGAAGAGTTCCAGGTGGACGTATTTTCGATCTTTGCCCATGGCGGCGCGGGCGTGAATGTCTTTGGCCCATTGGTTGAGCTCGGCGCGGGTGCGGTCGACGATCCAATCAAGGCTGCGGGTCGGGCTTGCTGGGAAATTCGCTTCAACGATGCGGTTACCGGAGCGTTTTTCAAGGGTGAAGCGCGCGCCGGGGCCGCCGGTGGAGGCGATGTGGATCTGCGTGTTGCCTTCGGGCAGGGGGAAGGAGGGGGAATCGATGCGGGATTGGAGATTGAAGAGGTGCTTGATGTTGTTGACGCGGAGGACGCTGTTGTCCCAGTTAAAGGGGCGGGCGTAGGGATAGGGGGAAGGGGACGCGAGTTCCTGGGGGGTGAAGATGTCGTCCCAGGTGATGTGAAGAGAGCCCTGCTCGGTGGAAGGTTCGTAGGAGAGATCGACGCGTTTGACAGTGGGCCAGGGGCGGGTTTGTTTTTCTGCGACGAGTTGGACGGTGCCCATTTCGTCGTAGCGGGGGCCCCAGACGGAGGCGCTGCCCCAGGCGACATGTTCAAGGGTTTGCAGGCGCACGCGTGAAAGGGAGAGTTTCAGGGTATTGCCCTGGAAGGTATCGGCGATGGATGTGCGGGGGATGCGCCAGCAGGCCAGTTCACTGCCCCCGGAAGTCCCGTCTGCGGAAGCGGGAGAAAGGGGAACGATGGCATAGTCGAAGGGGATGTCGAGTTTGGGGAGGGTGGTTTTGCGTGGGCCGTAGATGGCGGAGGTGCGGCGGAGGGATTTGTTGCCATGGCCGTCGACGCTGAAGATGGAGACGATGCGATTGTCCGGAGTGAAGAGCGTGAGGGAGGGGTAGCGGCGGTGGGTGGCGGCCATGTGTGAGATGGCGTCGAGCTGGGCGTCGGTGACGATGTGGGGGCCATCGTGGGATTCAAGGAAGGCGTAGATGTAATCGGGATCGTGATAGACGGCGAAGGCGTGTTTGCCCGTGGGGATGGCACGGGGGAGGTGCGCGGGGACGGAAGGGGTTTCAGAGAGGCTGTCACATGCGGGCATGCGGCCAAAGTCTGCGCAGGTGTTTTGCAGCGACTCAGGTGAGGCGATGAAAGCGTCCCAGGATTTGGCGAAGGGCCAGGGGATGGCCTGGTAGGAGTGGTCGCGGTAGAGGATCCAATTTTCGGTGGGGATAGTCATGGGCGAAAAATATATCCGGGGGAGGGTGTTTGGTCTAGAGAACCGGTTTATGGGGCTTTGAAGTAGGTTCTGGGCAGAGCGGAGTAAGGAGGGGATTGCATATCTGGCGAATTGGAGGCATATTGTTGCTGCGTGCCTGGAGCGCGCCTGCGTCCGCGGAAAGGGCTAAGCCCATCCAGGTCTGAATAACTTGTGATTCGCGAACCTCTTTTCAGCCTGATGATGCGGACGCCAGGCAGCTTTATTGAAAGGAGGTCGCCTATGCCGACCCAATCTCTGCCTCGTGATCCGTCCTTTGAGAATTTGAAGAAGCAAGCCAAGACGCTGCATAAAAATGTGGCGGGCGGTGATGCGGATGCGCTGCGTCTGGCGGAGGAGTTTTTTCCAGGGGGAGTGACCGGGGGATTTGGATTGACTGATGCGCAACTTGTGATTGCGCGGCAATATGGATTTGCGAGCTGGGCGAAACTCAAGGAGCGGGTGGAGATCGTGGAGCGGTATTCGCGGTCGCCGCATGTGGAACCCGACAAAGCACTTGTTGGGCTGGAAGGGTTAGCGGATTTATTTTTGCGGCTGGGGTGTCTGACATATGGGAAGGACCATGCGTCGCGGCAGGAGAAGGCGCGGGTTTTATTGGCGGAGCATCCAGAGGTGGCGAGAGCGAGCATTTACACGGCATGCGCGACGGGGGATGCCGCGCTGGTGAAGGCGATGCTGGCGCGCGAGCCGGGGCTGGCGAACAAGCCGGGCGGGCCGCACCGGTGGGAGCCGTTGTTGTATTTGTGCTATTCACGTGTTGGAGGGGGAAAGGCGGTTGAGACGGCGCGGGTGTTGTTGGAATATGGGGCGGACCCGAATGCGGGATACCTGTGGGAGGGGACGTATGGATTCACCGCGTTAACGGGTGTGTTTGGCCATGGCGAAGCGGGGGCATCGAACCAGCCTGCGCACTCGGAATGCATGGCACTGGCGCGGTTGCTGCTGGAAGCGGGGGCGGATGCGAATGATGCGCAGGTGCTTTACAACCGGCATTTTGAGGCGGGGAACGAGCACCTGGAACTGCTGCTGGAGTTTGGATTAGGAAAGGGGAATGGCGGTCCATGGAGGGTGTTGATGGGGCCGCATTCTCAGACGCCGGCGGAGTTGGTGCATGAGCAGGTGTGCGTGGCGGCGATGAATGGGCGGTTTGAGCGTGTGAAGCTGCTGGTGGAGCATGGGGGAGAGTTTAGGACGGCGGATCGGGGAGGACGGACAAGGGGACTGACGCCGCTGGAGGTGGCGATCAAGTCGGGAAATAAGGAGATTGCGGAGTATCTGATTTCAAAGGGTGCGCTGCCACCGAAGCTGAGCGACGCGGATTTGTTTTCGGGTGCGTGTCTGGCGGGGGACGAGGCACAGGCGCGGGCGATGCTGGCCAAGGACCCGGGGCTGATGGAGAAGCTGGGCAAGGGGCGGGCCGCGCTGATAGAACGAGCGGCGGGGTTTCACAAGCTTGAGGCTGTGAGGCTGATGGCGAAGCTGGGGTTTGAGGTGAATACGCCGGGGCGGGCTTCGCCGCTCCACAGCGCGGCATGGGCGGGGGATGTGGAGATGGGGAAACTGCTGGTATCGCTGGGGGCGGACCTGGAGGCGCGGGACCCATCGTATAACGCGCGGCCGGTGGACTGGGCAAAGTACAACCATCAGGTGGAGATGGCTGCTTATCTTGAAGGGGTTGGGAGGTAGACCATTGAGCCAATGAATGCGAAACGACGCTGTCGGGTGAAACCGCCAGTGTCGTTTTGTTGGTCAGCGGCAGTAGATTCAGAGTGGCGAGTGCGATCAGGGGTTGAGGATGGGATCGCCCTCGAAGGGGGCGGCAGCGCCGGCGGTGAAGTCGCGGCAGACGAGGAATTGGGCGTGGCCATCGATGAAGGAGAAGTTGAGGCCTACGTTGTTGTGTCGTTGTCCGAAGCTGACGGCGTTGGCGGGGAGGGTGCGCTGGCGAACGTAGCTAAGGCTTTGAAACTGGTCTGTGTTGGAATCGAGAAAGAGGATTGTTCTGGAAGGGATGAGTTGGGCGCTATCGAGGCGGAACCAGCGGTTGTAGGTGACGACGCTCAGGGTGGGCATGCCGAGAACGAAGTGATTTGCGGTGAAGGCATAATTCTGCATGGCGGTGGAGCCGGCTGGCTTGAAATAGGTGGGGCAGCCTTTTACTCCGAAGTAGAACTTGGTTTTATCGGCGTTGGCGGATGTGTAGCCGAAGTATGAATCGAGGCCCTTGAGGGTGACTGGAGTGCCATCGGGGCCGGTGGTGGTGCCGACAGTGCCTTGGGTCCAAGTGAATTGAGAAGTGCTGTAGCTGTGTGGCGGGCCGTACATGCGGTTGTCTGTGGCGTAATTAAGACCGGCGATGGCGCATGCGCGGAGATTGGCGGCGCATTTTACGCGGTAGGAGACTTCGCGGGCGGCTTGGAGAGAGGGCATGAGGAGGCTGATGATCACAGTGATGACGCTGATGACGACGAGGAGCTCAACGAGGGAGAAGGCATGAGACAGGCGGTTGCAAAGCATGGTGTTTCCAAGGATTATCAGGGGTGAAATAAATTGAGAAGATGCAGGGTAAATGCTTATTTCATTGAATTTATCCAATGAAACAGCCTAGGTCAATTTATTTTCGGATGGGCGAGTGATCAGATGTCGTTTTTAACGCACATGATCTGGTGGTGTCCGTCGATTTGTTCGTTGTAGAGGACCCATTGGCTGTCGGGGGAGTAACCGGTTTCGACGTGTTGGCCGCGGAAGGGGATGTAGGGTGTGCGGATGGTGGCGAGGGGGATCATGTCGAGCTTGGGGTTTTTGATGTCGAAACGGGCGGAGTAGACCATGGAGTGGTCGTGTGTGCCTTCGCCGGAGATGAATTTGCCGCAGGCGGAGCGGTAGATGTGGGTGTGGTAGCAGTTGATGGGGTCGGAGAGGTAGACGGTTTTGCCGGTGTTTGAGTCGGCGAGGCCGAACTGGGTGCGTTCGGGCGAGTATTCAGCCCAGGCGTGGGTGTAGAGGGTGGTGCTTTTTGTGCGGTCCTGATAGGTGTAGCCGATGTATCTGGCGTCTGGCCACCAGAATTCGTGGGTGATGAGTTCGCCGAAGCGCTGGGGGTGGATGCGGGTGAGGGAAGAGCCGTCGGTGCGGACGGTCCAGCAGCGCTGGGTGTAAGCGTCGTACATGTCGTGAGCGAAGCGGACGAGGCTGGGATCGGTGGGGGAGCATTCGATGTGAATGGCGGAGAGGCCTCGTGTTTCGTAGATTTTTCGGGTGGTGCTGGTGGCGATGTCCCAGGCCCAGAGCGCGGAGCGGCGCGGGCGGGCGAACCATCCCCAGAAGGGTTTGAGGTCCATGGTGGTGGGGATAGGGAAGTTTGTGTTGTCCTGCTCGTATTCGACGAGGATGACGGTTTTGCCGTCGCAGGAGATGTCGTGCGGGTCGCCGGGTGCGTCGTGTGGGATGGTGGTGATGGGTTCGGGTTTGCCGTAGGGCATGGTTCGGCGAGTGATGGCGACGGGCGCGCGGCCAGATTTGCCGGGTGCGCCTTCGGGGGAGAATTCGTAGTAGTGGCCGGAAAATTCGTAGAATTTTCCGCCCCAGCCGTTGATATGGACGGGGAGGGGTTCGATGTCGCCGGAGGCGGCGTCGATGAGGAGGACGTTTCCGTTTTGGCCGTGGTCTGCGAAGGCGAGGACGCGGCCGTCGTGGAGGTGTCGGCCGAAGCGGAAGTATGAGAGGCCTGCGCCTTTGGGGAGGTCGGTGAGCTGGCGGATGTGGCGACCGGTGTTGGGATCCGTCCAGCTTTTGTTGCAGCGGAAAGTGTTGGACTGAAGGGAGCCCGTGGGGGAGGTGGTTGTGGTGGTCATGGGGGTGGGAGGCGTGCGTGGCCGGTTTTGTGGGGAGGGGGCAGCGCACCAGCACCGGCCAGGGGCGGGAGCATTGCCGTCGACGTGGACGGGCGGGGATTGTCTTGTTTTGCGGGGAAGATGTCAATAGTTACGTGAGAAAAGTGTTTTAAGCGATGAGAGGATCGCGGGAAGGATGAAGTCTTGAAATTATTTGTTTTCAGGCTTAACATTCAGTTGCGGTTGAAGATTGCTTTGGATTTCAAAGTGGTTCATATCCTGGAGATTTAAAGATGACGGCGACAGCGGCACCATTGGCTGTGAAGGGTTTGATTGATTCTTCTGGGCTGCTCAATGACACCGGGGCGCTCAAGCGAGTGCTGGCGGAGGAGGGGTATTTGTATTTGAGGGGGAGCGGGCCGCGGGCGGAGATATTGGAATTGCGGCGGCAGATATTGGAGATTTGCCGGGAGGCGGGGTGGCTGGATGCGAATGCACCGCTGATGGAGGGGAGATGGTCGGGAGTGGGGCCGTTTACGGAGAGCGAGCCGGTGTATATGGCGGTGTACAAGAGGATGTTGAATTTGCCGTTGTTTAATGGGTTGCCGGCGAGCCGGTTTTACATGGATTTGTTTGAGCGGGTTTTGGCAGGCAAGGTGTTTAACCACAAGATGCACATCGGGCGGGTGAGCTTTCCGAACAATGTGGCGCAGACGACGCCAGCGCACCAGGATTTTCATTACATCGGTGGGAGTGCGGATACGTATACGGTGTGGACGCCCATTGGGGATATTCCGCTGTCGGTGGGTGGGTTGGCAGTGCTGGCCAAGTCACACAAGAAGGGTTTTTTAACGCACAAGATTTTCCCGGAGCACAAGTATGCTGGCTCGGGGATGGATGAGGGGATGATCCGGGAGTCTTTGGGCGGGCTGGACTGGCACACGGGTGATTTCACGGCGGGGGATGTG
>CAZGOM010000264.1:0-6487 GCA_964527265.1 uncultured Phycisphaeraceae bacterium | reverse complement strand
GTGATTTCGCGTTGGGCGGTGTAGCGGACGGGGTTGGTCCAGGTGCCGATGTCGTAGAAGGCGAGGAGTTTGTTGGGGGCGATCTGGCGGAGGCTGCAGTAGTAGGTGGTGTTGTCGGTGTTGGCGTGGGGCTCGACGTTCCACTTGAGGCAGGTGGTCCAGGTCTGGCCGGCGTCGGAGGAGGAGGCGAGGTAATAGCCGCGCTCTTGTTTGGTGTCGTCGAGGATGCGGCGACCGACGAGGGCGAGGAGGGTGCCGTCGGGAAGGGCGAGGAGTTCGGGGTCTACGCCGTGGAGGTGGATGGGATGGGCTTTGGACCAGGTGAGGCCGTTGTCGTCGGAGATGGATTGGTAGATGGGGTGGTTGTCGCGGCCGGTGCGGATGAGGCAGACGAGGCGGCCGGCGTGAGGGCCGGCGGGGATGCGTGCCATGACGGGTTCGTTGAAGCCTTCTTCTCCGATGGGATCGGAGGCAATGGTGGAGACGTAGGACCAGTGGCGGGCGTTGTCGGCGGAGCGGAGGAGCACGGCGCGGAACTTGTGCATCTTGGGTTCGTAGGTGCAGGGGGTGTTGTCGGTTTTGAACCAGCAGTAGACGCAGGCGAGGAGGTCACCGGAGGGGAGTTGGAGGATGGTGCGGTGGAAGGTGAGGCCGGTGTAGGGGTGGCCGGAGTCGTCGAAGCCGCCTTTTGAGCCGGGGAGGGAGATGTGGGAGTCGAAGGGGCCCTGGGCGGTTTCGAGGTTGTCGTGAGATTCCCAGACGCGGGCGGTGTAGTTGCCGTGTTCGTCGGGGCCTTTGTGGGCGGTCCACTCCTGGATGAGGACGGGGCCATTTTTGAGTTGGACGTGTGCGCCTTCGGTGATAGGGCCGGGGTCGGAAGGGGAGAGGACGGCATTGATGGCGGCGTTGTCAGTGGGTGCGAAGGATTGGTTGGCGGGCTTGTGGAGCCAGCGGTGCCAGGAGGCGCCTTTGTCACGGGAGATGATTGTGCCGAGCACGCCGGGGTAGGCATTTTCCTTGGGCCATTGGAAGCCTGGGGGGAAGCGGAGCTGGGCGTGGATAAGGAGGTTTCCGTTGGCGGATTGGATGGCGAAGGGCTGGATGGCGTCGGTGAAGATGATGCGTTCGGGGCCGAGGGTGAGGTTCATGGTTTGGCCTTTGATCTGATATGTCAGTCTTGAAGAAAGGGATAAGGTACAAGGGAAAAGTGATAAGTGGAAGAGGGGATGTGCAGAAGTGCAGGGGGAATCGCATTTGACGCTTATCCCATGCGTCCGGGTTGCCGGGTGGCGGGTTGCCGGGTGTTCATGCGTGGCTGCAAGGCAATGTCCATGCATCAAAATGGCATTTACCTTGGATGGCAGTGGCGTTTTCAAAGCCCCCTGGCTGCCCGGTAAGCTCGCAACCAAGCGCGTGGGCCATCGAATATTCCAAATGTGATTGGCCTATGTAGAAGTGGGGGCCTGGGTTTGCAGGCGTTGGAGAGCGGGTGTATTAATACGATGCATTAAATAACTAAACGGAGAGTGAGAGATGATCAAGCAACCGATCGGCGTGTACATCAACTGGGCTTCGTATGACGAGCTTTCGGACAGCGTGGAGCTGACGGAAGAGATTGCGATGGAGCAGCTGGAGCACATGATCCGGCTGAGGAAGCAGGGGGCGAAGCTGGATTACTACATGATGGATGCGTTCTGGTACGCCCAGGACGGGGGGTATCGGACGTGGAGGAAGCCGCACTGGCCCAAGGGGCCGGATGCGTGGCTGAAGAAGTGTGCGGAGAACGGGATCAAGCCGGGGATGTGGGTGAGCTGCAACACGACGTTCTGCAAGCTTGATCCTGTGCCAGCGTGGGAGGATTCGATGGAGGGTGGGAACCGCGTGGGGGCATGCATGTTCAAGGGGGGCTTCCTGAACGATTTTCTGGATGCGCTGCACATGTGGTACGAGAAGGGGGTGCGGATGTTCAAGTTCGACTTTGTGAATTTTTCGATGATTACGCCGGAGTTGAAGCCGGAGATGACGGCGGCGGATATCCGCCGGGCGAACATCACGGCGTGGAGCGCGGGGCTCAAGGCGTTTCGGGCGAAGCATCCGGAAGTGGTGATGATTGCGTACAACGGGCTGGAACTGACGGGGAGCCAGGGGAACACGAGCGTGCCGATCGGGAAGGCGCTGGAGACGAATTGGCTGGACGTGTTTGATTCGGTGTATTGCGGGGACCCGCGGCCGGCGGATGTGCCGGCGATGCGGTTCTGGCGATCTAAGGATGTGTATAGCGACCATCAGGTGCGGGTGTATGAGTATTCGGGATACCCACTTGAGCGGATCGACAACGCAGGGTTCATGGTCGGTGTGACGGGCACATGCTATGGTCGGCGGATGCAAGCGTGGAAGGGGATGCTGATCCTGTCCCTGGCGCGCGGCGGGTGGGTGAACACTTATTACGGGAATCTGAACCTGATCAAGGGGGAGGATGCGAAGTGGTTCGCCAAAGCGCAGAAGATCTGGATGGGGTTGCAGGAGTTTGGGCGGACGACGTTGTTCGGCGGGTGGCCTGCGAAGGGGGAGGCGTATGGACTAATCAACAAGCGTTATGACGGGGCGATCGTCACGGTGGTCAACCCGGGGCAGAACGTGTCCAAGGTGGCGTTTGATTCGCTGGGGCACGGCAAGGGGCGCGTGCTGTTCTGCGATGCGGGATTCAAGGTCGGGCTCAAGGATGGTGAAGTGACGGTGGGGCCGGAGCAGATGGTGGTGATCGGGCTGGGGAGCTTTGCGGATGCCGCGTATGACCTGGGTGTGCAGGAAGATGTGGTGACTCCCAAAGCGATTGAGAAGGTGCCGGTGGTGTTTGAATCGACGGGCGTGAATGCGCTGGCGGGGAAGGCGACGGGGGTGAAGAAGGGGACATTGCGGTTTGTGGTGAACCTTTGCTCGCCGGATGGATTGAAGTTTCGGATTTCGGGAGGATCGCCGCCGAAGGGGACGCCGATGGGGCAATTGATTGCGTTGAAAGCCGTGCAGGGCGGGAAGGAGTTGCCCATCAAGGTGGAGTACGACAAGCAGATCTGGAGCGGGCTTTCATGGGGCGTAGGTGAAGTGGAGGTGGGTGGCGGAGATGTGGAGTTTTCAGTGAAGGTGAATCATGCGACGACGGTGGTGCTGAGCGGGGAGGTGTTCAGGGTGGGGTATTAGGGAAGTCCCGAGTCCTGCGTTCCGAGTCCCGAGTCGAAGATGTAGAGTTTTTAAAAAAGAACCCCACTTGGGTGGAGGGCCTTTTTTGCATTAGAGTAGGGTCGTATTGGAATGAATGATCGACACATTTTGGGAGTTGAGCAATGCGTAATTCCTGGTGGGTTCTGGGTGTGGTGGGGTTGGTGATCTGTGGTGGGAGTTTGGGGTTGGCTGTGTATGCGGGCGATAAAGCAGACACGGTGCCGAAAGTGGTGCTTGGGGAGAAGGAAGCACCGCAGATCATCATGACTGCGGTGAAGACGGATAAGGGGATTCTGCTGGGCTGGCGAGGGGAGGTGATCAACATGAGCCAGGACAAAGACCTGGTGCTGGTGATGCGTGGCGAGAGGGGAACGAATTGCTTATTCGACATGACCACAGCGCAGGGGCAGTTTGTGGCGGCCGGATATCCGGAAGCACAGATGGTGAAAGCGTGCCCGCCGGGCGTGCGTGATTTTCGACTGGTGCGGGTGGTGCCGGGGGCGGGGCATACCTGGTTTGCGCCTGCGCCGGATTTGCACATAACTGTTGAGAGTGAAGGAAAACAGGTGGATTTACCCAAGGGGCGATACAAGATCGCAGTTAAATTCATGGCGAGCTACTTCGTCAGCCATGCGGGTGATGAAGTGGTCCCACAGTATCCACCGTATGGAGTGTTGAGGGCGAAAAGTGAAACGATGGAAGTGGAGATCGACCCGGTTGTGCGTAAGAAAGAGGACTTGATGGGGACGTATCTGCGGCAGCGGGGGGCGAGGATGGGTGTGGATGATAAGGGGTGAGGTATAGGAATGAAAAAGCCCCTCTGGCGGGAGGGGCTTTTTTACTGTTGTGTGAGTGAAGAGAAGACATGCTCACGAAGACGAGAGCATGGCACACTGAGGGCTTATTTTTTACCTTCCAACAGCAATGTGATGTTGAGGAGGTTGCGAGGGATGTGGTAGGCGGATTTGATCCACTTGGCTTTGTCGGTGTACCAGGGTTTGCCGTCGCGTTCGAGGTATTCGTACCATTCGCCGAACTTGGGGTCGGGGAAGTATTTGAAGGTGAAGTCGTGCATGGCGAGGAAGCGGTCCATCATGTCCTGGCGGTTGCCGGCGATTGCCGCGAGGATGAGGGCGTTAAGGCCTTCGGAGTGGACCCACCAGATTTTGTGGTCCCAGCGTTCGCCGAAGGCGTTCATGACTTCGGGGCCGGCGGGGCGATTGCCGTGGATGTCGACGAAGCCGAACATGCCGCCGAGCTGTTTGTCGTAGCCTTTGTCGTAGGCAGCAGCGGCCATGTCGATGGCGCGGGCGAGGAGGGTTTGGTCTTTCTGATAGAGGGCTTCCTCCATGCAGAACCAGGCGCATTCGATGGTGTGGCCGGGGTTGGTGGTGAGGGACTTGCCGTCGGGGAGTTCGTTGCCGTCAATGCCGAGGACTTCGTAGAAGAGTCCATTGCCTTTATAGAAGGTGGTGACAAGGCGTGTGAGGCAGGTTTTGACGATGGCATCGACGCGGGGCGCGCCGAGCACGGCGCGGAGCATGGGGGCGCAGCCGACGAAGACCATGGAGGGGCCCTGGTAGAGGACGCCTTTTTCAGGGGTGAAGTGGTGGAACTCGGAATGGCTGGGGTCGAAGATGTTTTTGGAGATGGATTCGTAAGTTTCTTCGATGATGGCCTGGTCGCGCTTGTCGCCGGTGGCGAGCTGGTATTCGCAAAGGCCCTGGAGGCAGAAGGAGTCTGCGTAGTAAGAGGGGCTGGAGTTGATGGGTTTGCCGGTCTCATCGAGCATGTAGTGCCAGCGACCCTTGCCTTTGTAGGCGTGTTTGACGAGGAAATCGCGGCCGAGGGCTGCGTTGTCGAGCCAGGCCTGTTTCTTTTCCAAGCGGCGGTAGAGGGCGCTGTACATGTAAGTCATGCGGCCCTGGCACCAGATGTTCTTGCGGCGGTCGGTGATGTTGCCTTCGCGGTCGAAGCAGTGGAAGTAGCCGCCGTGTTTGGCGTCGGGGGAGAATTTGTCCCAGAAGCCCATGATGTTGTTGGTGAGATGGTCGCGGTAGAACTTTGCGAGAGAGGGGAATTGGGAGCGGTCGAGGGGTTTGGTGGACATGAGGTGGGGTCCTGGGTGTTCTGATTGTCTAGAGTATCTGGACAAGTGATGCGATGTGATATGGTAATCAAGGGTAGGGCGGGTGCAATTCGCGGGATTCTCTTGTTTGACATTCCTTATCTGGTATAATCCCTTCATCCGGATTTACGGATTTATCGAAAAGCAGGGCCACCATGAGCAAATTTCTCGCCGAACTTTCCAAGCGCATCCTTATTTATGACGGCGCCATGGGCACCAGCATTCACAAGCTGGATCTGGATATTGAGAAGGATTACCTGGGGCGGGAGAACTGCACGGAGGCGCTGGTGATTGCGCGGCCGGATGTGATCCAGACGATTCATGAACAGTTTCTGGCGGTGGGTGCGGATGTTGTTGAGACGGACAGCTTTAATGCGAACGTGATCACGATGGAGGATCAGGACCTTCAGGACCGGACGCGGGAGATCAACATTAAGGCGGCGCAGATTGCGCGGCGTGCGTGTGATAAGTATTCGACGCTGAAGAAGCCGCGCTTTGTGGCGGGGTCGATCGGGCCGGGGACGAAGCTGATCACGCTTGGAAACACGCACTGGGATGCGATGCTGGCGAGCTATACCGAGCAGGCGCTGGGTCTGATCCAAGGTGGGGCGGATGTGTTTTTGATTGAGACGGCACAGGATATTCTGCAGGTGAAGTGCGCGGTGAATGCGTGTATTAATGCGCTGAAGCTGGAAGGGAAGACGACGCTTGATATCCCGATCATGTGTCAGGTGACGATTGAGACGACGGGGACGATGTTGCTGGGGACTGAGATTGCGGGGGCGGCCGCGGCATTGAAGGATTTCCCGATTTTGTCGCTGGGTTTGAACTGCGCCACCGGGCCCAATGAGATGTCAGAGCATGTCTCATGGCTGGGCAAGCACTGGGACAAGAAGATCAGCGTGCTGCCCAATGCGGGCTTGCCGGTGCTGGTGAATAACAAGACGGAATTTCCGCTGAAGCCCGAGCCCTTCGCCAAGGCGCTTTTCCGCTTTGTGGAAGAGTTCGGCGTGGACATTGTGGGTGGCTGTTGCGGGACGACGCCGGAGCACATTGCGGCGATTCATGAACTGGTGAAGGATCGGCCGGCGCCGGTGAGGAAGTCGTATTACCCGCCGTGCTGCTCTTCGCTTTACTCGC
>CAZGOM010000263.1:0-6507 GCA_964527265.1 uncultured Phycisphaeraceae bacterium | reverse complement strand
CGATGTTGGCGCTTTGGAGGGTGGTGGCGACGGCGAGGTAGTTGATCCAGCCGCGATGGCCTTCATAGCCGATCATGACGGTGGCGACGAGGATGTCGTCGATGGTGCCGACGAAGAAGAGCTCGGGGCTGTGGGCCATTTTGAGGGCGATGTCGGTGACGGGATCGTTTGGGGGGCGGACCAGGCCGGTCTCATGCCAGAGCGCGACGACGGCGTATTGATCGTCGATGCGGTAGGGGCGGATGAAGAGGGGGCTGGACATGGCGGATGGGTTCTGGGTATTGGGTCTTGGGGAAGAAGAAGACGCTCAGACATGCTCACGCGGACGAGAGCATGGCACGCGGATGCGATCAGCCGGCGATGAGGCTGCCGCCCTGGACGGGGTCGACTTTGACGCCGAGCTCCAGGAGGAGGGCGATGGCTGCGTCGATTTCTTTTTCCTCGCCGGTGAAGAGGACGGCCATGATGCCGATCTCACGGGTGACATTGGCCTGGCGGATGTCGAACATAACATTGGGGAACTTGTTGGACATTTTCCAGAGGCAGGGCTCGTTTTGCTTGCCGCCTTCGAAGGTGAGCCAGCATTTGCGGGTGACTTGATTGGAGGGCATGAGTGACTCCTATGTGGGTTAGCCGCCGGCGACGGCGAGTTCAACCATGAGTTCGTCGCCGTCCTTGATGGGGGTGGCGAGGCCGTCGAGGAAGCGGACGTTTTCCTCGTTGATGTAGAGGTTGATGAACTTGTTGACTTCGGCGGCGCCTTCGTTTTTGTAGAGACGCTTGCCGAACTCGGGGTATTGGGTGGTGACGATGTTGAGTGCGTCTTTGACGGTGGATGCGGAGACTTTGAGGTCTGCGTTGTTGCCGACCTGGGGGCGAAGCTGGAGGGGGATTCTTACTGTGACTGGCATGGTGGGTTCCTTGGTGAAAAGTCGGAAGCGGAGGCAGAGTCAGATTTTTACACGATTTACAAGATTCTTAAAGATTTACATGCTTGGTTTTTGAGGGCTGGAGGTTTTTTTCTGATCCTGAATTTTCGCCGAATTTCCACTTTGTCGTCTGCGAAATTGATCAAAAGTCCATCGTTGATTCCGGTTATTTGGAGATAGTTCACAAGCTGGGCCTCATGTGCAGGGATTAATGCGGCAACGCGTTTGATTTCCAGCATCAACACTCCATTTACTACGACATCGGGGATGAAGTCGCCAGCAAAAGCCCCTTTATAGTAGACCTTTATTTTCTCCTGGACCTGGAGGTGTAATCCTTTGTTTTTTAGCTCGATTACCAGAGAGTTTTCGTAAACAGTTTCCGAGAAGCCATACCCCAGCTCTCTTGCTACTTCGTAAGAGGAATTAATCACGAGTTTTGTGAGGTCGTCGATTTCCATAACCGGTGATTAAGCGGATTGACCTACTGAGCACAGAGGGCAAGCATGCAAATCTTGGTGAATCTTGTAAATCGTGTAAGGTTCTGGGATTTACTTGCCGATGGGGGTGAGGTTGGCGGCGTCGAATTTTTCGACGAGGGCGTCGAATTCGGACATTTTTGCGTTGATGGCGGGGTGTTGTTCGAACTGGCCTTGCATGACTTCGACGGTTTTGAGGCCGTTGCCGGTGATGCAGACGCAGATGGGTTCGTCCTTGGGGATTTTGCCGGACTGGATGAGTTTGATGGCGCAGGCGAGGGTTGTGCCGCCGGCGGGCTCGGTGAAGACGCCTTCGGTGCGGGCCAGGAGCTTGATGGCGTCGATGATTTCGGGGTCGGTGGCGCTTTCGCCGTAACCCTTGGATTTCTTGATGACGTCGAGGACGTAAAAGCCGTCAGCGGGGTTGCCGATGGCGATGCTCTTGGCGACGGTGTTGGGCTTCTGGGGTTTGAACAAGTCGGTGCCGGCCTGGATGGCGGTGACGACGGGGTTGCA
Organism: uncultured Phycisphaeraceae bacterium; assembly: GCA_964527265.1. GTDB lineage: Bacteria > Planctomycetota > Phycisphaerae > Phycisphaerales > Phycisphaeraceae > CAZGOM01. The sequence continues at coordinate 4,586 of CAZGOM010000263.1, read as the reverse complement.
ACCGGCGGCCTGGGCTGCGTACATGGCGGGCTTGTTGTCTTCGACTAAGCCAAGGGTGATGAATTCCTGGTAGGCCTTGTAGATTTTGGGGAGGATGGTGCCGCCGGCGACGGGGACGACGGTGTGGCGTGGGAGTTTCCAGCCGAGTTGTTCGGCGATTTCAAAGCCGTGGGTTTTGGCGCCTTCGGTGTAGAAGGGGCGGAGGTTGACGTTGACGATGGCCCATTTGTACTTGTCGGCGATCTGGCCGCAGAGACGGTTGACGTCGTCGTAGTTGCCTTTGATTTTGACGACGTTGGGGCCAAAGACCGCCATGCCGACCATTTTGCCTTCTTCGAGATCGTGGGGAATCATGACGAAAGTCTTGAGGCCGGCGATGGCGGCGTGGGCGGCGACGGAGTGGGCGAGGTTGCCGGTGGAGGCGCAGCCGACGGTGTCAAAGCCGAACTCGATGGCCTTGGTGATGGCGACGGCGACGACGCGGTCTTTGTAGGAGTAGGTGGGGTAGTTGCAGGAGTCGTCTTTGATGTAGAGCTCTTTGACGCCGAGTTCATAGGCGAGCTTGTCGGCTTTGATGAGGGGGGTGAAGCCGGAGCGGAGGCCGGACTTGGGCTGGCCTTCGATGGGGAGGAGGTCGCGGTAGCGCCAGAGTGATTTGGGGCCTGCTTCGATGGAGGCGCGGGTGACCTTGCCCTTCATTTTTTCGTAGTCGTAGGAGACTTCGACGGGGCCGAAGTCGTGATCGCAGATGGTGCGTGGTTCAATGCCGTACTCAGCGCCGCATTCTTTACATTTGAGTGCTTTGACGAAGCTCATGGTCTCTCCGGGATTCAGTGGCACGGCTTGGTAGGCGGTGCGGGAATGAAAAAAGCCCCTTGATAAGAAGGGGCTTGAATCGCTGGGATTGACCCGCCTCTTATCTTCCCCTGATGCAGGCCCACATGGGACTGTCAGGGAAGGATTTCGCACCTGTTTTTCCGGCTTTCGCCGGGAACGGTTGCGGTGGTTTCGTCGGGCCTTGTCCCTCCACCACTCTTGATAAGTCGCGTTTATTCAGTTGTGTTGTCCATTTTAGTGGACAGAGTGAAGAGTATAGCGGAAGTTGGGATTGCGATCAAGATTCAGATCGGGAATTTTTGACTGGGATTGAGAGGATCGGGGATGATTAAGAGGATGGGGAAATAAGATTCAGGTTTCATCGGCTGGGGGGGAAGAGGTCTTTGACCTTTACCCGAAAGCCCGGGAGGAGATCGGGGGACTGGATGTCGTCGTTGGGGTGGAGCACTTGTGGCTGTGCGCTGTTTTGATGGATGGTGATGGTTTGGCGAGTGGGGCTGACGATCCAGACCTGACGGCAGCCGGCGGTGAGCCATTGCTGGATTTTGTCTTCTACTTCGATGATGCGGTCGCTGGGTGAGAGGACCTCAATGGCGAGATCGGGTGCACCGTGGAAGAAGCCTTTTGGTGTGGGGGATTGGAGGCGGGCTGCGGCGATAAAGGCGAAATCCGGAGCGCGGACGGTGTCAGGATCAGATTCAATGAGAAAGCCTGTCTCAGCGACGAACGTATCGCCCAAGGCATTCACCGCAATGTGCGTTGCGAGAATTCGACTGATCCATAAGGCGATTTTGCCATGTTCGGTTTCAGCTGGTGTCATGGTCGTCAGCTCCCCCTTGATGAGTTCATGGCGCATCCCGTCGCTGGGAAGGTCCAGCAATTGCTCTTGGGTCATCAGAGTTTGGGTGGCTTTGTGCATGACTGATTTTAGGGTGTCAGAAGGGAAAGGAACAGCCTCAGGAAATTAAACAAAAAAGGTTGCCGTGGGGCAACCTTTTTTGCAGTATTTTGGACCGTATCGGCTGGTATTACCAGGCGAAGTGGGCGAATGCCTTGTTGGCTTCGGCCATGCGGTGTGTTTGTTCGCGGGTCTGGACGGCCTTGCCTTCGTTCTTGGAGGCGTCCATGAGTTCCTTGGCGAGGCGGAGGTACATCGGGCGGCCCTTTTCGTCGCGGGCGGCGTTGATGATCCAGCGGAAGGCCAGGGACTGCTGGCGCTTCTTGTTGACGGACATGGGGACTTGGTAGTTGGCGCCACCGACGCGCTTGGAGCGGACTTCAAATTCGGGGCGGACGTTGTCGAGGGCTTTTTCGAAGACTTCAAGGGCGGTGGGGGCGCCGTTGGTGCGCTTCTGGATTTCGTCCATGGCGTCGTAGAAGACGCGCTCGGCAACGGCCTTCTTGCCGTCGACCATGATGCAGTTGATGAAGCGGGAGACGACCTTGTTGCCGTAGCGTTGGTCGGGGCGGAGCTGCTTTTCTGCGTGAGTGATGCGACCTGCCATGTGAGTACCTCTTTGGGTTGGGCTCATCCACTCTGGGGTTGATCCAGAGTCTTAATGTTCACCCGATTGGCTGGCGACCGAATCGGATTACTTGCCAGATACAACCGGCGCTCACGTGAGCGCCGGAGGGAAAAACGGTTTTGGGCGTAATTCGCAAGACTTTGTCAGCGCGGGCCAAGTAGGAATTACTTGGAAGCTTGCTTGACGCCGTACTTGGAGCGGCCTTTTTTGCGGCCTTCGACGCCGAGGCAGTCGAGTGTGCCGCGGACGACGTGGTAGCGCACACCGGGAAGGTCGCGAACGCGGCCACCGCGGACCAGGACGATTGAGTGTTCCTGGAGGTTGTGGCCTTCGCCGCCGATGTAGGCGGTGACTTCTTTACCGTTAGAGAGACGAACGCGGCAAACTTTGCGCTGCGCGGAGTTCGGCTTCTTGGGGGTGACGACCTTGACCTGGAGACAAACGCCACGCTTCTGCGGGCATGCCGCAAGGTCTTTGACCTTGGACTTGTTTTCAACGTCGCGGCGGGGTTTGCGGACCAGTTGGTTAATCGTGGGCATAGTTACCTCTAAGTTCTGCGAGTCGACCATTATGTCACAAGGCAGAGTTGGTTGCAACTGGGAGGGGCGTGAAGAACGAACAAGATTCAGATTTTTATCGGATTTGTGAGATTTGCAGGATTTGCGGGCCATCCAGCAGTCGATGGGCAACAGGTTGAAGGCCAAGTTTGGAGTTGTCGTAAGCGAAATTTTCATGGGTGTTTTGAAAAATGGTGGGGTAAGATACTACAGGTAAAAGGACATCTCCATGACAACGAGTGAACTGGAAAAGCGGATTGCTGCGGTGGAACGCGAGATAGCGGATCTGAAAGCCGAGCGCGCGACCACAACTAAAAAGCATCCTGTGCATGCCTTAGAACGCATTCATGGGACTTTTGAAGACGATGCCGCATCCCGCGAAGCAGCCCGTCTTGGACTTCAATGGCGGAAATCGCAGGATAAGAAGCCAAAATTACCGGGACGCTCGAAGTGATTTACATCCTTGATACGGATGTCTTCTCTATTGCGGAAAGGCCTGACTCTCGCGAGTATCGGTCTCTTCATAGTCGCGTGTTGGAACTTGAAGAACAAGATGAGCTTGTCACCACTATCGTGACGTATGAGGAGCAAACGCGAGGCTGGCTTGCGTATTTGGCCAAGTCAGGAGACTTGTCGCATCAGATCAAGGCTTATTCGCGACTCAAGAAACACTTAAACGCTTACCAATCGTTTACGATTCTGGATTTTGATGTTGTTGCTGGGACGGAATTTGAGCGGTTTCGATCCCTCAAAATACGCATTGGAGTCTGTGATTTGAAGATTGCGGCTATAGCTGTATCGCAAAATGCCGTGCTTATAAGTCGTAACCTGAAGGATTTTGGTAAAATTGCGGGGCTTCGGGTTGAAGACTGGACTGCGACTTAAAAGGGTGATTGCAGACGATGGCTCCGCCGATCAGCGTGATTATTTGTTGTGCGAATTCGGAAGACACGCTGGAGGCGGCGTGCCAGTCGGTGTCGTGGGCGGATGAGATTTTGATTGTGGATTCGGGGTCGAAGGATCGGACGCCGGAGATTGCGCAGAGGTATGCGACGAATTACGTGCAGGAGCCGTGGCGAGGGCACACGGGGCAGAAGCAGTTTGCGACGGGGCTGGCGAAGAATGACTGGATCTTCATCCTGGACAGCGATGAAGAGTGTTCACCGGAGTTTTTGAAGGAGTTGAAGGGGCTGGGGGATGCTGCGTTTGAGAAGACGGATTTGTTTTGGATTCCGAGGAAGAACTACATTTACGGCCGGTTTGTGCGGGCGTGGTGGCCGGACCGGATCAGTCGATTGTTTAACCGGAAGAATGTGGTGTGGGTGGATGAGGTGCTGCATGACGGCAGGCGGGTGAAGGATAAGAGCCGAGAGAAGAATTTTGGTGGGTGGATTGAACACAAGCGGGTGTCGACGGTGGGGTGGTCGGATTATTTTTCGGGCAAGCGGCTGGATGAGCGGTTGAAGGACACGGCGGAGCAGATGTATGCGCGGGGGAAGCGGTCGAATGGGATTGATCTGGTGCTCAGGCCGTGGGCGGCGTTCTGGAAGAGCTACATTTTGAAGGGCGGGATCTGGGATGGAGAGTTTGGGTTATTGATTGCGCAGAAGGCGGCGGTGAGCACGCAGTTGAAGTATGCGGCGCTTTGGGCGGTGCAGGAGGAGAG
>CAZGOM010000262.1:0-6513 GCA_964527265.1 uncultured Phycisphaeraceae bacterium | reverse complement strand
CCGCAATCGACTCCTCACCGCCCTCTCTTCAACCAAAACCCTTCCCGCCACCAATAAAACACGCTCCCATCCCGCTCCAGCTTCCACAATCGCCGATCTTCCTCCGACATCCAGTTCAAAGACAAATCCTTCGACACATCAAACATCCGCCACCCCTCCTCTCGCTCCTCCCCCTCTGCGGCCCCGAACCCCTCCCCGAAAAACCGCCCATCCGACACCTTCATCCGCCCATAATTCTTCTGCGCCTCGATCAAACTCAGCGCATTCGCCCCGCCCCCCATATGCGGAAATGCCAACTGCACATCGTCATCCTCCCAGAAGCAAATCCGGCAGATCTCAAAGCTCCCCGCCGGCTCATCAAATACCAAATAGCCGCAGCACGGACATGGATATCGCTTGTGGTCACTCATCTGCGATGGAACCTTACCCGTTTGCTGTCCCGCCACTCTCCCGCCTGTTCACTCTCCCACGATCTTAAGCACGTACCCGCTCTCCACGCCCGGCCCAGCCGGCCCATTCCTCGGTGCCGGACCTGAGGGATCGTATCGCCCCGCCGCGCTCTTCTGGTTGATCTGCACATACCCGCTGCTTCCGTTGTCATTCGTCAGCCGCGTGTACGATCCAACCTTGGCCGCCGCCACAAACCCGTTGAGATACGTCCTCTCCTCCAGGCTCACCACTTGAAGCGAGACGCGCGTCAGGGTCCCTGCCGCCACGATGCTGTCCTTGAACGAAATTGCTCCAGCCGGCACGCCGCGCCCTGTAACCGTAAAGCCCGCCAGGGTCGACCGCTTCACCACGCCCGCGGTCGTCGTGGAACTGAAATTTCTCAGTGCCTCCGGCATTGCGTTGGGCAGCGCCACCGGTGAAATCCCCACCCTCACCTGCGAAGAATCCATCGATCCCACGCTGAATGTCCCCGCGCTTCCGTTGATTTGCCAATACGCATTGCTCATCACCCCTGCAATGCTCACGCTGTTCACGTAATTCTGCGTCGGATCAAACGTCCCGCCCGTCAGCGCCAGCGTGTTCACGTCGAACTCCACGTTCGTCAGATCCCCTGACACTGCGGGCGTCGCTCCCGCCGCCGCTTTCCCCGTAAGTGTCAGGCCCAGGAACTTCCGCGCAATCACGGAGCCACGGTCCCACCGGACAGCCGATACCCTCGTCACGATCCCATCCAGCAGCAAATGCGTATCTGCTATTTCTCCCTTCACCACCAGCGCATTCAAGCCTGCTGCTTCATGCCCTTGAACCACCAGCTTTGATATCGCGCCCGCATTAAGGGTGTTGATCGTCCCATACGTCGTCCAGTTTCCGGAAAGCATTCCTCCCACGGACCCTGTCGTCAGCGCCGTCGGATGCGCGCCGGGCAGCGTCGTGCCCAGGGTCACAGCCGCGCTCATGTCGTTCTTCACCGTCAACGTCGTCAGTTTGCTCTTCAGGGTCAGCGCACCCGCCGTCCAGGAAGGCACGTTGATGCTTCCTGCCGTATCAGCGATCACCTCCAGGCTCGTCAATGCAGTTCTCACCAGCAGGGAATTCACGTTCCCTCCCGCCGCATTGATTTTCCCGTCGAACCGGTTAAACGCCAGCGTCCCCAGTTTCGCGCCCGCGCCCCGGATCGTCCCCGTGAATTCATTCACTGAAATCAAATTGGCGAGCGTGATCGCATGCACGCTCCCCGACTGCTTCCCGCCCACCACCAGTTCACCCAGGCGGTCAAATTCCATCTGCGCGTCCACATCCCCGGGAATCGTTATCTTCGGCGCGATCCCCGCCTTCAGCTCTCCGCCCATCCACGTCTTGGCATAAATCACCGAAGCGGTCCCGCCCACGATCAAATCGCTGTCGATCGCACCCGCCTTGGTATTCAACCCTGACAAGTTCCCTCCGATCACCAGATGGTTCCTCTCCAGTCCGCCTGTCAGGACGATGCCCGCATGGCTCTTCACCTCCCACGTGCTGTCGCTCAAGATCCCTGCGATGTTCACCGGCCCGATGGATCCCGTGCTTGAGATATTCAACTTGCTCGCGTCACCCTTCACCAGCAGTGACGTAATGTTCCCGCTCTGGATCCAAAGCCCCGCCACGTCCCCGTTGATCGTCACCGCGCTCACACCGCCGCTCTGGATCAAAAGCCCCGCGGCATCCCCTTTAATCGTCAGCGTCCCCACCACACCGCTGGTCTTCCAACTCCCTGACGCATCCCCGCCGATAGTGATTGATGCAGTCTTATATACCCCCAGGTTCCAGTCCCCCGTGCTGTCTCCCTTGATGTTGATCACTCCCGTCACCGGGCTCGCCCCCGTCGCATCCGGCCGCGTCAGAGTCACATTCGCGACAAAATCCCCGGCAATGGCAGCAAGCTTGTCGCTGGCCGCGCGGCCCGTGATGTTCAGCGTCCCCAGCGAATACGCCTTCACGTAGGGGAAAGGGTAGTTCTCCCCGTCATAGGTCCATTCCACCGCCGTCAGGTTCAGTTTCGTCCCCACTGTGATATTGATGTTCTCCGCGCGCCCCAGCGTGATGCTTACCACGTCCGTCGGCGTCCCCGCCATGCTGATGCCCGGATTGTCCGCCGTGGTCACAAAGTCACCCAGCACCACTGTCTTCACAATCGAGTATTCGGAACTGAAAAATGAATTCACATGCAAGTTGGACCCGTAAAAAGCCACCAGCCCGCTGTTGAATCCGAGATAGTCGATCGATGTGAACACCGGAAGGTTGCCCGCCTTGCTGTTGCTCACGGTCACCGTCACGGAGGACGATCTCACATCGGTATCATGGCCGTCCAGGGTCGTCAGGTGGTCCGTATCTCCTTCAAAAACCGCCCTGAGCGTTCCAGGCCCTTTTAACTCGATCCGCACATTGCTCCCTGCCGCATCCTGATATTCGACATAGCGCTTGGAGTCCGTGGATGAAATCAAATAATCCAGGCGGTATTCAAACACCTCGCTGAGGCTCAGATCCTCGCCCCCATGCTCCGTTCCACCATCATCGCGCACCGCGATCGTGAACGAAAAATTCCCATGCGCCCCGGGAGCCGGCGTGAAAGAGAGTGATCCATCTGCTCCCACCGTCGGCAGCGTGGTGAACAAATGTGTGTTGGTCACACCCGTCAGGATGTACTCGGCAATTCCCTGCTCCGCATCTCCTTCTCCTGAGTCAAACCCCAGCCAGTCCGAATACGTCACTTTTCCCGCGTTCTCATGTTGCACCACAGTCCGCGTCTGCGTGATCACCGGTTGCGTGTTGGGCGGCACCAGCACCAGATCTTCCACAACCACGCCGCTGAGCATGCTTCGCGATTCAAGCGATTCAAGAAAAAACTGGATTCCACGTGCGGATCGGGAAGCGCGGCAGATAGTTGTATGCATTTGACTCATTCTCAATTTGCGGAAATGACCAATGACCCGCCCTCAGCAGACGGTTCGCTAAATCATAAGTCCATCCCCGTGCCGTTTCAGGCCGCATGAAATAAATAGACAAAAAAGAGGGTTCGCGGTGCACCAATGGCCAATGCGTCCGTAACGTCGAATTTACTTACCTTCTTCCCGCGCTTTCGCCACAAATGCTGCCCACTGACCGTTCAACCTCAAAAAATCTAACACGAAGAACGCACTTTGCAGCCGCCACTTCTTCGCAACTATGATTTCAGTCCTGTAATCTCTCATCTCCTCCAGATCGGGCAAACCTCCGCATCATTCACCCACTTGTTCACCCACGGGTCGCTTTTCCCCTCCGCTATCCCGCTCTTCTCCGTCCGCATATGCAGCGCCAGACTCATCCGCGAAAATCCCGCCGTGTTCGAACCGCTCCCGTGAAACGTATACCGGTGGTGAAAGCTCATCCCACCGCGCGGCAACACCGCCTCCACCTCCTCCCACCTCTCGCCCTCCGGCACCCGAATCCCTCCACGTGTTCCCTTCTCGTCCTGCGCGAAAAAATCACCCTGGTCCAGCAAACCCCACTTGTGCGATCCCGCCGCAAACTTCATCGGCCCAGCCTCGCTCGGCACATCGCTCAACGCCAGCCACAACGTAAACAACTCACTCTCCTTCGACCATTCCTTCCAATACTGCATGTCCTGATGCCAACCCACATTCGATGCCAGTTTCACCCCCGCCGCCGCGCTCGGCTTGATCAAACCCTGCACCCACCACACCTGCACCCACTCCGCCCCCGTCACCTCCAGCGCCAGCCGCCCGATCGCCTCGTGCCCGATTACATCCCTCAGCGCCTTGCTCCCAAGCTGCGGATGCTCAATCTTCACCAGCCGGTCCACCGCCCCCCCCGGCGCCCACGAACCCTTCTCCGGCCTGTACTCCGTGTCATATTTCCCATCCCTCACATCCTCCAGCCCCTTCGCCGCACGCCCCACCAAATCCCCCGGCAACCCCGTCTGCGGCACCAGCACAAACCCATCCCGCTCATACGCCCCACGAATCGACAACGCTTGGTTCACATTCACCATATTCCACTCTCCTCTTTTCACCCATCATATCAAAAGGTTATAACAATTACCACAACTCCCAGAACATACGACGACACATCGTGTTCATCCCAACATTAAAAAAACATTCCAAACTCAACACGCCTAAAACGTGAAATTTATAACACAATTATACATGCCCCATACTCATCTGTCAATAGGGTATTACAGCCTAATTTATAGACAATTCACAGGAAAATCACAGCAACACAAAAACCCACCAAAGTTTCCAAGCCCAAACCCACATCGCCCTTCTCTGACGATCTTTCCTCTTCTGCCTCTCTTCGACGCCAGACCCAGGACCCAGGACTCTGGCCCCAGGACTCCCGCCCCAGGCGGGCTCACATCCGGTCCACCGTCCGCACACCAATCAAACCCAGCCCCAGCGTCAGCACCCGATCCGTGCACGCCGCCAGCGCCAGCCGGCTCGCCTTCAACTCCTCCGCCACATCGCTCTTCAATACCGGGCACTGCTCGTAAAACTGGTGAAACAGTGTCGCCAGTTCAAACAAATACCCGCACAGCCGGTGCGGCTCAAGCGATGTCTCCACCGCATCCACCACACCCGGGAAATGCAGCAGCTTCAGCGCCAGCGCCCGCTCGGCATTCTCCACCAGTTTCACCTCCCCGCTAATCGCGCTCTCCTGCGACACCCCCGCCTTCCGGAAAATCGACCGCACCCGCACAATCGCATTCTGCACGTACGGCCCGGTGTTCCCCTCAAACGCCAGCATCCGGTCCCAGTCAAACACATAATCCTTGATCCGGTCGCTCGCCAGATCCGCATACTTCATCGCCCCGATTCCCACCGCCAGCGCGATATCCTTCGCCTCCGCCTCTTCCAACGGCACATCCCGCTTCTTGCTCGCAATCGCTGCTGCCGCCCGCGCTTGCGCTTCATCCAGCAGATCCACCAGCCGGATCGGGTCCCCTTCCCGCGTCTTGTAAGGCTTCCCATCCTGACCCAGCACGCTCCCAAACGGCACGTGTTCCGTCTTCACGCCTGGCGTCACCCACCCCGCCGCTCGCGCCACCCAGAACACCATCGCAAAATGCTGCGCCTGCCGCGCGTCCGTGAAGTAAATCACCCGCTCCGCCTTCAATTCCTGCACCCGATACCGAAGCCCCGCCAGGTCCGTCGCCGCATACGGATACCCGCCATCGGATTTTCGCACGATCATCCCCAGCGGCTTCTTCTCCCGGTCGAAATACCCTTCCGGGAAGCAGCACATCGCCCCCTCATCCAGCCGCGCCAGTCCCTTCAATTCCAGAGACTTGATCGCGTCCGGCAAAAGCGGGTTATAAAAACTCTCCGCCCGGATATCCCCGTCCGTCAGCTGCACATCCAACCGCTTGTAAATATCGTTGAAGTGCAGCTTCGATTGCTCGATCAAATGCTGCCAAACCGCCAGCGTCTCCCCATCCCCAGACTGCAGCGACACCACCCGCGCCCGCGCCCGCAGCGCAAACTCCGGCTCGGCATCAAACCGCTTCTTCGATTCCTTATACAACTTATTCAAATCACCGATCTTGCTCAGCCCCTTCTGCTCCGGATTCGTCTCCAGCAGGTTCTCAATCAACATCCCAAACTGCGTTCCCCAGTCCCCCAGGTGGTTCTGCCGTACCACATCATGGCCCTTAAATATCAGCACCCGCGCCACCGCGTCCCCGATCACGCTCGACCGCAGATGCCCCACGTGCATTTCCTTCGCCACGTTCGGCCCCGAATAATCCACCACCACCTTAATCGGCTTGGCTGCCTTCGGCGCCCCCGCCCGCGCCGCATCCCCCTGCACGCACTTCAAGTGGTTCTTGATCGTCCCTTCGCTCAGCTTCACATTGATGAACCCCGGCCCTGCGATCTCCGGCTTAGCCGAGCAAACACCTTCCCACTTGATCGCCCCTACGATCTTCTCCGCCACCTCCCGCGGCTTTTGCCCAAGTGACTTCGCCAGCGCCATCGCCGCGTTCACCTGGTAATCCCCATGCTGCGCATTCCCCGCCACGCGCACCACAGG
>CAZGOM010000261.1:0-6596 GCA_964527265.1 uncultured Phycisphaeraceae bacterium | reverse complement strand
CTTGATCTTCGTTTTGTCGTACACAATGCCCACCGTCCCCCATTGGTAAGGCATGCTGAACTTGCTTCCCAGGTCATAAACCGGGTTTTTGAAGGTCTCATCCACGTTGGCCGCGTTGGGAATCAATTGTTTGTCCAGCGGCTGCACCAGGTTCAGCGCCACCAGGGAACGCAACGCCTCATTGGAGACAACCAGCACGTCGTACAGCGCGTCCCCACCGCCGGCCTTGATCTTCGCCAGCGCGTCTTCCGTCGATTCATACACCGCGATATTGACCTTGATTCCAGTCTCTTTTTCAAACTGCTTGGGAATTTCCGGATCGATGTACTTGGACCACATGAAAACCGTAATCTCCTCCGCCGCCATCAACGGAGAAACCGCCAGAAAAACAGCCGCCATCGCAAGCATCAGGGTCCATCGTTTCATCGCTCAACATCCTTTCGCGCGTTGAATGCTAAAAACAAACAGCAGCCAAACTCAATTCCATAGGTTATTCGATTCGCCGGTTCAACTCTATTCCTTCACCCGCGTCAGCCATTGGCCCAGGAACACCAGCATCACCGTCACCACCAATAGCAGCGTCGAAAGCGCGTGGATATCAGGTGATACCTGACGTTTGAGCGCGCTGTACATCAGGATGGGGAGCGTCTGCGAGGCGGGGCTTGCTGTGAAAAAGCTGATGACGAAATCATCCAGCGAAAGCGTGAATGCCAGCACAGCCCCGGCGATGATTCCCGGCATCAGCATCGGAATCAGCACCCGCCGGTACACCACCCATGTCGATCCATATAAATCCCGCGCTGCTTCTTCCAGTTCCACCGGAATCATGGCAAACCGGGCGCGCACCACCAGCGCCACGAAGGCGATCTCAAACGTGATGTGGCCCACCAGCATCAGGCCGAACCCCGGCTGTACGGCATCGGTGATAAGCCGCGTCACCTGCATCGCTACGATCAGCGCCACCGCGAACAAAATGTCCGGCATCACCACCGGCAGGCCCGCCGTCAATTCCAATCCCGTGCGCGACGTCCGTCCCCATTTGAACCGATCCAGCCCGATGGCAAGCAGTGTTCCCAGCACCGTTGCCGCCACCGTCGACAGGACAGCCAGTTTCAGCGTCGTCCACGTGGCCTTCTGGATCGCTTCATCCGCCATCACCTGCTGATACCACTTAAGCGTGAATCCCTGCCACACCAGCGTCCGTGAACCCGAATTCACCGAAAGCACGGCCACCGCCAATAAGGGCAGGTAAAGCAGCCCCATCGCGGCGGCCAGCACGGCCCATATCGTTGCTTTAGAGAAGTGCCGCGCAATCATCGCGCCACCTCTTTTTTGCCCGCCATACGCCAGAACAAGACCAGGCCCACCAAGGTCGCCACGGTCAGCACTGTTCCCACAAGTGAGCCAAATGCCAGGTCCTGCGCCGGGCCGAACTGTTGCTGCAGCAGATTGCCGATCAGCATCGTCTTGCCGCCGCCCAGGAGGTCGGGAACCACATACGTTCCCAGCGCGGGGATGAAGGTCAAAATCACCGCCGCGCCCAGCCCCGGCCATGTCTGTGGTAATACCGCATGCCGGAACACCCGCCACCGTGACCCGTACAAATCACGCGCGGCTTCAATCAGCGACCGGTCCAGGCGTTCCACGCTGGCGTAAATCGGCAGCACCGCCGTCGGCAGATACAAACTCGCCATTCCCAGATAGACCGCAAACCACGATGGATAAAGGCTTGTGTTTTCATCGATCAGCCCCATCCAGTGCGCCGTTTTTGCGATGGGCATCTGTGATGACAGCATCAGCATCCATGCATACGTCCGCACCACCATGTTCGTGCACAGCGGAACAGCGATCAGGCACAGCCATAAATAACGCCACGCCGTGGAACGCGCCGCAATGAAAAATGCAATCGGATAGGCCAGCGCCACACACACCGCCGTCGTTACCCCCGCCACCACCAGCGACCGCGCGAGGATGATCAGGTAATCCGGCGACCATCCGAAAACCCCATATCCCAGCAGCCGCCAGAAATTTTCCGTCGAGGGCGTCCAGATGATCTGACCGTACTCATCCCGCTGGCAAAACCCCATGTACGCCATCACCAAAAGCGGCATTGCCAGCAGCAAAAACGTCCAAAGCCCGCCTGGCAGCACATGCGCCAGCCCACGTATCCAGAGCTTTCCGGACGTGGTCATCTGCCCTCGCCAGACCAGGTATTTCTTGTTCATCCTTCACCCCAGGTTTTCTCCTTGGGGAGGAAAAACAACCACTGCGCCGGCAGGGTCAATTGCACCTTCTCTCCGACACTCACCGGTTCGCCGGACCACAAGGCCGACAATTCCATCTCGACAAAAAACAACTCCTGGCGCCCGGCCCGGTCGACGGCTTCCTTCACTGTCGCTGCAATCTGATTCTCCCCAGGCTCCACCATCCCGCTTTTCGTTTTTGCGACCACCACCCGCTCGGGCCGCACACCCACCCAGCCTGCGGCCCAGTCGGCAGGGGGGTTGCAGATAAGCTCTCCCCAGCCCGTGTTCACTTTGTGCGCATCCACGCGCGTTCCCACTGTCAGGTTAGCCGTGCCCAAAAACTCCGCCACAAACCGCGTCGCCGGTTTATCAAAAACCTCGCGCGGCATCCCTTCCTGCTCAATGCGTCCTCCGTTCATCACCACAATCCGGTCCGACACCGCCATCGCCTCATCCTGGTCATGCGTCACCAGCACGAACGTTGTCCCCAGTCTCCGCTGCAACCGCCGCAGTTCTACCTGTACCTGAGAGCGCAGCCGTGCATCCAGCGCGGACATCGGCTCATCCAGCAGCAGCACCGCCGGCTCATTCACCAGCGCTCGCGCCAGCGCCACGCGCTGCTTTTGCCCCCCCGAAAGCTGCGCCGGATACCGCCCGGCAAACTCCGTGATCTTCACCAGTTCCATTGCCTCGCCGACCTTGGTTTTGATCGTCGTTTTGTCCACCCCGCGCGCCACAAGGCCAAACGCCACATTGTCCGCCACCTTCAGGTGCGGAAACAACGCATAGCTCTGAAACACAGTGTTCACCGGCCGCTTGTTGGCAGGCAGGTACGTGATGTCGCGGCCATCCAGCACCACTTCGCCCGCATCCGCCGATTCCAGCCCCGCGATGATCCTCAGCAGGGTCGTCTTTCCGCACCCCGACGGCCCCAGCAGCGTCAGGAATTCACCCTTTTTCACATGGAGGTCAACCCCATGCAGGACGCTTGTTTTGCCAAACGATTTACGGATGTTTCTCAGGGCCAGACCAGTTATGCCATCGGCCCCAGACAGGTCGCTTTGCAACTCTGTTTGCTCCTTTGCGGATCATTGTGCGGCAAGTGCGAACAAGTATAAAAAGATCCGTCGCATGTCCCCATCTTTTTTTCAAATTTCTTGCCACGCCAATCTTGCAATTTCGCGTCGCAAAACCGTTGACGTTTTCAAATCGCCCCGCACTACACTGGCGCCATGAATCCCGTGCTTAAAACAATCAACATCATCCTGATCGTCTTAGCCCTTTTGATGCTCGTATTTTTCATTATCAGGTGCATCCTGAATGGTTTTTCTGATTTGACCAAGTCTTCCCGGAACCAGGGCAGCACCAAGCGTGGCACCGTTTTTGAACCCGCCGACTTTCGGTGATTTTTTGTCGATGCTGAACCTGACTTTCGTCCGGTCGTACATCATTGTGTCACCTTGTTACACGTTTGTGACACAAATGCATCAACCTTTCCTTCCTGTTTTCTTTAAGATCAAACCTATGACCTCCGGGAATAACGCTTTCAAAATCTTCGCCGTCGTCCTTGCCGTCACGCTCGCGGTGTCGCTCATCGCTTATCGCCAATACAATGCCGCGCCACCCGACCCCCGGCCAATGCTTGGGGGTTCCAAGAGCGACGTCGTATTCGATCCGCAAGACGGCCAACCTCCCATCTCACAGCCCGCGGACCCCGAAGAGCCCACTTATCATTTCAGCCCCAAATCTGCTCCATCCATCCGAACACGCGACTTGACTCCCCAATCCAGACCTACGGAGAGGCCGGGCGCGCTGCCGCCAGCCACTCAACCCGCTTCAACCACTTCCCCGGCACTGCTGGGCGGCTCCAAATCCAAAGCGGTCATTCAACCTTCCGACATCAAGTCCTCCACGACACAACCTGCTAATCCGCGGTTTTTTCCCGGCTCCAAGTCCGCACCGGTGTTTAAATCCACAGAAGAAGACTTTCCTTCCTCCTCCGACAAACCCGCCATTAAACCTTCGGCCTCCCAGCCCGCAACCGAATAAACCATGTCCTTCCTCCTCTCCATCCTTGCCGTCACCGCCAGCTTCATCTTCCTGGTCATCGTTTTCGTACCCCTTGAAAAAGCCTTCCCCGCAAAGCCGGGCCAGCGTTTTTTTCGTCCTCACTGGCTCACTGATTTCTGGTTCTTCCTGGGCCAGTACCTGCTCTTCAACACCCTGGTTTTCGCCGTCCTCATTTACCTCTCGCAATACTTGGACCCCATCGTCCCCGCTTTCCTCCGCCACGCCGTCGCCAGCCAGCCCTGGGCCTTTCAACTCGTCGAAGTCATCGTCTTGAGCGATCTTTTCATCTACTGGGCCCACCGCCTCCAGCACGCCAATTCCTTCCTCTGGCGCTTCCACTCCGTCCATCACACATCGGAACATCTCGACTGGCTCGCCGCACACCGCGAGCACCCCCTCGATTCCATTTACACCATCGGCATTCTGAATCTTCCTGCTTTTCTCTTTGGCTTCTCCCTGGAAGCCGTCGCCGGCTTCATCGCCTTCCGCGGCCTATGGGCCATCTACATCCACTCCAACGTCCGCCTCCCCATTGGCCCCTTGCGTGCCCTCATCGGCGCACCCGAACTTCACCACTGGCACCACCACCTTGCCCGCGACGCTGGAAACTATGCCAACCTTTCACCTCTCATGGACGTCATGTTCGGCACCTACCGCTGCCCTGACCATGAACCCGAAGCCCTTGGGATATTGGAACCCACTCCCAAGTCTTACCTCGCTCTCATGCTTCATCCATTTAAATCGACTTCCCCTACTTCACTGCTTTCTGCTCCAGCACGTCCTGAATCGCATGCGCCATTGCCTCATGTCCCTTGGCCGAAAGATGCAATCCATCAATCGTCCCATCAGGCAACCCCAGAACCGCCGCAAACACCCGTTTAGGCACCAGCGCTGCTTCGTACTTCCTTGCTGCTGTGCGTTGTGCCCGCCCATATTCATTCATGAATGGCACCAGCGGTATCTCCATCATTACGACATCGTGCCCTTTGCTTTTAAGCCCTGAGATCAACACATCCAATCGCTCTCCGAATTCGGCGCCTGTGGCTTTGCCCAGCAGGTCATTTCCTCCGATTTCCACGATCACCACGCTGCCGCCACCCGGGGGCACCTTCTCTGCCTGTTTGATCGCCCCTTCCACTCGCGCTCCAGCCTGCGCCAGGTTCACTACCCGCAGTCCCGTTCTCTCTTCCAGCATTGCCGGCCAGGTCTTGTCCCGCCCCATCCCCGCACTGATCGAATCGCCAATCACATACACTGTCGTCCTCGCATTCACTGCCACGCGCGGCATGATGCGCCACGGTATCTCCATCCCCGCCAACCCTACGCTCAACAGTACTGCGACCAACGCCGTTACACGCTTCCATTTCATCGGTGCCCATTCACCCAGCGCCAAACCCAGGGCTGTGGCACACACAGCCAGCCAAACCCCATAAAGCCACATGGGCAGGGGGGTCGCAGACGCCACCACCAGGATTGCCCCCGCCAGCATCCCTGTCGTCAATCCCGACTTTACCCACCGATTCTCAAACAGCAACAAAAGCCCCGTTGCCAGCCCAACCAGCAGTAATCCCACGAAAAACGTCGTTCCATCCAAAAAACTGAGCAGTACAGGGTTCATACCCAACCATACGACGTCAACGCCCATCCGGGTCTGTCTGACCCGAATCCCGGCGCCCGACCCCCGAAACCTTTTTAGAAATGCAGCATCCGGCCTTGTGTTCCCAGCGCCGCTTCATGCACCGCTTCCGATAGTGTCGGATGCGAGTGCATCGTTGCGATCACTTCGTCCACGGTCGCTTCCAGCCGCTTGGCCAGGCCCATCTCGGCCAGCAGTTCAGTGACGCCGTCGCCGATCATGTGCACCCCCAGGATCTCGCCGGTCTTCTTGTCGCTGAGGATCTTCACAAACCCTTCCACGACCCGTTCCACCGACAGCGCCTGCGCCTTGCCGGAGCCGGCAAATGGGAACTTGCCCACGCTGTAATCCACCCCGGCTTTCTGTCCCTTCGCCTTCAGCGCCTGCTCGGTGAATCCCATGCTCGCCACTTGGGGAATGCAGTACGTGCAGCCGGGGATCGCGTCGTAGTCGATCGCGTGTGAATGCACACCGGCGATTTCCTCCACGCAGTTCACGGCTTCTTCCATCGCCACATGCGCCAGCCACGGGGGACCGTTCACATCGCCGATGGCATAGATTCCCAGGACACTCGTCTGGTATTCCTTGCGGTCCACCTTGATGTGTTCCTTGAACACTTCAATGTTGATCTTTTCATCCCACAG
>CAZGOM010000260.1:0-6616 GCA_964527265.1 uncultured Phycisphaeraceae bacterium | reverse complement strand
AGATGACGGAGCAGGAGTTTTACGGCTGGTGGCCGCTGAAGGTGATTTTGAGCCTTTTTGTGATGAACATGATCTGGGCGACGATCCGGCGGATCGAGTTCAAGTTCGTGAACATCGGCGTGCTGACGGTGCATCTGGGGATCGTGATGGTGGGGCTGGGGAGCATTTTTTATAACGCCAACAAGCTGGAGGGGGACACGATCGTGTGGCGTCAGGACATCCGGCCGGGTTCGCAGGTGAACCGGTTTTATGATGCGACGCGTCCGGCGCTGTATTTTTTGACGCCTTCGCAGCGGGTGATGGTGGATCTGCCGACATTGCCGCGCTACAACGATTATGAGTTTGGCAAGGGTGGTCTTTACATTCCGATCAGCGATGCGCCGGGCGTGGCGGCGGCGCTGGGGCCGAATGTGGAGGCGTCGATTGATGGGTTTGTGGCGTATGGGCAGTTGGAATCGACGTGGGTGGACGCGGTGAAGCGTGGGGAACCGGTGCCGGAGACGCCCAATCCTGCGGTGATCATTGCGCCGGGGGACAAGACGGAGGTGAATATTCAGGAGATGGTGGCGCTGATTTCAAGCGTGCCGTCGAAGCGGGTGATGGAGGGGCCGGGGTGGGCGGTGGAGTTTTTGTATAAGCCGATCCCGCAGTATCAGAAGGATTGGATGCAGGAGTTCCGAGGGGCGCATGGGTTGGTGGTGGAGATTCCGTCAAAGAATTTCTATCAGGTGTACAGCGTGCGGGAGGGGGAGACGATCAAGGTGGGGGACACGGGGTATACGATTGAGATTGAGAAGCTGGGGGACTATGGCATGCCGTTCGCGACGCCGGGGTATCAAGGGGCGACGGATACGCGGGCGCAGGTGGTGATCAAGGACGGGGCGCAAGAATACCGCCGCATCGCGATGCACCGGTATCCGGAACGGACACAGGACTTTATCCCCGCGCCCAATGACCCGACGGTGGGGCCGATGGGCAAGCGCGTGGCGCCCAATCCGGCGATCCGGCTGCAGTATCTGGATGCGACCAAGGCGCAGTTCCGGTTGATTTCACAGAATGCGGATTTATCGGACATGGAGTTGAATGTGCGCCTGCCGGACTTGAAGCCGTTCCAGGCGAAGCCGGAGAAGCTGTCTTTCCCCATTGGGAGCGTACAGGGGCAGGATCGCTGGCTGCATGTGGTTAAGACGCTGCAGCACGCGGTGGAGGCGGGGCAGCCGGTGGTGACGCCCAAGACGCACCGGATTCCCAAAGAAGAGGGGACGCTGCTGCACGCGCTGGTGCCGGTCACCTTCAAGATAAGCGACCCGGCGACGCAGAAGTCGTATCAAAAGACAATCTGGCTGGCGAGTATGCGTTATCCGGAGGTGGATCTGGCGGCGGGGATGAACCGGCCGGAGTGGATCGAGTTGCCGGGCGTGGGGCGGGTGGGGGTGATCTTCAGCCGCCGGTCGTATCCATTGCCGTTCTCGATGAAGCTGGACAGCTTTGAGATGCAGGCGTATCCGGGGTCGGACATTCCCAAGGATTATGTTTCGAAGGTGACGTTTACGCCGATCAATTTGAATGGGAAGCCGATTGACGAGCCCTTCAGCGGGGAGACGCGGCTGAACAATCCTTACATCGCCAGCACGCCCTATGGGGACTTTCAGAAGACGTATTCGCAGTATGGGTCTGGGGTGACTTTTGGGCAGTGGATGAAGATGGGGACGCTGAAGGTGAGCCAGACGGGCTGGGACCCGGGGGACAAGACAGCGCCTAACATCAGGGCGAAGAATGAGCTTGGGCTGTTCACCAACCAGCAGCGGTATTCAGTGCTTGGGATCAGCAATAACGTGGCGATCCGGGTGATTTTTGTGGGAGCGTGCCTGATTGCGCTGGGGATTCCCTGGGCGTTTTACATTAAGCCGTGGCTTTTGCGGCGTCAGCGGGACAAGATCAAGGCGGAACTGGCGGGAAGAAAGTGATAAGGGATAAGGGAAAAGGGATAAGTGCAGAGTAGAAGTTGCAGAAGTTTTGAGAGGCTTAAGCTTGAAGACTTTGAAGATATGGATTGCGGTGGTGTTGATGGCGGTGGTGACGGGCCTGGCGTTGCCGGTGTTTGCGCAGGTGCGCAATGCGCCGGCGGGGAATGCGCAGCCGGATGTGAATGAGGGGCTGCGGCAGGGGAACACGGCGCAGCTACAAAAGCAGTTGCAGGAGCAGATGAATGCGCGGAGTGACGGGCATGACCATGGCCCGGCGGATGCGAATGCGCCGCGCGCGAAGATTCTGGACAAGACGACGCATGACCAGTTTGCCAAGGGGCTGGACCTGACGGAATTCAGGAAGCTGGCGGTGTTTGATGCGGGGCGGGCGAAGATTGTGGATACGGTGGCTCGTGAATATTTGATGCGGGTGTATGGGAAAGAGCGCTGGAAGGATCTGGATGGGACGACTTACGACCCGACCTTCACTTATCTGGATTTCCTGCTCAACAAGGCTTATTACTTCGATAAGCCGGTGATTTATGTGGATGTGCTGGGATTGCGGCGGGAACTGGTGAAGCATTTGCTGCCTGAGGACCAGGAGAAGTGGCTGAAGCTGGGGCGGCTTGAGCCGCGGATGATCGCCAACAAGCAGGTGGAGGGGACGCTGGAGGCGCTTGAGCCGGACATCATGATGAACAACGCGCTGGGGCAGTTGAAGGTGTCGGTGCGTTCGTTTGAGAATCCTGAGGGGATGATGATGTTCATCAGCCCTGAGCCGGGCGGGCAGTATTGGACATCGCTGGCGGAAGTGCTTGATCCGAGCCTGACGGCGCCGGAGTCGGCCAAGGGGATGACGGGGAAGATGCCTGAGCTTTCGCCGATCAAGACGGAAGCGGTGAAGAGCGCGGTGGGGGAACTGCGCGATGCGTGGCGGAACGCAGACACGGTGGGGGCGAACCTGGCGCTTGGGAAACTGAGCCTGGCGCTTAAATCGGTGAACCCGGAGACGTATCCGAGCGATTTTCACCGGTCACTGGAGTATTACTACAACAAGACGCAGCGGTTTACGATTGGGTATGTGGCTTATCTGTTTGCGACGCTGATCCTGCTGATGTCGTTTGCGGGCAAGCGCAAGGGGCTGATCAACACGGGGATCGGGCTTTTGTTTGTGGGGATTGCGATCCATACGCTTTGCATTGCCGTGCGCATGGCGCTTTCGGGCCGCTGGCCGATTCATAACCAATATGAGAGCTACATCTTCATCTCGTGGATCGCGGTGGTGATCGGGACAGTGATCATGCTATACCGCAAGCAGTGGGTGTTTGGCGCGGCTGCGGCGGCGCTGGGGACGTGCACGCTGCTGGTGGCCAACACGGTGGACATTCCTTCCAAGGACGTGGGACAGGTGGCGGGGATTCTGGCAACAAGCCGAATCCTTTACATCCATGTGAACATGGTGCTGGTGAGCTATGGGCTGATCGCGCTGGGCTTCCTTTTGAGCAGTTTTTACCTTGTGGTGCATTACACGCAGGGCAAAGGCATTGTGCGTTATGCGCAGACGAGCATGGGCGAGGGAGAGATGGCGATGGCCGGCGGGTCTGCCGGCGGCGCGGTGTCAGGCGGTGATGATGATGCCGAACCGAAGGCGGGTGAGAAGGCCGGTCTGCTCAGAGAAATCGACCACGCGCAGATGGTGGTGTTTCAGCTTGCGTTTTACATTCTGGGCGTAGGCATCCTGCTGGGTGCTTACTGGGCTGACCATGCGTGGGGGCGCTGGTGGGCATGGGACCCCAAGGAGACGTGGGCATTGATCACGTGGATCGTGTATTTGATCGTGATCCATGTGCGCTTTGGCGTGAAGAACCGCGGTTTGACCACGGCATGGCTGGGGCTGATCGGGTTCTTTGTGATGCTCTGGTGCTACTGGGGCGTGAATATGCTGCTGGCAGGGCTGCATTCGTATGCGTGAGGATGGGTCGTGAAGCAGCGAAGTATTTATCAAATACTTACATGATCATCATCTGCAATTGATAGGTTTTGTTAACAAAAGAGATATAGGAATGACAGTGCCTAAGGTTGAGGCAGTGTTGCTTAAGACATTGTCATATGGCTTTGAATACCGGACATTCGGTCGCATGGGGAAATTCCCTATTTATTGAAGGAATAGATTTGGATATGAATGAAAAGATGCCCTGTATTGCCTCTCATATGTCAACTGATGGCTGAAGGTTTGGCTGGGCATGGAATTTGCAGTGTGTTTGTAAAGTTTCATATTAAGTCCAAATTAAGGAGTGCTGTGCCATGAGCAAGAAGCGTGCGACGACCAAGAAGGTGGATGCGAAGGCTGTGGCTCCCTCGACCCCGGCAGTGGCGACGGAGGCGGATGTGGTATCCGATGCGCAGGCGACGGTGACAACCGTTGAGCAAGGAGAAAAACAGGTGACGCAAGAACAGATTGCGGCGAAGGCCAAAGAGATCTGGACGGCACGGGGGACGCCTTGGGGTCAGGATCTGGAGATCTGGCTGGAAGCGGAGCGGGTGCTCAGGGGGGGATGAGAGGTCCTGAGTTCCGGGTTCCTTGGTTGGAGTTGGTTGGTGGGGGAGCAGTTCACTTATGTCGGGGGAGGGTGGGGATTGGGAGCCGGCGGGACGCCGGCGCTCCCGGTGAGGCGTCTGGCGTGCATGTGGGCGCGTGCAAGACACAGCACGGCTTCGGGCCGTGCCGTGCTACCCAGAAGGTGTCGGTTGGGTTTAGTAGCGTTTTAGGAGGGCGTGGTAGCCGCCGTCGTGGTAGGTGGTGGTTTCGCCTGCGGGGAGCAGGGTGTGTTCTTTGATGAGTTTTGCGCGCATGACTTCGGCGAGCCAGCGTGCTTGTTCCTGGTTTTCGCGGGGGTCGATGCTGCAGGTGGAATAGAGAATGTGAGCACCGGGGGCGAGGTAGGGGGCTTGTTCGCGGATGATTTTGCGTTGAAGTTCGATGAGCTGGTCGATGGATTTCTGGGAGTAGCGATAGCGCGCTTCGATACGGCGGGCGAAGACGCCGGAATTGGAGCAGGGGACGTCTAAGACGAGGAGGTCAACGGAGTTAAGGGGGACGGTTTTGGAGAGGTTGCCGTACCAGAGGGGCTTGATGTTGGAGATGTTTTTAACGGAGAGGCGGAGTGATTCAAGGCGTGCGCTTTCGGTTTCCGCGCCGTAGACGTGAGCTTCGGGGTGGAGTGCGGCGAGCTGGCGGGTTTTAGTGCCGCGGCCAGCGCAGGCGTCGAGGATGACTTTGGGTTTCAGATCCGCGGTGGTCTGGATGACGGTGGCGGAGGCGGGGTCCTGGACGCGGCGGGCGGGATGGGCGCTGAGAAAGGCTTTCATGTCGGCGTGGTGGCCGGTCCAGACGATGAAGCCGGGAAGGGTGTGGGGGAGCCATTGGGGTGGCTGGACGGGGGCGGAGAGGGTGGTGTCAAAGGCTGGTTCGACGGCGAGGATGATGGGCGGGGTTTTGACGCAATGCTTTGCGAGATCGACGGTTGCGGGTGTGCCGTAGGTTTTTTCCCAGCTTGTGAGGACGTATTCGGGGGTGCTGGTGGCGACGACGGTTTTGAGGATTTGAGGGGTTAACTCGGCGAGGTATTGTTCTTTTAACACCAAGTGGCCGTTGGGGGTGGGGAGGGTGTTGTCAGCGGGGATCCAAGGTTTGTCGGAGCGTTCGATGACGGCTTCGGACATGCGGCGGAGGACGGCGTTGACCAAGCCGCGCGCGCTGGGGCGGACGAGGTCGCCGGCGATTTTGACGGATTCATCGACGATGGCGTGGGTGGGGAGGTCGTGGAGGTAGAGGAGCTGGGCGCCGCCGGCCATGAGGACGCCCTGAAGCTTGGGGTCAAGGGATTCGAGGGGCTGCTTGAGCCAGTGGTCAAGGAGATACTCGATGGTGATCCAATGGCGCAGGCCGGTGCGGACGATGCGGAGGGCGAGGCGGCCGTCCTGGTCGTGATCAGCCGCGCCCTTGGGCGTGATAGCTTCGGGGGTGATGTCAGGGAATTCGGTAGCGGCGTTAGCGAGGGCGCGGGAAGCGATGAGACGGCCTGAGGGTTTGGTCATTTGAGGGAGAGTCCTGTGTCGCGAGTCCCGTGTCCCGAGTCCCGAGTCAAGAAGTTAAGAGGGCCAGAATGGGGGATTGGGCATTTTACGCGAAACCATGCGATAAGACATGCCGGGTTAAGAGGAGGGCATGACGGGGCAGGGCTTTCGCATCTAAAATGTGCGAGATTTTCGCGCCCGGGTTGTCGGGTGATCGGGTTATCGCGTGTCCATGACGGCTAACCCCGAATAGCGGGCGGTGACAGTGCATTGACCTTTGGATGGAATTGATGCTCTCCAAGCCTCCTGCAATTCGATGGCCCGGCAATCGGGGGCGGAGGCATACGCTTTAGATGCGAAGGCCCTGCATGACGGTGTGGTTGGAATTGTTGTTGGCGCGTGCAAGACACAGCACGCCTTCGGGGCGTGCCGTGCCAGCCAGAACGGGGGTTATTTGGCTTCGGCGGGCTTGAGGGCTTTGTGGACGGCTTCGATGAGCTGGTCGACTTTGAAGGGCTTGAAGAGGACGGTGGAGAGGCCTTCCTGGGAGGCGCGGACGATGGAGTGGTGGG
>CAZGOM010000259.1:0-6642 GCA_964527265.1 uncultured Phycisphaeraceae bacterium | reverse complement strand
CCCAGCGGACGGTGGCGCCGAGGGCGACGAGCGTCTCAATGAGGACGCCGGTCTGGATGGTCATGTGGAGGGAGCCGGTGATACGGTGGCCTTTTAGGGGCTTTTGCTTGGCAAATTCCTTGCGGACGGACATGAGGCCGGGCATTTCCTTTTCGGCGAGTTCGAGCTCCTTGCGGCCCCAGTCGGCGAGGTTGATGTCGGCGACGCGGTATTCCAGGCCGTTCTTGGCCTTGTCGACGTAGCATTTGGTAGAGACGGGCGCGGGTGCTGAAGCGGCGGTTTTCTTAGGGGCGGCCATGGTGAATCTCCTGGGTTTGGGGCCGAAAAAGTTAATACATCCGTAAATCCGGATAGATTGTTGCTTGTTGTTTGGGGATTGTCAAGGGTGAGGTAGATATTTGAGATGGGGAGGGGAGTCGGAAGCGAGAAGCAGTACGCGGAAGTTCGCAGAGACAGGAAGCGAGGACGGGGTATAACGGCTGACTGCAGTGGTCAAACAAACAAGGAGAAAACTATGGACAGGCGTTCACTGATGGCAGGTGTGGTGATCGGGGCGTTGTTTGCGGGGCTGTGTTTTGCGGGCCTGGCCAGTGCGCAGAACAAGGAAGCAGGTCAGCCAGGAGTGGTGGGGACCTATCAGGTGTCGGCGACGGCGGTTTCGCAAGGCAATACTGCGCCGTTCACCAATGTTGTGATTCTGGATACGAGGACGGGCAAGTGTGTGGTGCGCAGGTTTCCAACGGGGGACCCAAGCTATGGCGACCCGAAGAATATGTCGTTCGATATGAAGTGAAGAAGGAGCGAAGTGACGCTGAAGATGTAGATGGGAGAGCGCAAAGTAGAGCGGGCGCAGGGTTGGATTTTTACAGGTTATTGTTGTTGGCTTTGTTGCTGTGCGTCTAAAAAATCCTGGCCGTGGGCGTAGCGGGTGTTGATGGGAGTGCGGCTGGCGCAGAGGGGGCATTTGTTTGCGGGCCAGCGGGGGATGTCGCATTGTGCGAGGTAGATGTATTCATCGACGCACATGCCGGCGGCGTCGATGTTGCCGCGGTGGACGAGGGCGGCGACGGCGGGGACGGTGGCGCCAGCGCTGCGGACGGCGGCGAGGGTTTGCATGACGGAGTGGCCGGTGTTGATGACGTCGTCGACGACGAGGATGCGCTTGCCTTTGGCGAGGCGGTCGAAGCCGCGGTGGAGCTCGAAATTGCCGCGGATGTCGGATTTGAGGTGGGGTGAGCCGTGTTCGGCAAAGATGGCGGGGAGGCCGAGCGCATAGGCGGTCCACTGGGCGACGATGAGGCCGCCGGTGGCGGGTCCGCAGACCATGTCGATGGCGAGGTGTTTGACGGCGTCGGCGAGGAGTTGAGTGAGGCTGCGGATGTTTTGAGGGTTGATGAAGATGGCGTCTTTATCGATCCAGCCTGAGCCGTGGTCGCCGGAGATGTAGACGAAGTGGTCGTTGGATAAGAGGGCGTTGGATTGGGCGAGGATGGCGTGGACCTGAGAGGCGTGGGGGGATTGAGTGTTTTTGTTCATATGCTTTTAGTGGGGTGTGGTGGGGTGGTATAGATGTTAGGCATTCGAGGGACGGGGGGAGGGGGCAGGATTAGGTCGTGGGGATGGGCGGTGAGCAGCGATGGCGACGGTGAGGGAAATGAGGACGAGAATGACGGCGACGGCGAAGGTGATGTGCATGCCGGTGGCAATGGCTTGGGGAGAGGCAGCCGTGATGTCATTCGCTGGGGATGCATGGGCGAAGACGGCACCCATGAGTGAGGCCCCTGTGATGAGGCCGAGATTGCGTGAGAGGCTGAGCATGCCGGAGATGATGCCCCGCTGATCGGGGCGGATATTGGTCATGATGGCGGTGTTGTTTGCGGCTTGGAACAGGGCATAGCCAGCGGTGATGACCACGATGGGGAGAACATATCCGGGGATGCCGAGCGTGGTGGGCAGCCATGAAAGGGCCAGGCAGCCAACGCCGAGGGCGATGAGCCCAGCAGCAGTGGTGCGATAGGTGCCGGCGCGGTCGACAAGGCGACCGGCGGGTATGCCGGTGAGAGCGGCGACAAGCGGACCCACCGAGAGGACGAGCCCGACGAAGGCTGGGGGAAGGCCCAGAGCACGAGAAAGATAAAAGGGACCGACAACGAGGGTGGCCATCAGGATGGTGGAGACGAGCGTGCTCATGGCCAGGCCAGCGCTGAGCACCGAATTGCGAAACAGTGTTAGCTGAATCAGGGGCGAGGCGGCTTTGGTTTCGACGAAGAGAAAGAGAACCATTGCCAAGGCGGCAGTGAATAGGAGGGCGATGTTGAGGGGGCCGAATTTCCCGCGGCCGAGGGTCATGGCGAGGGCGTATGCGGCGAAGGTGAGAGCGAGGAGGAGGGTGCCCTTGTGATCGAAGGTGGGGCGTGGTGCGATTGGTTTGTTCTGATCGGGCGGGAGGTAGCGATAGGCCAGAAGCAGATTGAAGAGCCCCAAAGGGATATTGACGAGAAAGATCCAGCGCCATCCCAGGGCCCAGATGAGAAGACCGCCGAGCGACGGGCCCAGAGTGGTGCCGATGGCGGACATGGTTCCCAGCAGGCCCATGGCGGCACCGGTTCTATTTTTAGGAATTGTTTCACCGACGAGTGCGATGGTGAGGGCCATCATGGTGGCGGCACCGAGGCCTTGGACGATGCGGGCGGCGAGCAAGAACCAGAGGGCGGGGGCCATGCCACACAGGGCGGATCCGATGATGAAAAGGCTGATGCCGTGCAACATCAGGCGTCGGCGTCCGACGAGATCGCCGAGGCGCCCGGCGCTGACGATCAAGGTGGTGATGACAAGGAGATACGTCAGAACAATCCATTGAACGGCTTGGAAGGAAGCAGTGAATGCCTGCGCCATGGCGGGGAGGGCGACATTGGCGATGCTGGTATCAAGCGCAGGCATCAGCATGGAAAGGCAAAGGCTGACGAGCGCCCAGCGGGCGGAGGGAGAGGTGTGGGAGGGTGAGAGGTCGTTTTGTCTGGCGATGACGGTTTTCAATGAAAGTTCCACATTTGAGGCCGTATCCGTATGGGGTTCATTGAAGATTACGGTTGTTTATCGCATGGCGGAAGACGCAGCATATGCACTTTATTCGTGCGTTTGACGCGCTATGTGGAGGCATATGTGTTAAAAGGAATGCATGACGACCCCTGATTTCAATTTGCTTGTGACCCTGGACACAGTTCTGGCGGAGGGGAGTGTGGCGCGTGCCGCCCGGCGATTGCAGCTGAGCCCATCGGCGATGAGTCGGGCGCTTGCGCGCTTGCGTGAGACGACAGGAGACCCGCTGCTGGTGAGGGCCGGGCGGGGGCTGGTTCCCACGCCAAGGGCGTTGGAATTGCGTGAGCAGGTCGGCCGGCTGGTGGAGGATGTGAGAGCTGTTCTTCGTCCTGCAGAGGCGTTGGATGTGAAACGGCTGACCAGGACGTTCACACTGAGGGCGAGGGAGGGATTTGTTGAGAATTTCGGCGCCGGGCTGATTGAGCGGGTGGGAAGAGAAGCTCCCGGAGTGCGGCTTTGTTTTGTGCACAAAACAAATAAAGAAAGCGTGTCGTTACGCGACGGAACTGTAGACATGGAGACAGGGGTGGTGGGAGCGGCGACAGGTCCGGAGGTTCGTATGCAGGGGTTGTTTAAGGATCAATTTGTCGGCGTCGTGCGGATGGGGCATGCGCTGACAAAGGGGAGAATCACACCCGCGCGCTACTCAAAAGGAGGGCATATTTGTGTTTCGCGAAGGGGGTTGGAGCATGGGCCGATCGACGAAGCGCTCAAGCCGTTGGGGTTGGAACGCGGGATTGTGACGCTTGTGGGAAGTTTTTCAACGGCCTTGGCGCTGGCGAAGGCGTCGGATTTGATTGCCAGCGTTCCCGAAAGACAAATGGGAAATTTGCGCGAAGGAATGCACAGCTTTGCGCTTCCCTTTTCAATGCTGCCGATCAAGGTTTCATTGATGTGGCACCCGCGAATGGATGCGGATCCGGCGCATCGGTGGCTGCGCGGGCTGATTCGGGAGATGTGTGCCGACATGCGATGATGAGGTATCGCATTGAGATGGCGCCAGCAACGGGCATTATCGGAGCGGTGGGTGGTTTTTTGGATGGGAGCGGGAGATGACTTCTCACCCTCCAAGTTTCTTCATAGTATGCAGTAGACGTGCAGGCTACTGCACTCGCACGGACTTAATCCTAAGGAGCCCGAACATGAAGCCAAAGAACACGATCTGCATCTGGTTCGACAAGGATGCTCTTGCGGCGGCGCGGTTTTATGCTGCCACGTTTCCGGACAGCAAAGTGACTGCGGTATGCAAGGCGCCGGGAGATTTTCCGGGAGGTAAGCAGGGTGATGAGCTGACTGTGGAGTTCACAGTTATGGGGATTCCGTGTCTGGGCCTTAATGGAGGGCCGGTGTTCAAGCAGACGGAGGCGTTTTCGTTTCAGGTTGCGACGGACACTCAGGAAGAGACGGACCGGTACTGGAATGCGATCGTGGGCAACGGCGGCATGGAAAGCGCGTGCGGCTGGTGCAAGGACCGCTGGGGCGTCTCGTGGCAAATCACGCCGCGCACGCTGATGGAGGCGATGGCGGCGGGAGGGGATGAGGCAAAGCGTGCTTTTGCGGCGATGATGGACATGAACAAGATCGACATTGCCGTCATTGACGCAGCGCGGCGGGGGTGAGGTGGGCGTAGCGGATTGCGTGATATTGGACGATGTTGGGAAGGCCCCGGGGCTTAGGGGATTGCCCATCCGAACCCGATGACAACGGCTTCGCCGCTACGCGTTGCGAGCGGGTCGGTTGCATTTGGACAGTTGATGATCACCCACCAAAAGTCACTGTCCGGGGTGTTCTCATCGGGCCGCTGAAAGAAGACGTACTCGATATAGCCCCGGTATCCCTGTTGGCCGATGGGGATGAACTGGAAATTATTTACGTCGGGGTATGGCCGCTCAGCGAGATAACTTTCGCCTGCGGCGGCTCGAATCCGATCAAGCGCCAGGCCGCAAAGCCATTGCTTGTCCTTTGTGAGGCGTTCTTGCAGTGCCTTTTCAGCCTCGGGCTCAAGTGGGGCTGGGGCGTCGGAATGCAGGTGCATCCAGTCGCGAGCGCCGGAATCATCGTAGTAGGGGTGCGACTTGAAGTTCACGCGATGCCCTTTGCAATCAGGTAAATGGTTGGAACGGGTTTTAAAGGCTTGAAACGGGTTTGCGAACACCTCTCATTATGTATGACAGGATCTGAACTTTCCGCACAAAAGCAGGTGCGGGAAGCGAAGATGTGGGTTTTTTGGCAGATCGTGGCTAACGTGGTGTCATTGCCGGGCCTTGTGGTCTGGCGGGTTTTGTCATGGAGTTTGTGACATGGATAAGAAATCAATGGTGATCGGAATGGCAGTGGGTATGGGACTGATGGGCGCGGTGATGGTGGGGATGGGCGCCGCGCCGAGCCCGGGGCAGGGGAGGGAGGGAGCGGGGGGATGCCGCTGCGGGGCGGCGGATGACGCGACGTATCGGATGGTGGTGATCGGGGATCGGTTTGCCGTGGTGCTCAACACGGAGAACGGATCGGGCAAGGTGGTGGATGTGCAGCGGTCGGGGACGTTTTAAAAGGGTTGAACAGGTTGTGACCGGTGAAGAAATGATAGAGTGAAGCTGTTGTCTGACCGCTTTCACTTTTTCCGGAGGTTATTGCATGTCACGTTTTGCGCACACCAAGCCCGCTGCGATGAAGCCGCCTTCGTTGATCGCCACCGTCGTGTTGCTTCTTGCGACACTGCTGGCGCTGGGGGCGGGCGGTTTTATGGCGTACAAGTCTTTCACCGTGGTGACGCAATGGGACAAGGCGCAGGGGAAAATAGTATCGATTGAGGAGACCAAGACTGTCGATAAATACGGCAACACGAAGGCGAACTACCGGCCGATCTTTGAGGTGACGCCCGCGGGCGGGGCACCTGTGAAGGCGCGGAGTTCTTATGCGTACAACAAGATGTCCGGAATAGAGGTTGGGTCGACGTTGACGGTGCGATACAAAGAGGGCGAGGCCATGCTGGATACGGTGGGATCGCTGTATGTCATGCCGGTTGTGGTGCTGGGGATCGGCGTGTTTCTGGCGTTGATGTTTCATGTTTACAACAAGAGCCGGATGATCGCGCTGGAGCACAATAAGAAGCACGGGTATTGAATGCGGGCGCACAAAGCGATGTGCGGAGCGGGTATGCCCGCCTTGAGGCTAAGTGGTGAATAGAGTTAATCCATGACCGGGCCGTTGCGGCACGGCGAGGTTTTGTTTTTGGAGATGCAGTTATGGATAAGCGATCATTGATGACGGGTGCGGTGTTGGGCGCGGTGCTGACAGGCCTTGCGTATGCGGGAATGGCGCATGGACAGGGAGGAGGCGAGGGGGCGATGGGGGCTTTTCAGGCGACGATTGCATCCAGTGGGACAGGGACTGTGCTGGTGGTGCTGGATACGCGGACGGGGCGGTACAAGTACCACCCGCTGCCGGGGAATGCGACGCGGACGTTTGAGTTCAGGGATTGAGGGGGAGGCATGTCAAGTCCTGATGAAAAGTTGTCACTCAGCGCTGCGGCTTCTCCCCATTCTT
>CAZGOM010000258.1:0-6718 GCA_964527265.1 uncultured Phycisphaeraceae bacterium | reverse complement strand
GGGGAGATCAAGTTTGTGGCAAGCCGGGATGAGTTTCGGCAGATCGCGCAGATTGCTTCGGCGCAGGGGGTGTGTTTGATTGATGCGGGGTCTGGGTATGACCAGGATGTGCTGGAGCTATATGGGCAGCGCAATGCGGATGTGGTGATGGAGCATGTGCGGTCTGAGGAACTGATGGAGAAGCTTGCCGAGCCGAGTTTGGATGATCGGGAGAAGGCGCGCGGATTGCTGGTGGCGGCGGATGAGGCGCTGGGGGGATTTGGATGTCGCGTGGAAGTGAAGGGATTTGATCCGGCGGAGATACCGACATTGATCATTGCGCGGCGGGATCTGGGATTTATCCGGATGGCGCAGGAGACGCAGCAGAAGAGCGATGCGCTGTGGTCGGGGCTTATCGCGAGTGTGACGCAGGAGCGGCGCGTGGGGCCTGAAAGCACACTGTGTTTCAACCTGAAGAATCCGACGGTGCGGCAATTGATGGGGGCGGATGCCCCGACGATCAAGACCGTGGCGACGGTGCTTTATGTGCAGGCGATGCTGATGGCGCATCTGCCGGTGAACAAGCAGGAGTTGGGGGCGATGTCGCAGGCGCTGTCGGGGCTGATCACGATGGCAGTGAGGGCGGGGCCGGGTCTAGGGTCTGGGGTCTAGGGTCTGGTCAGAAATGCAACTTTAAGGATTCATGTGCGGGGTTTGGTTTTTCGCGGGCTTTGCTTCTGAGATGGATCTGTTGAAAGACACCAAGAACAAAGGAGATGGGATGAACGGCAACAGCAATGGCGAACATCGGGCGCACCGGGATGAGATTTTTTCATTGATAGATTCGGTGAATGAAAACGACCATCTGGGGCGGATGGGCGCGTTTCAGGAAGCGGCGCGGATAGCCGATGAGCACAATGACGGGGCTTTTGCGTACAGCCTGCGGATGGAATTGATCAAAGTATCGGGCGAGGCGAATCGGCGGGATGTGCAGCTTGTGGCGTTTGCCTGGTGCCTGAACTATGCGGACAAGGAAAAGGGCGGGCCGGACCAGGCGCTTTTGTGGCGATACAAGTGGGTGATCGATGGGCTGACGGCGTTCCCGGAGATATCGGTGAAGCAGATCGACAGCACGCTGGAGGATATGGCGCGGCGGTATCGCGATGCGGGATATGGCTTGAAGGCGTATCACCAATTGAGGCTGACATCGCGGATGGACATGGGGATGACGCAAGAGGTCGAGGGGTTGTGGAAGGAATGGGAGCATGCCGAGCCGGACACACTGCAGGACTGCGAAGCGTGCCAGTTGAACGCGCGGACGTGGATGAACGTGCGACTGGGGAAGCTGGATGAGGCGATGCGGGTGTCGGAGCCGCTATTGGCCGGGAAGCTAAAGTGCGAGGAAGTGCCGGAACTGACGGTGGGGGATCTCTTATTTCCGCTGGTGCGGGCGGGGCGGGTTGAGAAGGCGCGACGGGTGGCGGAGATGAAAGTGCGGCGATTACTCAAGCAGCCGGATCTGCTCCTTTCAGCGAGTTATGTGATGGCATTCATGGCGTTGGATGATCAATTGCCCAGGGCATTGAAGATGCTGGAGACGCTTTCGCGCTTTGCTGGGGCGGCGACGAATGTGCAGAAGCAGATGCACTTTTACGCGGCGGCGGGGCTGGTGCTGATGTGTCTGGAGAAGGCGGGGCGGGGAGAGGTGACTCTGCGGCTGGATGCACAGATGCCGGGGTATCGGGCAGATATGGGGTATGAGACGAGGTCGCTGAGTGCTGCTTTTTTGGGGAAGGCGAAGGAGATTGCCGCGAGGTTTGATGTGAGGAATGGGAATCCGTCCGTGACAGGTCTGGTGGGGGAGTATGCGGGTATGGCGGGATATTTTCCGCTTGTGAAGTGAGCTACTGGGAGTGCGTGGAGACACGGATCTGCCAATAAGCCGGCCCTCGGTACCAGAAGTGCGATCACACCCATTTTGACGCACCGGGGGTGAAGGTCGCCCGGGAAAGGGCCGGAGGCTATAAACTGTTGCGCTGGCCCGGAGTGCTTTCGGGCCGCGAAACCAGACAGGATGCTGCTTCATGGCCGACGCCACGATGAGTTCGAGTCCACTTTGGCTTGCCAGCGCCACGTTGTGGCGTCGGGAGATGGTGCGGTTTTTCCGCCAGCGCAATCGGGTGATCGGCGCGCTGGCAACGCCTGCAATGTTCTGGGTATTGCTGGGAGCGGGGTTCAATAAGTCGTTTATCGCGGGAGGGGCGGCTGCGGCGGGGGGTGAAACGGTGGGATACAGCGAGTATTTCTACCCCGGCACGGTGATGCTGATGGTGCTGTTCACGGCGATTTTCTCGACGATCTCAGTGATTGAAGATCGGCGGGAAGGGTTTTTGCAGGGGGTGCTGGTGTCACCCAGCCCGCGGCTGGCGATTGTGCTGGGGAAGGTGTTCGGGGGGGCGAGCATCGCGACGATTCAGGGGATATTACTGCTGCTGTTTTGGCCCCTCTTAGCGGGGTTTCCGGGGTTTGGGTGGATGGTGCTGGCAGTGGCGCTGCTCTTTGTGATTGCGGTGGGGGTGACGGGAATTGGGCTTTGCTTTGCGTGGCCGATGGATTCAACTGCGGGGTTTCATGCCGTGATGAATCTGGTGCTGATGCCGATGTGGTTTTTGTCGGGGGCGATGTTCCCGATGGAGAGCGCGCCAGCGTGGCTGAAATGGGTGATGTGGATCAACCCGATGACGTACGGCCAGAGCGCGCTGCAGCAGGTGATGCATGGGGGGAACTCACCTGTGCCGGGGTTAATTACGCTGCCGGTGGCGCTTTTGGCGACGGTGGGCGTGGCGGCAGCAGCGCTGGGATTGGGGACGTGGGTGGTGGGGCGCAGTTCAGGGAACCATCCGAGCTGAATCAATCTGATTAACCAGGGAGCCAGGACGTGGATCTTTCTTTTTTGCCTGCGGTGAATGCTTCGCTTAATGGGCTTTCCACTGTTTTGCTGGTGGCGGGATTGGTGCTCATCAAGATGGGCAAGCGGGATGCGCACAAGAAGGCGATGTTGGGGGCGTTCATTTCGTCGGGCGTGTTTCTGGTGTTTTATCTGATCCATTATGCGTGGCGGGCGAAGGTGAAGGGTGGGGTGCATACGGTTTATGACGGGCCGATGGGAAAGCCGTTTTATTATGGCCTTTTAATCAGCCATATCCTGCTGGCGATCACCGTGCCGGTGTTTGCGATTGCGTTGATTCGGCTGGGTTTAAAGGAACAGTTCGTGACGCACAAGAAGGTTGCGCGTTATGCATGGCCGATCTGGTTTTATGTGTCGGTGACGGGGGTGGTGATTTATTTCATGCTTTATCACTTCAATGGGCCTAAGAAACCTTATTTGATTGAGCCTATGGATAATGTGAGCGGCATCAGGGATGGGGTGATTCCGGCGGAACCGTCGCTTGAAGCGCCTGCAACGGCGCCTGCGAAGTAATCATTGACTGAAGGATTTCGCAAAGAACGGTTTTTAAAGTTGGCGATCGCGGGAATGCGACGGTTTTGTCACTAAAATGACGTTAATGGCGCAGAGTTCCCAATTCGTGAAGAAGCCGCAGACATTGCCCGATGAAAAAGAGGTGAAGGAGTGGCTCAGCGTCAATAAGCTGGAGGCGGCTTCGCCGTGGTTTTTCATGGCGGTGATGGGGATGATGGCCTTTACGCTGCTGATTGGGCTGGTGAGCGATTCGGCGGCCAGTTCGGTGCTGGCGGTGGTGATGACGGTGATTTTGATGGGGGTGGTGATCGGGAGGGCGCGCAAGATGCGCTCAGCGGAGGAAGAGACGAAGCGGGTGCACGAGTTGACGGTGACGCGGCAATGGGAAGGGGCGTTTCATCAGGCGTGGGAGACTTTGGCGCGGGTGAAGCAGATGCCGGAGCAGTACATGCGGACGCTGGCGTGCCTGGCGTATTCGCTGGACCAGTTGAGGCAGTACGACGCGGCGATTGTGGCCTATAAGGCGTTGCTTGAGATGCTGCCGGGGGATCATCCGTTTATGCCGCAGGTGCAGACGCATATGGCGATGGCACTGCTTTCAAACGATCAACTGGCGGATGCGGATGACAAACTGAGGAAGCTGCGGTTGCAGGCGGGGAAACAGCCGCCGCCGGTGAAGGCGCTGATCCGTCTGGCGGATCTGATCCAGATGGCGCGGACGTATCACTTTTCAGATGTGGTGGAGTTGGAAGAAGGGGCGCGGGAGATGTTTAGGCCGCTGGGCGTGGAGGCGGGTTACGCATACGGGCTGCTGGCTTTTGCGCGTGATCGGCTGGCGCTGCAGGAGGGGGACGCGCAGGCACGGGAGGCGCATAACCAGGCGGCGGACAAGTGGTGGCAGATGGCGACGCTGCTGGTTTCGCCGGCGCGGATCGTGGAGCGTTTTGGGGCGCTGAATGTGCTGCTGAGCCGGCGGGCGACGCCGTCGCCGGTGTGGGAGACGGGGCAGAGCGGGGTTGAAGGCGAGGCAGGCGGCGCGGACGTTTCAAAACAATCTTTGGCGATGGAGGCGTTTGATGAATCCGATCCCCGATCCATCGCCTGAGAAGGCGGGTTTGCCGGACTTGTTTGATCCGATGATGAAGCCCGATGCCGCGGGGCTGGGGCAGACGTTGAACACAGTGGGAGCGTATTACCCAGGCACGGCGCTGAGGCGGGTGGGGCGTGATGAGGCCTTGCAGCGGTATCTGTTTTTCGGGTTGGTGTTTTGCTTCCTATTGTCGACGGTGCAGTTTCCGCCTGGGGCGTGGCTGTGGTCGATGCTGGCGTGGGTGGCTTTGATTGTGTGGATCATGACGGGGTTTTCGCAGGCAAAACTTTGGCAGGAGATGGCGCGGGCGAGCCAGTTGATCGACTCGCACCCCATGCTGGCGGAGCATCTCCTGGCGGGGGTGGGTGCCAAGACGATGGTGCAGGCGCCGATCCGGGCGAATTACTATTACCGGCTTTCGCTGCTTCGGTTTCGTCAGAGGCGTTACGGCGAGGCAGCGCAGATTGCAGATGACTTGATTGCGCTGGATCACAAGACGCTGCGGCAGCACCGGGCGAACTTGTTGCTTATGAGGACCGAATGCGCGTTGAGGCTGGGCGATTTACACAGCGCCTACAGGGGGCTGTGCGAACTGCATCCGATGCGGCTGTCGCTGCTGGAATCGCTGCAGCGGTTGCTGCTGAGGACGTTATATGAATCCAACACGCGGCGGTATGAAAGCGTGGTATTCGGGTGGCGGGACAAGGTGATATCGGCGGATCTGATGCCTCAGGCGCAGTGCCGGTTGATGCATGATTTGATGGCGGCGGCTGCGAAGGAGTCTGGGATGCCGGATTTGGGGCAATGGCTGAGTGATCGGGGGCAACTGCTGGGTGAGCCGGTGAATCTGCGTCCGGCGATTTGAGTAACCATCGGATGAAAAACGGGGCAAAGTACGATTGAGCGCTGGTGCTGGTTCGCTTTGGACGAAGTTTGACATAGATTTCCAGAGTCGGATTTACATCAAGATAAGGCGAGGCCATGCGAAGTGCGTCTTTCGCATGATCCTCCTTCAATGCTGTTCTAGTGGCGATATAATCTGGTGGATCACCCAACTAAAAGGTTGTCCATGAAGAAGCGGAATGATTTGCTGGATGCGAAGTCTGCCCCGGGTTTGGATGTGTATCAGATGACTTTGAAGGGGGACGTGCCGGCGACGCATGTGTACATGGAGGCGCAGATCTTCACGATGGATTCCAAGCGGATGGTGCTGCATGAGAGCTGCCACCCGCATGGGAGCGACAAGGACGACCCGAGGCATCGGTATCTACTGGCGGATCTGGAGAACCTCAATAGCGGATTGATGCCGCTGACGGATGAGCTGGGGCCGACAGCGCCGAGCCTGAGCCCGGATGGGAAGTGGCTGTATTACTTGGCGGATCGGACGGATTTCAATGCGGGGACGCTGGAATTGAAGCGTGTGAAGCTGGATGGGACAGGGCGGGAGACGCTTAAGCGGTGGGATACGCCGATCAATGGAGTGGATAAGAGGATCAGCAAGCTGTATCCGCTTTCGACGATTTCGTCGGATGGACAGCGGTTTGCGTTTGCGGGGCACTTTGGGGACGGGACGAAGGCGAATGCGGATTTTGGGCTGGTGGTGGTGGATTTAAAGACATTGGAATCACGGGTGATCATCAAAGGGCCGGAGCGGTTTAACTTGCATCCGCAGTATTGCCGCTCGCTGGACCCGGTGAAATCGCACTGGCTGATGATCCAGGAAAACCACGGGGGGACGACACGGGCGGATGGCTCGTGCGATGTCGGGGTGGCAGGTCTGGGCGCGGATATCCAGGTGATCAATGATGACGGGACAGGGTTTGTGGACACGGCGTTTGGGCGCACGGCTTATGAGCAATGCCAGGGGCACCAGTGCTGGCGCGGGCGGGGAGAGACGATTATTTCGACGGTGGGGCGGTTTGATCATCGGATGCCGATAGGGGCGGATCTACAGCCTGGGCCGACCCAGGATTGGGTGATTGAAGGGACGATGGGGACATCTTCATCGGACCTGGGTTT
Organism: uncultured Phycisphaeraceae bacterium; assembly: GCA_964527265.1. Lineage (GTDB taxonomy): Bacteria > Planctomycetota > Phycisphaerae > Phycisphaerales > Phycisphaeraceae > CAZGOM01. The sequence continues at coordinate 149 of CAZGOM010000258.1, read as the reverse complement.
GATGACGCCGGGCGGGAAGCGCAAGCTGCTGCATGATGGATTCCCGGGTGGACCGGCAAAGTTTTTCCATTTTGCGACGGATATTGCGGGGGATCGGATGATCATCGACTACAACCCGAACCTGGAGCGGGGGATGGATCTTTATGTGG
>CAZGOM010000257.1:0-6736 GCA_964527265.1 uncultured Phycisphaeraceae bacterium | reverse complement strand
CAGGCACGCCTTCCTTCATGATCCCCGCTTTTTCAAGCGCGATCTGAGGCAGCTCCTTGCCCAGGATGTTCATGTGGTCATAGCTGATGCCCGTCAAGCCGCACACCAGCGGGGTCACCGCCGTCACGGAGTCCAGCCGCCCGCCAAGACCCGTCTCCAGCACCGCGATGTCCACGGCCTGGTCTGCGTAATATTTCAGCGCGGCCACCGTCAGGATTTCAAAGAATGTGAGCATTTCGCCCATCTTCTCTTCCGCCGCAGCCACCTGGCGGAACAATTCCGTCAGGTCGTTTTGATTGATCATTTCCCCGTTGATCTGAATCCGCTCACGGATGTCCACCAGGTGCGGGCTTGTATAAAGCCCAACCGTGTAACCAGAGTACTGCATCATGCTCGCCAGCATCGCGCACGTCGAGCCCTTGCCCTTGGTCCCGGCGATCTGAACGGTCTTGATCTCCCGGTGCGGGTTGCCAAGATGCTCCAGCGCCGCGTGCATGCGCGCCAGGCTGAAGCTCTTGTCGTCATAGTGAACGATGCGCAGCCGCTCATGGTCCGTATGCGCATACAGCCACCGCAGCGCGCCCTGATAGTTATTGATCTGATTGGTCCCGCCCTTGCCGCCCCCAGCCTTGCCCGCACCCGGCTTGCCGGTCACGCGCTTGCCTGCAACAGAATCGCCGGACTTGGCAGGGCCAGTTTCACCGGTGGACGCTTTCGTTGTTGTGGGTTTAACGATCTTAGAAACAGGACGCTTCTTATTAACAGCTTCGGTAGGCATAGTCCATCATTCTACCCCATTCTTAAAAAACAGTCAAATATTTGATCACAAACCATTCAATACCAAGTAGTTACGCCATTCATTCATCCAGCCTTAAACACCGATTGACTCACGCCTCTCGCCGCATCCAAACAATTCCCCCATAACCACTTAACACTCAATGAATTAGCATTTGCTCCCCGCCTCTCCTCTTCAAAATCACAAAATCCTCGTTTTTAAATCGCAAATTCCTCTGCTACCCTGTCCATTAACGCACAAAACTCTACTTTTCAGAAGGTTTTTATGACCACCTCCACCTCCAATCCCTACTCCCTCAAATCCAATGTCGCTCTCGTCACCGGCGCCGGTGTCGGCATCGGCCAGGCCTGCGCCGTCGAAATGGCAAAACAAGGCGCTTTCATCGGCATCCACTGCCACTCCTCCATCAAAGGCGCCGAAGAAACACTCGACCTGGTTCGTAAAGCAGGCTCCGACGGCATCATCCTCCAGGCCGACCTCACACGCGAAGACCTCGCCAACTCCGTCGTCGACCGCCTCGTCGAAAAAGCGGGTCGCCTCGACATCCTCGTCAACAACGCCGGCGCTCTCCTCGACCGCGCAAAAGTCGAAGACTGCACCCTCGAACTCTTCAAGAAAACCCTCGACGTCAACCTCACCTCCACCTTCATCGTCACCAAGCGCGCCATCCCCCACCTCCGCAAAACCGGCAGCGGTAAGATCATCAACATCCTCTCCCTCAGCGTGCAAACCGGCGGCGCAAACGGCGCCGGACCCTACGGCATGGCCAAAGGCGGCATGTACGTCATGACCCACACACTCGCACGTGAACTCGCCCCCGCCATCCGCACAAACTCCGTCATGCCCGGCGTTATTGAAACACGCCACCACGAAGTCGCTTCCACCCCCGAAGCCATGGAAAACTACCGCAAGCAAACACCCCTCGCACGCAACGGCCAGGCCCACGAAGTCGCCCAGGCAGTCACCTACCTCGCTTCCAACGCCTCCAGCTTCATCAACGGCGCCATGATCGACATCAACGGCGGCCGATTCCTCCGCTAAACCATCTCTCAATCATGAACTCTTAACACCACGGGTTGGCTTCTGAGCCGCCCCGTGGTTTTTCTTTACAAACCTTTCCCCGCACCCTGAATCTTGTCCAACCCCGCCTTCGCCTTCGCATTCCCCGGCTCAATCTCCAGCACACGCTCCAGAAATCCCTTCGCCTCGTCCACTTTCCCCAGCCCGAAACTCAGCGACGCCGCCCTGAGCAGCACCCCCACATCCCGCGGCGATTCCTTTAAATACCCCTCAAGCATCCCCAGTGCACCCGCCGCATCCCCCATCTGATCCAGCACCTGCGCCCGCCCCTTAAAACCCTCCGCCTTCTTCGCCGGGCTCTTCACGGTCGCACGCAACACCTCCCGCGCCACCTCACCCTTCCCAGACTCCGCAAGCGCCTTCATCACCGTCATGATCTGCGGCAATTCCTGGCTCGATTCATCCAGGTACGCTCCATATGCCTCCCCCGCCTTCTCCACCTGCCCCGTCATCGCCCGCACATGTCCCAGATTCAGCAACCCCAATTGAAACCCCGGCGCATGCCTGAGCCCCTCTTCAAGCACCGCCTCCGCCTCCGCGTAACGCTCCGCCCGGGCGTATTCCACCCCCAGGTTGTAGCTCGCAATCGGATTCACGGGAGCCGCCTTCAAAGCCTGCTCAAATGCCGTGATGCTCGACCGCCACGTCTTCGCCTGCACATGCGTCAGCACACCCAGCACCACCACCGCCCCCACCTTCACCCCGATCAGCGCAAACTTACTCGGCCCAGACATCCGCGTCATCCACCCACCCGACCAGGATGAAAACGCCATCACCAGCCCCACCATCGGAATATAGGCATACCGATCCGCCATATACGCCGATCCAACAAGCACAATCCCTGACATCGGCGCCATCGCAATCAAAAACCAGAACCAACCCATCGCAAATGGCTTCACACTTTCTTTTTTGTGGAGCGCCAGCAAGGCCACGCTCATCACTGCTAAAAATCCAAAACATCCCGCCACCACCCCCGGCGGCCAGGCGCCCGGATGCGGATAGAGCAAGCCCAGACTGCGCGGCCAGACCCAATGCCCCAGCGTGTGGCAATAGGCCACGCACGCACTCCCCATCCGGCCCCACAAGCTCAGCCCCGGCGCGTCCGGCATCGCCCCCGCGCCGCGCTGCACAAAAAACGTCATCGCCGCCGCCCCCGCCGCCAGGGTGAAAAAGAGCCACTTCTCTTTCACCAGATCAACCCATGGCCGCCTCACCTTGAGTTCCTCCTGCTGCTCCAGCCTCCCCAACGGCCAATAATCCATCAGCAGCATCAGCACAGGAAGCGTCACCGCCGTCGGCTTCGACAACAGCGCCAGCACACACGCAGCAACACTCAGCCCATAAAACCGACTCTTCCCCGTCGTCACCTTCATGTAATAAAACACCAGTGTCAGCATCACAAACAACATCGACAACATGTCTTTGCGGCTTGACGCCCATGCCACTGGTTCCACATTGATCGGGTGTAGCCCCCACAGCGCCATGGCAATCACCCCCGCCCAGGTCGACTTGGTCATTCGCCCCGTCAGCCATCCCAACAGGAAAGCGTTGATCACATGCAGCAGCAGATTCACCGCATGATGCGCTCCCGGATTCACCCCAAAAAGCGTGACATCCACCACATGCGAAAGCATCGTCACCGGGTGCCAGTTCGCCGCCACCACTTCCGTCAGCGCACCCTTGACACCCTGCCCCGACATCCCTGAAAGCACGAATGCGTTCTCCGTGATGTACAGCGGATCGTCCAGCCGGATGAATCCATTCGATAAAATCGGGAAATAGGCAACGACAATCGCCACTGCAACCAGCGCGTACATCCATGTCCAACGCCTTGAAGAGTTTGCCGCTTCTATCATGAAAACATGCGCCTTGTCTGGTTTCAGTTCGTCTTATTCGTTTGTCGCGCTGCAGCCACACGATTCAGCACAGCTCCCGCCATCGCCTGGTTGGCTGTATCCGGATCCCGTTCGTGCAGTACCTTCAGTGCCTCAACCACTTCATTTGTGCCCCAACGGTCAGGCTCCGGATACGTCTGCGCAGTCAGAAGCACCGCCGCACGCACCTTCGGATTGGCGTGTTTCAGCGCCGCTGACACCGTCTTGGCGCCGGAATAAAACACCTTCTCCACTCCTTGTTCCAGCATCTGGGGCCGCTCTTTGGCGATCACATAAAAAAACGGCCTCACCAGGCCAGGCGCCAATACACGACCCGGAGTCTCCAGCACCTTCAACAGATATCCCTCATCCATGGGCGTTACGATGTCCACCGGCTTCAATGCCCGGTAAACCGTGTATTCCACCATTGCATCGCTGCGATGCGCCAGCGGATAGCGCCCATCGTACGCGCCAAGCGTTGAATATCCAGGCTCCGCCTCAATCTCAACCTTGTCCAATGGCTGCAACCTCTCCATCGCAATCAACGTCGCTGGAACAAAGAGTCCCTTGTCGAAAAACACGATGAGCTGCCCCGGCATCGCCAGACTTTCGTTCACCCAATACTCACGCAATCCCACCTTCGGACCATAGTAAGACCCACCCCATGATCCTAAGAACCACGTATCCCCCTTGCGCATCACCTCCGGCACATCTTTCTCAATCCGCGCAAACGAAGACTTGACGGCCAACCCATATTGCAGGTCCACCGCATAGAAAACAAACCCCATGGCCACTCCCACCCCGGCCGCTACCCATCCCATCGATCCCAGCCCATCCGAAGACTTTGATTCTTCCTCTGGTAAAGCGTCTTGCGCGCGCCACGCCAGCATCGCGAAAAAGACACACGCCATGATCACGCGCCTCACCGCAGGAAAAGGCGACACCACCGCCGTCGATCCCAATTCCACCAGGAGAAAAACACCCAGCAGGCCCAGCGCCAGGCGTGTCTGAACATTCGCCTCATCCCCTCGATGAGGCCGGCTTGCAAGTCTGCAAATAAGCCACCCCAATATTCCCAGGGTGAATACTGTCATGCACCAGCTGTACGCGGCCGTGATGTCCCACCTGCCCAACGCCCATGTGCCGGCCGCAAATGCAACCGCTGCCGTCAGCACCGGCCAATGCTTCCGCGTTAACACCCACAGCGCAAACACCGCTGGGCCAAATCCCATCACACCGAAATTCACGATCAACCCGACGATTGTCGGCCCCCATACCTTTGAATTGGCGGGGAATTTCAATTGATACGCCAACGACGAAAACCCCATCGTCATGTAACAAGCAACTTCCCAACCAAGCTGCATCATGATCCCGATCACGCACGCCGTCACTGCGGGCAACAACCCTCCAGTCATCCAGCCCGCGGCCAGTGCTGCCGGAATCAACGACAACGTCGATAGCTTCGCCAGAAATGACGCGCCCATCAACACGCCAGCTGCACATGCCCACCGGTAATCGGGAGTTTCTCGCTTGGTGAGGCCCTCCCAACCCGTAAACCACGCCTTCAGCATCACCGCCAGGGTCATCATCGCCAATCCCGCTGCGGGGATATCGGTCATCAGGTTCAACCAAGGCAAAATGAACGCAGATCCCCCCACCACCCAAAGCGCGGCAATCCGGTTGGATGCCAGCAGACGACGCGAAAGCAGCCAGAAGCCCATGCTCCATACCATCCCCCAGACGATAAACCCCGCCTTCACCCCCAGGGCATCTGTACCAACCAGCTTCATCGTCAAGGCCTGCCAGAATGGAACCACAGGCGGCATCGGACCCGCAAATCCCAGCTCCCTGATGCCCCGGTGAACCGAATCGAAAATCAAAGGATGCAGCGGGTCGGAGGTCACATGCTCCGCCATCTGCAAAAAAGCTGAGTCGTCGATCATGACGGGCTTGAAAACATTCAATAACCCGATCAGAAATCCCACCATTGCTACATGGATCCACTCATTCTTCTTGATGCCGCAGTTAGCCAGCGCAGGGTCGATTGGCTGCTGGCTCATGGGCGCATTCATGGTCATGACATTCCAATCTTGAATTTCAAATCGCCGCCTCCCGATCAACATTATACTGGTCCACCTTGCCACCTATTTTCCTATTGACTGGATCAGCCCGGCTTTCATCTCACAACCCTCCTAAACTGTCCTAACTCACCACCAACCCACAGCCCGGAAAAATGCACCAGGAATTCAAACTCCATAGCGATTTCACCCCTTCAGGCGATCAACCCGAAGCCATCAATCAACTGACCGCGGGCCTTCACGCCGGCACCAAGTACCAGACTCTCCTGGGTGCCACCGGCACCGGCAAAACCTTCACCATCGCCCATACCATCAAGCGCTTCAAACGCCCCACCCTCGTGATCAGCCACAACAAAACCCTCGCCGCCCAGCTCTATGAAGAGCTCAAAGAACTCTTCCCCGAAAACTCCGTCAACTATTTCGTTTCCTATTACGACTACTACCAGCCCGAAGCCTACATCCCCCAGCGCGACATCTACATCGAAAAAGACTCCTCCCGCAACGACGATCTCGACCGCCTCCGCCTCGCCGCCACCTCCGCCCTCGTCTCCCGTTCCGATGTCATCGTCGTCGCCTCCGTCTCCTGTATCTTCGGCTTAGGCTCCCCCGACCTCTACAAAAAATCGGTTGTCTCCATCTCCAAAGGCCAGGAAATCACCCGCCAGGATCTCCTCCGCGCACTCTCAGACCTCCAATACACCCGCTCCGAGATGGAATTCAAGCGCGGCAATTTCCGCGTTCGCGGCGATGTCGTCGAACTCTTCCCCGCCGGCGAAGAAATCGCCTACCGCATCGAGATGTTCGGCGACACCATCGACCAGCTCTCCATCGTCCACCCCCTCTCCGGCGAACTCATCCGCGACGAACAGCAGCTCTTCATCTACCCCACCGTTCACTACGTCATGCCC
>CAZGOM010000256.1:0-6783 GCA_964527265.1 uncultured Phycisphaeraceae bacterium | reverse complement strand
GCCTCAGCGTCAGCCGGTAATTCATCGGGTTCTTCACCACCACAAACCGCATCGCACGCCAGTCCACGCCTGCCGCGCGAAACTGCTCATCCTTCCAGTCATACGTCGCAATCGACATGATCAGCAATCTCGCCTCCCCCACCCGCACCAGCGCGCTCGGCCCCATGCTCGTTTCCGCCCCCGCCCAGAACCCCCCGTCATACACAAACTTTCCCTGAATCAACCGCTCCACCACCCCCTCGATCCTCACCCCCTCCCCCCACTGCGGCGCAAGCCCATGCCCCACCTTTAAATTCACCCGCGCCCCCTCCCCTGCCTCCCAGCACGCCTTCGCCGCAATCGCATCCACCACCGGGCTCACACTCGGTTCCCCCGGCGCCAGCTCTAGCAAAGCCTTAAACGTGGCCACGCTGTCCCCCGCCGCGCCACCCCCCACGCAGTCCGCCGTCTCCACCAGCAGCACCGGGCCTTCCTTCAACTTCTTCCCCGCCTCAATCGCCTCCCGCGGCGTAAACACCTCCGGCTCCAGCTCCCCCCTTCTCTCCCAATAACCCCGCGCAAGCTCGCCCGCCAACTCCCGCGCCAACTCTACATCCCCATCCGTAATCACAATCCCCCCGCCACCCATCTCCGGCACATCCAGATACGGATGCACCAAGATCATATTCGCACTGATCACTCCCTCCTTCCCCTCCCACCCCTTCGCCAGCCGCATCAAATCCGCAAACGGCCCAGGCCCCTCCGTGTGCCCATTGCACCCGCTCACCAGCACCGGCGCCTTCCCAAACGCCATCCGCGGCTTAATCCTCCCCTCCATCGCATCCACCAATATTCTCGCCCCACGCTCACCCGTCTCAAACGCATCCCGATGCGGATACGTCTCCCACGCCACCAGCGCATCCGCCTTCTCCACCATCCTCCGCGTCACATTCGCATGATGGTCCAGCGCCCCCACGATCACCACATCCCTCCCCACCTTCCCCCTCACCATCTCCAGTATGGCCCCCTCCGGATCCAGCTCACCCTCCGCCACCGCCGACCCATGCAGCGCCAGAAACACCCCATCCACTTCCCCCACCTTCGCCAGTTCCTCCTCAAACCCCGCCCGGATCGCCCCCCAGCACTCTGCCGTCAGCGGACCGCCGCACGTCGCATCTGCCTTATAAATCCCCACCACCTCCACATCACATTCCCTCAGCACCCTCACCGCCCCCAGCAAAACCGGCGGCGCTGCCGTTCCATCCCCCACCACCGCCTCCCCCCGTAACACACCCCGCCTCTCAAAATCCCCCAGCGTCAAACCCACGCCACCCAAATGGTTGCACTCCGTAAAAAACATCCCCACCGCCACCAGTTTCCTGGCCATACTCGCTCCTTCCTTCTTCACTTTCCCCCTCTTAGTTATCCCTTTTCACTTATCCCTTATCCCTTTCTTCATAAACCCCCGCCGGCGTCAAAAATTCACCCCCAAACGTCAAATCCGAATACCGCCCGCTCGGCATCTCCAGCGGATCCGCCATCGCGTACTGCTTCACCACCGCCTCATCCACCTCCACCCCCAAACCAGGCTTCTTCGACATCTTCAGCACCCCGTTCTTAATCTCCAGCGGCTCAACCAAAAGCTTCTCAATAAACGGATTCCCCGTCTGATCCACCTCCACTGTCACCCCATTCGTCGCGGCACCCACGCAATGCGCATTCGCCATCACCGCCACCGCATCGCTCCACGTGTGCGGCGCAATCCTCAATCCCTTCGCCAGCGCCATCTTCGCCACCGCATGCACCACCGAAATCCCACCCGCCCGCGAAACATCCGCCTGCACGATGTCCACGCCCCCCGTCGCCATCAGTTCCGCAAACCCATCCACTCCAAACTCATTCTCACCCGCCGCAATGCTCACCCCCGCGCCCCCCATCTCTCCCAACTTCTTAAAACCCGCATAATCCCCCGGCTCAAACGGCTCCTCAAACCAGAACACCCCGCACTCCTTCAGCGTCCTCCCCACCCGCTGCGCCAGCACTGGGTGATACCGCATCCCCGCATCCACCATCACATCCACCTTCGGCCCAACCGCCTTCCTCACCGCCTTTACCGCCGCCGTGTCATAAGACTCGCTCTTGCCCATCCGCATCTTCATCCGCTTGAATCCCCGCGCCACATGCATCGTCGCCTCCTCTGCCGCCTGCTCCGGCGTCTCCTTCCAAAGTAGCCCGCTCGCATACGCAGGCACCCCCCTTTCTACAACGCCCTGCCCCCCTAAAAGCTCCCACACCGGCTTCCCCTCCCGCTTCCCTTTCAAATCCCACAGCGCCACATCAATCGCCCCCAGCGAGCTCATCGCTACCCCCTTGCGCCCATACCAAAGCGTCTGCCCATACATCAGATCCCACACCCGTTGAATGTCCCCTGCATCCTGCCCGCAAAGCAGCGGCTCCAGATGCTTCTTCACGATTAAGTACGTCAGCGCCGGCTGCGCATAACAGCTCCCGATCCCCACCCGCCCGTCACTCGTGTGAACCCTCACCAGAGAAGTCACCCTTGCCGTGCAAAGCCCCCCCGAATACCGGAATTGCTTGCTCTTTTCATACTCAAACCGCAAATTCATGCACTCAATGCGCTCAATCTTCGCCATGACAATCTCCCAAAACCACCACTCGGCCAGCGTCACACGGCAAGCCCATTAATATTTCATAACATCAAACTTTACGACCCATCAACCCGCCCCTTACCTTTCCCCTCACTTCCCCCATTCCCAAAAATCCCATGGCATGCCATTTCGTCCAGCCCCCGCCAGCCACCCACCTCTCCCAACCCCTCTCCTCTCAGGGCTCACCTTTCCCCACATGCTCTAATTTCCCCTGGTTCCTGAAAACTTCAAAGCACCTTAACAGTTAAATACAACCTAGGTTACAAATTCTCGCATACCCACTCCGCGAGCCTCCCCCATGCGCCCCATCTTCTGCACCCTGGCCCTCCTCATTCTTTCCTCCTTCGTCTCCGCCGATCCCGGCGCCGCACCCGCCTCTCAGCCTCAAACCCAGGCTTTTTCTCCCGACCCCGCATTTGAAATCCTCCAGACCTACCAGAAAACAGACGACTATCCCTCTCTCCTGAGACAGGCTTTGGATGACATGAGCAGCGCCGATGCTCCTCGGCGCATCGCTGCCACCCAATACATCGATGCCCTCCTCCGCCGCTCCCTGACGGATGAAATCTCCAGTTCCTTCTCAAACTCCCCCGAATCATCCGCTCACCGCAACAGCATCCTCAATCGTGTTGAGCAAGCATCGCAACCCTCCGAACTCGCCCCGACCCTGCTCTGGATCCTCAACAACGACTCCAACGACTTTTGCCTCACGCACGCCGCCGAAGCCCTCATCAAAAACCCCACACCCGACCTTCAATCCATCTACAAATCACTTCTCACACCCGGCCATTCCAACACCAACGTCATCCTCACCATACTCAGCGACAGCGCCAATCGCTCCTTCACAAAACTCCTCCCCGACATCCTCCCCCACTGCAACGATCCCCGGAAAGACGTCCGCAAAGCCGCCCGTGACGCAGCCATCAAGCTCAGCGCGCCCGACAAGCCAAACATCCCCGACTACTCCCCTTCCCTCGCCTTCGACGCCATCGTCGCTCCCCAGCTTAAAGCCATCTCCTCGCTCCTCATCACGCCCATCCCCGACAAAGCTCCCTTCAAGCATTTCACCATCCGTCGCCCCGACACCGATCCCCGCTGGGCTCAAAAAACCCACGGCTGGCTCATCTCTCAAACCCCCGACTCCATCACTTTCATCGATACTTACGGCCTTCCCGCCACCTGCAAATCCGCCCTCGTCGCCGCCGTCGACGTTGCCCCCGATAAATACCTCGCCGCGGCTCTCAAAGACAAACCATCCCGCACCAGCACCAGCGACATCGGCCTTCATAAAATGATCTTCGCCGCCTGGGCGCTTCAAAACGCCGACTCCCAACCCGGCATCAAACTCCTTCTCCCCGCCTTCACCGACGCCCCCGACCGCGACTGGCTCTGCAAGCGCGCCAGCCACTTCCTCGGCGAACATTACCAGCAGCAGATGGCCGACGCCTTCATCGATAAGCGCGATTACAAAGAAGCCATCAGCATTGCCGATCATCTGTCTAAACCGCAATTCAAAGAGTGGATGTCCTATCGGCGCGTCTGTGAACTCGCCACCCAGCTCCGCGCACGCACCGATGATTTCACCACCTTCACCCTCCCCACGCCCCAGCAGTGGCAAAAACTCCAGCCCAACCTTGATCGCACAGCCCAGATCAATTACCTCGCCGCCCGTCTTCGCCTCCTCACCGCTCGGCCCGCTATCGGTTTGGACGCAGTCCCCATGGAGTTTGAACGCCCCCAGACAGCAAACCCCACGCCTGCCGATAACCAGAACCAGGGGGTCATCAATCCCCTCCTCGCCCTCCTCGACCTGAACCTCACACCTGCCGACATCCCAACCCTCCTTCCCTGGCTCGAAGACCGCAATTTCCTCCTCGCCTTCGACTTCGCCCACTGGCGCGACTACCCCTCCAGCATGTACCGCATCAGCGACGCCATCGTCTGGCTCATCAACGACTGCGCCATGCAGCCCCTCATCGATCCTGACCTCTTCGCCGCCTCCAATCCCCAGGACCGCCAGGCGCTCACAAACAACGCCGCGCAATGGGCGGCCACGCACGCCAGACACACCCGCACCGCCCTGCTCCTGGAAACCCTCTCTACTCACCAGGACCCGGATACCGTCATCACTTACGCCCGCAAACTCACTCTCGCAAAAGAGACCTCTGCTCTTCCGCTTCTTCTCAATCGCATCGCCGCAAGCGATTCCGATAAAAAAATGCGCGATGCCCTGGTCGAGTGCTGCCTCTACCTCGATCCTGTCGCCACGCTTCCTCACGCACGCAAATGGCTCGCCGATCCCAAGGGTCCCCGCTTCTGGGCCGCCGTCATCCTTGCCGTCAGCGGCGATGAATCATCACAGGAAGGCGTCAAGGAACTCGCCGCCTTCCTCGCCACCGATCACAGGCAATACCTCCAGCTTCATCGCATGTGCTTCGAATCTCTCATGCGCTCACGCCGCCCACAATGCATCGCCCTCGCCGCCGGGGTCTTGAAAATCATCGACACCAGCCAGGACTTCTGGGACACCCGCATCCAGCCTTTTGCCCACCGCCTCCTCCTTGAAGGCCGCCCCGAAGCCCTCGATTTCCTCCTCGCCAACCTCGACAACCCAGCCCCCCAGCTCCCCGGTGTTAAGCGCGCCAAACCCCCAATCACCATCGCCGATACAACCGCCGGAATGATCGACCGCATGCTCGTCGATCCATTCAAATTCGGCAAAACCATCCCGCCCGACCAGCGCCAGGAACTCAAAAACTGGCTTCAGCAGCAAACCACCCTCCTCCGAGAAGGCAAGCCCACCAACATCAAGCCCAACCCTGAACCCATCTACGAAGACCGCTGGCCAATCACCCCCTCAACCCAAACCAAACGCTCCATCGACCTGCGCGAACATTAACAAACGCCTCCCAGCCCGCCCAGTCTGGCAGCCCACCACCGCTAGAGCATTTGTCATAAATAATCTCCGCATTTCTGTCCCCCTCCCTTCAAGGCTGATCTTTCCCCACATCTTGCCAATGTGCCTACAAATGCCCCAGCCGTGTTAGTGACGCCGCGCCAGCCAGCGTTCGGGCGAAGCTCGAATCTCTCCAGGACGCCCCCCACACCTCTCACCAACATGAAACCCATTTTCGTCTCCCTTTTTACATCCTCGATTCGTAAATGTGGGGAAAGATCAGCCCTCATTTCATCTTTGTAAATGTGATTTCAAAATCTTGTAAATCTGTGTCCAAAGTGATCTTGCAGGGGGTAAGCGACATCTGCCTAAAACCTTTTTAACCGATCAATAAAAGGATCTACAGATGAACGATATAGATGCGAAGGCCTTGGTCCTCTCTCTACGCATCAAAAAAACTTTTTAGCCACCACAAAACCATGTTATAACAATAAACACCCAGCAGGATCCCATCCATGCCCAAACACATTCGCGCCTTCTCCCTCGTCGAACTCCTGGCCGTCATCGCCATCGTCGCCGTCCTCGTCGCCATGACCCTCCCAGCTCTCCAAAACGCTCGCAAAGCCGCCTGGAAAGCCCTCTGCGCCTCCCAGGAACGACAGCTCGGCATCGCAATGGCAAATTACAACCAGGAAAACGCCCAGTACTGCCCCTACGGCGGACCCCAAACAAACCGCACCGGCGTCAGCAACTCCGACCCGGCCAAGCCGGACGTAATTCAACCCTGGGTCATGTCTCTCTCTCCTTACCTGGGCAATTTCAAAGGCGACTCCAAACCCAAAATCGTCATGTGCCCCGCCAATCCCTGGCCCGCCTGGGTCTACCCTGTCTCCAGCAACGATGACAACCGCTTCCGCCCCCTCACCACCTACGGCTTAAACGATTCCACCTACCCCGAGTTCTACTTCCCCGTCACCAAACCCTGGCGCAAATTCTCCACCGTCATCAGCCCCGCCGAAACCCTCATGTCCGGTGAAACCACCATCGGCCGCGCCGTCGACGGCGCACCCTCTGACTTCTACGCCGGCCATGTCACTGGCGGCATCGGCACAAACTCCACACCACTCTCCACCGCCTCAGTCAACATGACCACCCCCACCGCGGCCTTCGGCTGGTGGTTCACACCCGAAATCGGCCGCCGCTACGACTACTACGAACCCATCGTCGGCTTCCCCCACA
>CAZGOM010000255.1:0-6846 GCA_964527265.1 uncultured Phycisphaeraceae bacterium | reverse complement strand
GAATGGAATATGGTCCTCTCCGATGGCTCCTACTTCGAAATCGACGACTACTGGTTCCAGGATGCGAAGTACCACGGCGTCTATCACGGCAACGGCGGGTTCTCCACCAACGAACACGACCTCCACCATGAATATGTCGTCATCCATGCGCCGAGCACCATCCCTAAAACACTGCGCTCCATGCGGCAATTCGGCCAGCCGCAAAACCCGTGGTTTGATCTCATCAATAAAGCCAATTACAACGACCCCAACGCCAGCCTCGACTCCGTCCTTCTAGGCGGGACGGTGATTACCGCCATCGTCGAATCGGGCTCGCCAAAGCACCTGCTGGGCGTCGGTTACGAACTCATCAAGGGCTATAACAAAGCCGTTGTGATGCTCTACGAATCGACCGACGGCGGCCGTGAGTGGCGCGAGAAGTGCATCGCACTCACCGCCGAGGAAATGCCTGAGGGGTGCAACGAGACGGCGCTGGAGCGGCTGGCGTCAGGTGAGCTTTATGTCATGGCGCGCACCGGATCACTCATGGTGCATGCACGCTCTGCGGATAATGGGAAAACGTGGACGAAGCCCACGCCTGTTCAACTGGTTGATACCCGCGAATACATCACAGGGGTGTGGCCCATCGTGCGCCGGCTCAAAAATGGCGGCCTGGTCGCGACCTACGGCCGGCCCAAGTCGACCTTTACTTCGCTCGAGCAGGCAGCGAAGTTCGACTATGTTGCCGAGCACTACGGGCATTGCGGGAAATTCGTCATGATCGACCCGACCGGCACAGGTAACCACTGGCAAGGTCGAATCGACCTCCACCAGCTTGAGGTGGATCTCCAGGCGCACATGGGCGTGCCTGAAAACGACCGGCTGCGGGTGCAGGAAGACACGAATGTGCGCGACAGCAACTCGTGGGAATATCTCAGCATCAACGAGGTCGCGCCCGATGAACTGCTCGTCACCTATGACGTGCAGCGTTTCCGTGAAAACTGGAACAGCCACCGGGTGCAGGGTGTGCGCATGGTGCGGGTGCGGGTGACGGGGCGGTAGGGTGTAAATTGTAAATGGAGATTGAGAGGTTGCCGACGCAATGGAAATCTCATTGCAACTCCTTGAGGATTTTGAAATCACTGAGAGACATGGAGGCAGAAAGAGCCGAGAGAGATGATTCAAAGGCCCCAAGAGGGGTTGTGCAGGTGGTTTTTATATGATTCACAAAGTTGGAGGCCTGGCTGAAGCGTGAGGGTTGTTTGAATTTCTTGAGAGGGATGCAATGGGGCAGTCGAATTTGACGGCTGTGCGGGTGGCGATGTTTCGGGATTCGCTGGAGATGGTGTATGCGATTGCGGATCTGAGGAGGAAAAGAGGAGAGGGGGCGGGAATAGCGGAGGTGGAACGGCATTTTGTTACGGATGCGAATGAATCGCACCGGCTGCTGTTGGAGGGGATGTACCCGGTGGTGGTGATGTCGCTGGATGATGTCATTGCGTGCGCGATGAGCGGGCATGCTAATGCGGGAGAGGTGGTGTGTTATGCGCCGGTACATGCGGGTTTTTTGCAGTTGGTGGCGCGACCGGGGATCGGTGGGATTGCGGAACTGAAGGGGAAGCGGGTCGCGGTGGATACGGATACGGGATATGCGTCGGCGTTGTTTGAGATTCTGGGGAGGAATGGAATCGATCGGAGGCGGGATGTGACGGTGGTGTATGCGGGAGCGACAAACGTACGGTATGAAAAGCTGATGAATGGGGAGTTTGATGCGACGCTGCTGGGGACGCCCTACACGACGATGGCGCTGGCGAGAGGGTACGTGGGGTTGGGTAAGCCACGCGAAATGCTTGGGGGATATCAGGGTACGGTGTTTGCTTCGTTGCGCGGATGGCTGGAGGGGCATGCGGATGAGGCGATGGCACCGGTGAAATGTTTCAGAAAGACGGTGGTGTGGGCTTCAGATGCGGGGAGACGTGCAGAAGTGGCGGGGATGATGGCGGATTTATTGGCGGGTCAGGGCGGGATCGCGCAGGCGGGTATGGTGACGGAGGAATTGTTTGGGGAGAAGAACGAATTTCTGGTGGGATGTGAGATGAATGTGCAGGATGCGGCAGTGGTGGTGGGTTTGTATGAGAAGGGGAGGGGAGTGAAATTACCGGGAGATATTTTGAGGCGGGTGTGGTGGGGGGGAGAGTGATGTTT
Organism: uncultured Phycisphaeraceae bacterium; assembly: GCA_964527265.1. GTDB lineage: Bacteria > Planctomycetota > Phycisphaerae > Phycisphaerales > Phycisphaeraceae > CAZGOM01. The sequence continues at coordinate 4,662 of CAZGOM010000255.1, read as the reverse complement.
TATTTGAGATCTGGGGTTTGGACGCTCCAGTTTTACAAGATGTTGCAATTAATGTTACGAAGATGGGAGATGAATGCGACTGAGCGGGCCGGGGTGGGCGTCATGGGTTGAATATGAGAGGGTAGAAGGTCCATTATTTCCGCATTCGCAGGCAGTACCCGCCCCAACCCTCTCCCGGGGGGAGAGGGGGCAGGAGGATGAATTAGCGGAATTTGATGATGACGAAGGTGACGTCGTCGGCGGGCGTGGCGGAGCCGCGGAAGGATTTAAGGTCGGCTTCGAGGGCGGCGCCGATCTGGGCGGCGGTTTTGGCGTGATGGTCGCGGATGACGGCCTGGAGGCGGGGTTTGCCATACTGCTTTTGGTCTTCGTTGAACATTTCCCAGATGCCATCGGTGCCGATGACCATGACGGCGTTTTCAGGAAGGGGGGCGCTGATGTATTCCTCGTATCGGGTACCTTCCATGATACCCAGGGGAATGTCGCCGCCTTCGAGTTCGGTGAAGGCATCGGAGGCGGGGTGGTAGACGATGGCCGGGTCGTGGCCGGCGCTGGCCCAGCGGACTTTGCGGGAGGGAGCGTCGATGAGGATGAGGGAGAGGGTGACAAAGCGCTTGTGGCGGTTATCGGCGGAGAGGACCTGATTGGTGCGGGTCATGATCTGGGCGAGGCAGGATTCCTTCTGGGCGCAGGTGCGGAGTGCGGCGCGGGCGGTGGCCATGACCAGAGCGGAAGGCAGGCCGTGGCCCATGACGTCTGCCACGGCGACGAGTAGGAAGTCTGGGGGGAGTGCGGTGACGTCGATGAAATCGTAGTAATCGCCGCCGGTCTGGTCGCAGTAGTTGCTTTTGCCGGCGACATCCAGGAGCGGTGATACGGGGTCGGAGGCGGGGAGGAGGCTTTGCTGGACATCCATGGCGATTTTGAGGGAGCTGCGCAGGTGGAGGCGTTCGCGGAGGTGGACGAGCATGTTATTGAGGGCGTTGGAGAGAAGGCGGAATTCCAGGCCGCCCTTGAAATCGGCCTTGCCGTCCAGGTCGCCAGCGCCGACGGCGTTCATGAAAGTGATGACGGAGCGGATGGGGCGGGAGATGCGGCGGGCGGTGATGCCGGCAAGGACGATGGCCAGGAGGAGTGCGAAAGCGGCGGCGGCGATGTAAAGGACGCGGGTGCGCCAGACGCCGGCGAGGAAGTCGGACTCAGGGGCGACGGCGCCGACGACCCAGGTCTGGCCACCACCGATGGAGAAGACGGTGGTGGAAGCCAGATAGTGGGTGCCGTCATGTTTGAAGGGGAAGAAGTGGAATTCATCGGTTTCGAGGGAGGAACCGGGCTGAAGGTGGGCGGGCTGAAGGTGCTGGCGGAAGACTTCGACAAAGGGATCGCCGGTGTCGGCGAGGGTGAGCATTTTGCCCGAGGTGGCGGATTTGGCCGTGAGGTTGCGAAGGTTTGGGTGGGCGAGGAGGGTTTGGTCTGGGGTGAAGAGGAAGATGCGGGAATTTTCGCTGACGGAGAGGGTGTTGACGAATTTGGAGAGGGCGTTGAGGTCGAATTCAACGCTGAAGACGCCGCGGAAGGAGCCGTCGGGGTGTTTGACGGGGACGACGCAGGAGATGCCGGGGATTTTCTGGGTGAAGAACATGTAGGGCGCGGTCCAGGCAAGTTGGCCTTTGGACTTTGCGAGGGTGTAGAAGGGACGGGTGCGGGCGTCGTAGGTGGAGGTGGTGTCTTCGCGTACGAGCTGGAGGGAACCGTCGGGTAGGACGAGCTGGTCGGAGACGTGGGCTTTGCCGTTTGCGGTGGGGCGTTTTTCGATGTGGTAATTGCCGTTGGGGTCGCGGGTGGCGCCGACGTAGCGGCCGGTTTCGTCGGCGTAAATGACCCAGGTGAGGCCGGGGTTGCCCTTGAGGAAGGCCAGGAGCTGGGGGGCCAGGAGGTCGGAGTTATCGAGGTGGAGGCCCTGGTTTGAGAGTTGTTCGAGGGATTGAGCGACGGGGGCGGCACGCTGGATGAAGTCGCGCGTTTGAGAGGCGGCGTGATCGGAGACGTTCTGGAATAGGGTGGTGGTGAGTGCGTGGGTGTTCTTGCGTGCGCCGTAGATGGCGACAAGGAAGACGATGGCGCCGGTCAGAAGGACGAGTACGCACATGGAGAGCATGAGGCGTGCGCGGAAGGTGAGGTCGAAGCCGGGTTTGTGGGGGATTTCGGGCATGGCGCTCGCAATCTGGAGATGAGGGGATTAACCAGATGTTAATGCATGTGATTTGTTTTTCACACATTAGTGTGAGGTTGGGATTGATCGCTTACCACCAAGACACCAAGAGACAAAGGCCAGATAAGGTGCGAAAAAGTGCAGCGCTTAAAAATGAAGTGCGATGACAGAGGGGGCAGTCGTCAAGGTTTTTTGAGATTACCATCTATGAAAAGCATTGGAGGAAGAGCGATGTTTGAACTGACGAGCCAGCATGTGCATGATTATCATGCGTTGGGTTTTTGCATCATGCGGAGACTGATTCCGACGGCGCTGCTGAAAGATTTGCGGCGGGAGGCGGACAAGGGGCGGCCGATAGCAAGGAAGACGAGCGGGGATTCCGCGCAGCGGCTGCAACCGGTCAAGCGGCATGCGGGGGAGATTGATGTTGCGCCTTTTGAGGCGTATGCGCATTTGCCTGAGTTGGAGAAGGCGCTGAAGGAACTGATCAGCCCGGAGGCGTGCCAGGGGAAGAGCAAGGAGGATCGGCTGATGGGGACGGGGGTGTTTTATGAGCCGGCGAGCAGGCCGTGGTGCACGGTGTGGCATCGAGACTGGCGGGACAATTACCCGGCGATGGATCTGGCGGCGTTTGACCGGTTGAAGGATGACAAGCGCTATTTCAATCAGATCAACTGCGCGCTGTATGAGGATGCGTGTACATGGGTGGTGCCGGGGAGCCATCTAAGAAGAGATACGAAGGCGGAGATTGCACGTTTTCCGGGTAGGCCGACTCCCGGTGCGGATGTGATTGGGAAGGATGATGTGGAGGCTGAGCTTGCGGTGATGGATTACGCGGCGAGCATGCCTGGGGCGGTGGAGGCGAGACTGGGGGCGGGAGATTTGATGGTGTACCGGAATTCGATGTGGCACATCGGGGTGTATTTGCCTTACCGGAAGCGGACGACGATTCACGATTTTGTTTACACGCCGGAGTTTTTTGCGTTTGTGAGTGATCCGCCGAGCCGGAGGAAGGGGGATGGGAGCTTGGATGTGAGTGTGGTGAATCCGAATTAAGCGGAGGCGGAGCGGATTTGGGCCGGGATTTAAGAAGAAATCGGATGATTAAAAAGAGTTTCCAGAGGGAAGGTTGCAAGCTGCTGCAAAATTCCGGTCTACAGGGCGGAGTTCGAGCGGGAATGATGGAGGGGAGCGAGGGTTTTGCGTCCAATGTTGTTTTGACTACGGGGGATGAGTTGGGGTGGTGAGTTTACGGCGGCTCGTGCAAAAACATGGCATGGCTTGTGGCCACGCCATGCCACCCAGACAGGTGATTAAACGGGTTGGCCGTTGCGGAGAATCGGGAATTGGTCGCCGAATGGGATGCCAGTGTCTGCGGCGACGACGCCGGGGAAGTGGTATTGGGGGACGTAACCTTTGCGGGTGGTGTTGGAGGTGTTTGGGCCGGATTTGTGGAGGGTGAGGGAGGAGAAGATGGCGACCTGGCCTGCCTTCATGGGGACGGGGATGGCGCCGGTTTCGTCGAGGGAGACGGGTTTGGTTTCGCCGGCGGCGTGGTCGCGGTAGTGAGGGATTAAGCCGAGTTTGTGGGATTTGGGAAGGACCCAGATGCAGCCGTTTTCGAGGGTGGTGTCGGAGATGGCGGTCCAGCAGGTGATGTATTGGAGGGGTTTGGTGACTTTGTAGCCGGAGTCCTGATGCCAGCCGAAGCTGAGGCCTTTTTCGGGTGGTTTGATGACGGCCTGGTTGTAATAGAGATCGGCATCGGGGCCGAGAAAGGTGGCGCAGGCTTCGACGTAAATAGGAGCTTTAACGAAGGCTTTTGCGATGTTGCTCTGGGTGTGCATGGCGCCGATGAAGGCGCGGATTCGGGCGAATTTGATGGCGGTTTCATCACCGGATTTGATGGCGGTGTCGATGGCAAGCTGGTGGAGGCGGTCGAATTCGGCGGACATGGCCTGGATGTCGGAGGAGGGGAAAGCGACGTCGGTGAGGAAATACCCGAGGGTGTGGAACTGGTCGATCTGGGAGGGAGTGATGAGGGGCATGGTGAAGATGGGTTCTGGGTATTGGGTGGTGGAAGAGCTGGAGTCGAGAGGTTGTGTTTTGGTTATAGTTTTCCTGTTGGTGATACCTTTGGCAAGCCGGGGGAGAGAAAAGGGGTTTGAGATGGCGGGTTTTGAAAAGGTTTTGATTGTGGGGCACTGCGGAGCGGATACGTCGAGTTTGACATGGCTGGTGTCGGAGGTGGCGCCGAAAGCGAAGGCGGTTTATGTGGGGGGTGATGCCGTGCTGGCTCGGGAGATATCGCCTAAGGCGCTGGTGCTGGTGAATCGGGTGCTGGAAGGGAGTTTTCAGGCCGAGGGTGGGATTGAGCTGATAGAGGAACTGGCGAAGAAGAAGACGGGGGCGGGGTTGATCTTGATTTCGAATTATGCGGATGCGCAGAA
>CAZGOM010000254.1:0-6890 GCA_964527265.1 uncultured Phycisphaeraceae bacterium | reverse complement strand
ATCGAATTCCACGACGCACCCCAGGTCCTCCACTACGGCAAACGCGGCTTAGGCGTCAAACTCGAACCCGGCATGATCTTCACCATCGAACCCATGCTCAACGCCGGCACACACGAAGTCGTCATCCTCCGCGACGGCTGGACCGTCATCACCCGCGACGGCAAGCTCTCCGCGCAATTCGAACACACCATCGGCGTCACCGAAACCGGCGTCGAAATCTTCACCGCCTCCCCCAAAGGCCTCCACAAACCGCCCTACAACCTCTGAGTCGGACTCCTCATCTCTATCCAACAGGTGTAGTCCAAGTTCCCGGGTGCCACAGCTTGAGCCGAACTCAAGCTGTGTCTTGCACGTGCTTTGGTTGCCTCCAAAACGCTTCCTTCCCCGAAACTTGGACTACACCCCTATCCAATTCCTCTCACAAATCCCCTTCCCCACGCCCATCATCTTGCGTTATCCTCCACAGCCACAGCGTACGCTCCCTTTCACATTCCTTCCGGAGTCTCCCATGGCCAAGTCCCCTTCCAGGAAACCCGCCTCCAGCAAAACCCCAGACTCCCTGGACATCTCCGACCTCCTGGGCAATGGAAAAAAGCCCGCCAAACTGCCTGATTACGCAAAGGCAGCCAAATCCCTCGAATCCCTCCTGAAAAAGAGCCCCAAGGCAAATGCCGACAAACTCCTGAAAATCCTCGACCAAAAGCCCGGCCAGCAGATCCAGGAAGTCGTCGCCGAATCCATCATCACCGACTCCTCCGCCAACGCCCTCGGCACAATCACCAGAATCGTCAACATCAAAAAAGAAATCCTCCCCACCGACACGTCCCTGAACGATCTCGCCGCCGCCCTCAATAAACCAGGCGTCTCCAAAAAGCTTCGCTCAAAAATCCAGGAATTCGTCGGCACGAAAAAGAAAACCCCCAAACAACCCAAACCCGCCAAATCCGCTAAACCCACCCAAAAAGCAAAAACAGCCAAGCCAGCCAAAAAAGCCGCCAAACCCGCAAAAGCTGTCCCAACCATCAAGAAAACCAAGCCCACCAAAAAAGCTGCAAAAAAATAAGTCTCGTCACTCTTATCCCCCCCAAGACCGCGGAAACCTCCGCGGTCTTTTCACATCTCACGCCTCTCTCCCCAGCATCTCCTCCAGCGCTTCCCGTAATTCCGGATGCACAAACTCATAACCGCTCTCCAGCGCACGCTCCGGCAGCGCACGGCAGCTCGCCAGCACAAGCGGTCCCGCCCCCTCCCCCATGAACGCCTTCAACACAAACGCCGGCGCAGGCAGCACCGCCGGTCTCCTCACAGCCCGCCCCAGTTCCCTGACAAACTCCCGGCATGTCACCGGCCCCGGCGACGTCGCATTCACCGAACCCCTCAATCCCTCCGTCACGCATGCATGATGAAACAGCCCCACCACGTCCTCCAGGCTGATCCAGCTCCAATACTGCCTCCCGCTCCCCAGCGGCCCCCCCAACCCCATCTTAAAAGCCGGCAGCATCTTCCCCAGCGCTCCTCCAAGCGGCGTCACCACCATGCTCAACCGCAAATCCACGCAACGCACGCCGGCATCCTTCGCCGCCCTGCTCGCCCCCTCCCACGCTCGGCATAAATCTCCGAAAAATCCCCCGCCCCCCGCGCTCGCTTCAGTCAGAATCTCATCTCCGCGATCCCCAAACACCCCTATCCCCGACGCCCCCACCAGCACCTCCGGCCTCTTCTCCATCCCCGCCAGATACTTCGCCAGCCGCTCTGTCACCGGCACACGGCTCTCCCACATCCGCTTTTTCTTCTCCTCCGTCCATCGCCCCTCCCCCACATTGTCCCCCGCCAGGTGAATCACCCATTTCACCCCGTCCAGTGCGCCCGGCTTCAAGCCCAGATCATCCCGTCTCGGGTCCCACATCAAATCATTCCCCGCCCCCCGTCCGATCCGCACCACCTCATGCCCACCAGAGCTGAAAAACGCCGTCAGTGTGCGCCCCAGTAAACCCGACGCCCCCGTGATCGCTATCTTGCACCCCTTCATCGGTTCCGGCGTCAACGCATGCCGCCCCAGGTCCCGCGCCGTGATCTTATGCCGATACGCAAACATCCCCGCAAGCTGCCGTGCGATCCCCCGTCCCGTGATCGCCCGCCCCAGCCAACCCATCGGAATCTCATACTCCACCCGATCCCTCAACAGCGATCCCCCATCCGGCCCCGGCTCCATGAAATGGTCATGCACCCACTTATTGAACGGCCCGCTCACCTGCGTATCCCGAAAAGACTTCCCCTCCACATAATCCGAATGCTGCCCCAGCCACGTCATCCGGATCGGCCCCGCCGGCACCCGCAGTTTCACGCACATCACCGGAAACTCCCCAGCCCTCGCCACCAGTTCCAGCGGCCCCCACGGCGGACTCAGCCGCACAAACGCACCCGGCCGCGTATGCCACGCAAAAAGCTCGTCTGAAGAACAAGGCATCGGAGAAGTTAATTCAAAAACCGCCATTGCAGGATTGTACGCATAACGCCTCCCTGCTCCCCGCCACCCGCCCAAAATGACGCCGAACCTCGGCTCTCCCTCTTCAACTCCAACTCCGCTTCTTCAACCCAGGACTCTGGACACAGGACACAAGACCTCTGACCTCTGAACTCTGAACGCTGAACTCTGGGCTCTGAACTCTAAACTCTAAACTCTGGACTCTGGACTCTGGACTCGGGACTCGGGACTCGGGACGCTGGACGCTGGACGCTGGACACATCTCTCCTTACCATCCCCCCATGCGTAACCTCACCATCGCAGCCGGCTCCATCGCTGACATCTCCTTCGATTCCCTCGACCACAAGCTCTCCCACGCCCTCACCCTCATTGATTTCGCCGGCGCCGCCAAAGTCGATCTCCTCGTCCTCCCCGAACTTTTAAACGCCTACAAACCCTTCGGCCCCTCCGGTCCCGACAGCGTCTCCCTTGAAGAACTCACTGCCCAGCCCTGGCAGCGCTCCATGGCCCCCCTCATCGACCGCGCCATCAAGCACCGCCTCGCCCTCGCCCTTCCCATCATCTACAGCGACCAGGGCACTCCGCGAAACGCCTTCTTCCTCATTGAGTCCGACGGCTCTGTCGCCGGCAAATACCACAAACGAAAACTCCCCCCGCTCGAAGCCGCCAAAGGCGTCCAGCCCGACATCACCCCCCTCATCCCCTTCCGCGGCTTAAAAATCGGCGGCGCCATCTGCTTCGATATCTACTTCCCCCAGGTCTTCCAATCCCAGGCCGACCAGGGCGCAGATCTCTTCCTCGTCCCCAGCCTCACCCCCGGCGGCTCTTACCTCAACTTCTACGCCCTCCACCACTCCGCCCCCGTCGTCCTCGCTTATCCCGGCATGTCCTCCATCATCAACCCCCTGGGCCAGACCATCGCCCAGGCCGGCTTCAACCAGGAAACCTACCGCTTCGGCTTCGCACCCCCGCTCGCCCTCGCCACCCTCAACTTCAACTCCGTCTCCCTCTTCGGCGACATCAACCAACCCAAAATCCGCGAAATCCAACTCAAATACGGCAATCGCACCCGCATCACCTTCGACCAACCCTCCGTCACCTTCCTCCTGGAATCTCTCGACCCCGCCCTCGACATCCAATCCCTCATCTCCGAATTCTCCCTCGTCCCCCGCCGCCCCTACTTCAACAAATACCGCTGATTAAGTCCCCTCCTGGTGGGTGTCTGGGGCTGTTGTACCCAACTGCCCCGGAATCTCATTGCGCTTCCAATCAATTCAACATCAACCAACCCCACGACCCAACATTTCCCTTGCCTTCTCCTTTCCCCACCTTATACTACTTATTATTCATTTTAACTGAACAACTAAAATCCGGCCCATTTCCCATGTCCAAGCCCAATATCAAAAGAAAAAAAATCGTCTCCCTCATCCGCGGCAGCATCGTCTCCGGAAAATACCGCCCCGGCGATCGCATCCCCACCCGCCAGCAGTTCGTCCGTCAATTCAAAGTCAGCATCGCCACCGTTCAATCCGCCCTCGAAGAACTCGCCTCCGAACGCTTCATCTCCGTCGACAGCACCCGCGGCACATTCGTCTCACATCTCCCTCCCCACCTCGTCTCCTACGCACTCGTCTTCAACTCCTCCCCCCAAAAGCCCGAGCTCTGGTCCCGCTTCCAAGCCGCACTCTGCGCCCAGGCCGCCGCCGCCGGGCTTATGCCCCCCGGCATGTCCCTCACAACCCATCATTCCATCTCCAGCGAACACGATGAAAGCTATCAAGCACTGCTCGACGACATCCAGGCTCACCGCCTCGCCGGGGTGATCTTCGCCGGCGACGCTTTCACCCTCGCCCGCACCCTCTTCACCGCCAATGCCCGCCTCCCCAAAGTCATCATCGGCCCCTCACTCTGGGATGTCGCCAGCGTCACCCCGGACATGACCCATTTTTACGAGCGCGCCGCGCAATGGCTCCTCTCCCGCGGCCGCCGCCGTGTCGCCGTCGTCGTTGCCGGTGGAAGCAATTTCAACATCGATGGCCACGTCGCCGACGTCATCGCCCTCCTCACCCGCAACGGCGTCACCGTCCAGCCCCATTGGGTCCAGGGTGCCTTCGGCCACACCCCCGCCTGGGCGCGCTACGCCGTCCGCTCCCTGTTTCATGCCAGCCAAACCCACCGCCCCGACGCCCTCGTCATCGCCGACGACAACTTCATCCCCGCCGCCATGCTCGGACTCAAAGACCTCGGCATACAAGCCCCCCATGACGTCCAAGTAGTCGGCCATGCCAATTTCTCCAGCGCCCCCGCTCCGCTCCCCCACGAATCCTTTCCCATCACCCGCCTGGGCTTCGATGCCTCCACCATTCTCCGCACCTGCATCCGCACGCTCGATTCTCTCCGCACCAATCCGCTCTACGGCAAAACCTTCATCGAACCCATCAACGTCCGCGTGCCCGCCATCTTCCAACACGAACTTGAGGGAACAGCCACATGACCCGATCCCCCGCTTCCCTATTCCTGCGCCAATCTGCACCCGGCTTCACGCTCATTGAACTCCTCGTGGTCATCACCATCCTGACCATCCTTATCTCTCTGACCATCCCCACCCTCAGCAAAACCCGCACCGAAGCCCGCCTCGTCGTCTGCATGTCCCGCCAGCGCGGCATCGGCATCGGATACCTCGGCTACACCCTCGACAACAAAAGCGCCGTCCCCCGCCCCCTCATCGGCAATTCCTACAGCCACGTCATGCAGGATCAATTCACACCTGACTGGGCTCAACCCGTCGGCCTCTCCGTCCTCTACGCCAAGGGCTATCTCGCCAACGGCCGCGCCGGCTCCTGCACCGATCACCCCTGGTCCACCCCCCTCCTCGCCGCCAAGCTCGATGAAGTCGCCGCCTACGGCAAATTCCTCGGCCAGACCGGCGCTGTCCACAGCATCATCTTCCGCTCACCCTACTCGGCCAGCCCCTACTACAACGGCTACTCAGGCAACGGCAATGTGATGTGGAACTGGCCAAACTACATCCTCCGCTGGGATTCCTACTACGTTCCCATCGCTTCCAAAATCGAAGGCAACCTCCAGGGCGGTCCCTACTACCCCTCCGGCCACGTCACCCGCACCAGCCTCGCCGCCCCCATCGCCCTCTTTTCCTGCGCCGTCGACACCATCTACGCCAAGCCCGACAGCACAAAAGTCCACGACGGCGTCGGCTTTGTCGCCGGTTTCGGCGACGGCACCGCCTTCCGCGTCAAAAAAACCACCCTCAACGCCGCAAACTTACCCCCGCGCTGGTCAGATATGTTCTTCAGCTACGCCGACACCGCCCACCCCAGCTACCTCTCCACGTCCTACCTCGACGCCTGGTATTAATCCTCAGTATCTCCACTCCCACTGGCGTCTGCGCCAGTGTCCCGTTGGACCTGTGAACCGCAAAAAACCATCGGCCCCAACCCTCCTGAGGGACTGGTTCCTTTCTTCAATGAACCTGTCCCCCTTCCCGCTCACCCACCAACAAACAAGCCGTCTCCCACCACATCTGAAGTCCACCTCCATGCGCTTCTGATTTCACTCAAATCCTTCCCCTCTATCGCACCCGTCGAGAGTAGAATCTCGCTCTTAGCCGCGTCGTCTTCACCCCAAACCCCACTCCTCCCATGCCCCTCACCCCCGACGAAATCGCTGGCTGCATCGAACGCGCATGCACCGATGAAGTCATGGCACCAAAGCCCGGCAACGTCCACCCCGGCGCCAGCTTCGCCAACCTCACATGGCGCGATTTCGTCGACAGCGCCCGCATCGTCGCCCCCATCCTCGCTCACACCCGCACCCTCGGCGTCGGCCAGGCCGTCTACCAATCCGTCAAAGCCACCCGCGATCGCCTCAACACCAACACAAACCTCGGCATCATCCTCCTCATCGCCCCCCTCGCCTGGTCGGCCGCTGGTGAAGAATTCCGCCCAGGCGTCTCCCAGTGCCTCGCCGTCTTGAATCAGGAAGACAGCCGCCTCATCTACCAGGCCATCGCCTACGCCAAGCCCGGCGGCCTGGGCACATCCGACGAAGCCGACGTCGCCCAGCAATCTCAAAGCCAAACCGTCATCCCCATCCTCCAGGCCATGAAAATGGCCAAGGACCGCGACCTCATCGCCCGTCAATACGCCAACGGCTTCACCGATGTCTTCGACAAAGCCGCCGCCTGGATCCGCGATGAAGCCCCCAAATTCAACAACGACCGCCTCCTCGCCATCGTCGCCGCACACATCCGCCTCATGGCCTCTCTCCCCGACACCCTCATCCAGCGCAAGCTCGGCATAGACGCCATGGCCCAGGCCGCCCGCCGCGCTCAAGTCGTCCAGGAACTCGGCGGCCTCCTCACCCCCGCCGGACGCAAAGCCTTCGC
>CAZGOM010000253.1:0-6894 GCA_964527265.1 uncultured Phycisphaeraceae bacterium | reverse complement strand
AACAGCCCGTCGAAGTCATCCGCCACGCCCAAAACCGCGGCTATGGCCAATCCCTGATCGACGCCTTCCGCTGGTCCCAATGCCAGTGCAACCGGTGTTTCGACTGGCTCATCACCATGGACTGCGACGAGCAGCATCAGCCCGCCAGCCTCCCAACCTTCCTGGAAGCCATCCGCCAATCCGACGACACCGGCCCCCGCATGGACATCATCTCCGGCAGCCGCTACCTCGACAGCGCCCTCGCCACCGACGTCCCCCCCGGCGACCGCCGCGCCATCAACGCAACCATCACCCGCATGGTCAACGACCGCCTCGGCCTCAGCGTCACCGATGCCTTCTGCGGCTTTAAGGCCTACCGCGTCTCCGCCCTCCAAAAACTCACCCTCACCGAGCCCGGCTACGCTTTCCCCCTCCAGTTCTGGGTCCAGGCCGTCGCCCACAACCTCGCCATCACCGAAGTGCCCATCCGCCTGATCTATAACGATCCCAACCGCTCCTTCGGCGGCCCCTTGAACGACCCGGAAAAACGCCTCGCCCACTACACCCAGGTCTTCAACCGCGAACTCGCCAAATTCCCCCACAAGTTCGCCCTCCAAACTGCAGGCGCGGCCAAGGAATCCTGCTGCTCCGGCAACACCTGCTCTAGCAAATCCTGAACTTTCGTATTCCAAGCATCGGGCCTGGGGTTAAAAACCCCAAGGGCTATCTCTCCGCTCATCACCCGATCCCCGGAACCCGGAACCCGTTCAATGAAAACCACCTTCATCCCCCCACTCCCGGAAATCGCCCCAGCCGCGCCCGCCGCTCTCCCATTGGCCACTGAGCTCACCCAGGCCATCAACCACAACGCCAAAACCCTCGGTACCCCCGCTTGGGAAACCATCCCCACCGCAGGCACGCCCATCATCGGCTCCGGCCACCAGGCTTGGTTCTGGCACCCCGGCATCCTCATCAAAGACCTCACCGCCGCCGCCCTGGCCCAAAAACACCGCGGCCACGCCTTCCACATCGTCGTTGACCACGACGAACACCCCGCCTGTACCCTTGATATTCCCGTCCAAAACGACACTCGCCTTTGGGTCAAGCAACTCACCCTCGGCCGCGAAAAACCCACTCTCTCCTCCCTCGACCAACCCTGTATCGACCTCCAAACCGCCCTCGGCAACATCGACATCTTCACCCGTGAAAACCCTTCCGCCACCTCACTCCTGGCCAATCTCCGCTCCGCCATTCAAACCATCCACGACGAAACCACCTCCGGCGTCATCGCCCCCAAAAACCTCGCCTACCAGATCACCGCCATCCTCGACCGCCTTCGCAAATCCATCAACCTCCATCTCCCCGTCCTCTTCGCCAGCCAACTCGCTGCCACACAAGGCTTTAAATCACTCCTGACCAACTTCCTCGCCGACGCCCAATCCTGCGTCAATGCCTACAACGCGGCCGTCAAAAAACACCCTACCGCCGGCATCGCCCCCCTCCTGATCATCGATCCCGACGAAATGGTCGAAGCCCCCTTCTGGGTCATGAGCACGATCCTCGGCAAACCCATCGCGCGCGCCAAAGCCTACGCCTCACGCCAGGCCGACGGCAATTGGGCCATCTCTGACTCCCAAGGCAACCCCATCGACCTCACCAAACGCCGAATCCTCCCCCGCGCCCTCACCATGACCGGCCTCTTGCGCGCCCAGGCCTGCCACCTCTTCATCCACGGCAAAGGCGGCGGTCAATACGACCTCATCACCGAAGCCTGGTGGCTGGGCTGGACCGGCCAAACCCTCGCCCCCATGGCCGTCGCTTCCGCCGACCTCTACCTCGCCTTTAACGTTCCCTCCGCCACCTCCAAAGACGTCGCCCAGGCCCTCTGGCATTCCCACAACCTCCCCCACAACATCGACCGCCTCAACCCCACCGGCTCGCAAACCGTCATCGAAAAAGGCCACACACTGGCCCAATTGGCCCAAACCACCGACACCAAGGAACGCGCCCGGCTCTTCACGCATCTGCATGAACTCAACGCCGCCCTTGCCGCACAATACCCCGCCCTCCTCCAATCTGCCGCCCAAACCCTCCAAAACGCCCAGCACGGCGTCGCCAACGCCCAAACCCTCCGCCGCCGCGACTGGTGCTTTGCCTTCTACGCCCCTGAATCACTTCGCCAACTCCAGGTCATTTGACCGGCTCGCTCCTTACCAACCCCGGTTGCGCCTCAAAGTAAAACGCGTACCAAGTCAGCTCCACATCGTCCTCATATGAGCCCTTCACCACATCCGAATCGAATCCCGTCATCGTCAGCCACTTCACCTTCACGGCATCAAACACCTCATTCGTCGGCGCACCTGCAAACATTGGCCATCGCTTTCCAAATTCAATCCGCGGGGAAAGCAGGAAACTCGATTCGCCAAACGACGGCACAAAACGTGAACGCACCGTCTCCCCGCTGCCCAGTTCCGTGTCCATAGTCAGTATTGGGTGAACATAAAACAGGCCCCGGACTTTTCCCCACAGTGAAGGTTTGATACTCACTGAAACCCAGATCCCCGCCGCTCCCGGCGGCGTACCTGGAACCTCAATCCGCTCTCCCAGTTTGCCTTTCCGGCTTCCCATTGGATCCAGCCGATAGCGCCTGGCCGCGGCTGACTTCCTGAGTATGACCACTTCGCCCTGCGCCCCCACTACGTCATAGTGCGTTAGCAGAATCGGCCATGAAAGACTGTCGTTGAACGTCGGGTACTGCTGATCCACCGGTAAGTCGCGCATCAGAAAAATAAGCTGGGGAGCACGACTCCCCAGGAGGTGATTCGCATTCATCTCCAGCAGGACCGGATCTCCCTGAGTGATGTAGCTTTGCGCTGTCGGTCGCACGCTGGGCGTGTACCCGGCCTGGATTAACAGATCCATCTGCGTCGGATAGATATCCGCCGTCACTCCGGGCGCGCCCGTCCCCAGAAACTCCCGGCCCAGTTCTTTGCCCTTTTCCCATCCCTCCACATACTTTTTGTTCCCACCCGTAACCCAATCCACCACGCTCTGGGCGTGGTCCAGACTTCCCGCACGTATGAACGGTTGCGCCACGGATCCCGTTTCAAACCCAAAAACCGCCAGCAGACCCGCCAGCATCCAGAGCCCCGCCACTCTTTTTTTGCGCTCCCTGACGCGTCCAAAAACCAGCGACATCCCCAAAACCAGCCCCACACAGCACAGCGCATGCGCCCCTAGACTCAGGTGTCCCATATCATTGCGTGTGATCGTGGCCTTATAAAGCAAAAACATCACCCCGCCCAACCCCAGCATCGCCCCCCAATCCCGTCGCACGCACAGCCAGTTGTTTCCTAAGCTTCGTAACGCCCCCCAAAGCACAATCCCGATACCCGCAATAAACACGATCACCGACCCCAGCGGCCCCGGGAACGCCATCGCCTCTCCATATCCCGCCACAATGCGCACCGACAATGCAAAGTATTCCACCAGCCCCCACAGCGACTGACCTGCCCAAACCCAGATCGCCAGCCAGGAGACCGCGAAAACGCAGGCAAATCGGAACGGCCCTAGCACCCGCCTCCGCCCCTGCGCGCGAATGAACATCGCCCCGATAACCATGGCCATCGATATACCCAGCGTCAATTTCATCTGGGCAAACACCGCCATCGCCACCGCCAACAGTATCCACCCTGCAGTCAAAACGCGCCGATGCGCCAGCGCCCTGGAAACCTTTATGCCCTCCCGGGCCAACAGCACCAATCGGAACCGTCCCAACCTCGGTGTAAACAATGCCGCCACCCCCACCACCAGCCCCAAGGCGTACCACGGGTCCACCACCGCCCCAAACACCCCAATCAGGCACAATCCCGCTGCCCGCGCCTCTGGCCTTCGCGCCAGCCACCGCCCCCCGCCCACCCATAAACCCAAAACCGCCAGCGCGCACACCAATCCCGACAGCACAAACGTCACTCCGCGCGTTTCCGGGTGATACACCGGTTGCTGCACAAACCCCAGCGGACCGTAATTGAACACGAATTCGGAGCCGAACATCAAACCTTGCGCATACGCCTCATGAAGGTACAACGTCCACGCATAATCCAGCCCGGTGCCCACCAGTGGCTGCCAAGGCATCAGTAGGTACATCCAGAACAGCAAAACCGCTACACACCACAAAGCCTCTTTACGCCACCCATGGATCGACGACTTCATGCCACCTCCATAGGCTCAACCGCTATCTGAAAATCAAAGTTCCAGCGTCTTCCCAGTGATCAGCCGGTAAGCCTCCAGATACTTCTGAAGCGTCTTATCGACCACATCATCGGGAATCACCGGCCCCGGCGGCGTCTTGTTCCATTGCGCTTTGTCAAATAAATCCTGCAGGTAGTCCCGCACGAACTGCTTGTCGAAACTCGGCGGATTCGTCCCAGGCGCATAGCTCTCCAACGGCCAGAACCGCGAGCTGTCCGGCGTCAAAACTTCATCCACCAGGATCGGCTGGTTGTTCACCGGCTCGCCCGTCAGCGGATCAATCTCCAGCCCAAACTCAAACTTCGTATCCGCAATGATGATTCCACGGTCTTTGGCATACGCACGCGCCATCTCATAAATAGAGATGGACAATGCCTTTAAAGACTTTGCCAGATCCAAACCAACCAACTGCCCCATTTTCTCAAACGTGATCGCTTCGTCGTGCCCCTCGGTGGCCTTGGTCGTCGGCGTAAAAATTGGCTCCGGAAGTTGTTCGCTCTGCTTGAGCCCCTTGGGCAGCTTCACGCCGCACACTTTCCCACTGCGGCGGTATTCCGACCACCCCGAGCCCGCCAGATACCCGCGCACCACGCACTCAATGGGAATCACCCGCGCCTTCATCCCCACCACCGCGCGCCGGTCGATCACCTTGCATTCGTCAGGCGAAAGGCTGCCGATCATCCGCGGATCCGTGCTCAAAACATGATGCCGGAGCTTGTCTGAAAGCTTTTCCTGGATCATTTTGAACCAGAAATTCGACAGTTGCGTAAGCACAATGCCTTTGCCGGGGATGCCGTTGGGCATCACCACATCAAACGCGCTCAAACGGTCTGACGCGATCAAAAGAACCGCATCATGCCCCTGAATGCGCCCGGCATCGTAGATATCCCGCACCTTGCCTTGGCGCCGGCCGGCGAGGGGAAGATGGGTTTCAATCAGGGCCTTGGCCATTTGGGCTCCGCTGGGCCTGTCAGTCGCAACAGGGCCCGGAATTCTACACCTGAATCAATGCCAGCACACGCAAAGACATCACCCAGGTTTCTTTTTCAAACGACGCCGACACCGTCTCAGCGTTCATAACTTCCAACATAACCCGGCCTTGTGATTATTTCATTGAGCACGTATTTCAATGTGGATTTCTCGACACTTATGCACTGCCCCGCCCAGACACCATACGTATCATTCACCCGTTGCGCCCTCATTGCCCCCCTTTGGACTCCCCCCTTTTATCCCACCCACTTTTCCGCCCCCCGCTCTCGGCATTTTTCCCCGGTTTCTGGTAAAATTTCCACACCAAACCCGCCTGGGTTTCCTAGCAGGAGCATAGGGCAGTCATGGCCGACACTACATCCCCTTCCGGTCCCGGTGAAAATTCCGAAAATCAAGCTGAAAACACCCCCGCCGTCCCTCCGGTGAAGGAGGTCTCTTTCACGCTTGGCAAAACCATTGACCAGGCCATCGCCACCGAACTGGGTGACAGCTACCTCACCTACGCCATGAGCACCATCGTCGACCGGGCCCTGCCCGATGTCCGCGATGGCTTAAAACCCAGCCAGCGCCGCATCCTTGTCTCCATGCACGACCTGAAGCTCACGCCCGGCAAAAAGCACATCAAGTGCGCCAAAATCTGCGGCATGACCTCCGGCGACTACCATCCCCACGGCGAAGCCGTCGTCTACCCCACACTCGTCGGCATGGCCCAGACCTGGCGCATGCGCATGCCCTTGGTCGATCCTCAAGGCAACTTCGGCTCCATCGACCCAGACCCCCCGGCCGCCATGCGTTACACCGAAGCACGCATGGCCGGTCCCGCAGGCGACATGCTCGAAGACCTCGAGTATGAAACCGTCGACTGGAAAGACAACTACGACGGCTCCAAACAGGAACCCACCGTCCTCCCCTCCAAGTTCCCCAACCTCCTCATCAACGGCGGCGTCGGCATCGCCGTCGGCATGGCCACCTGCCTGGCCCCCCACAACCCCGGCGAAATCTTCGACGCCCTCGTCGCAACAATCGACAATCCCGAAATCACCGTCCAGGAACTCTTCACCATCGTTCCCGGACCCGATTTCCCCACCGGCGCATTCATCTGCGGACGCCGCGGCATCCTCGACGCCTACACCACCGGCCGCGGACGCCTCACCGTCCGCGCCAAAATCCACCACGAGGAAACCCGCGCCGGACGCAACCTCATTGTCGTCACCGAACTCCCCTACCAGGTCTCCAAGTCCGACGGCGTTATCGGCAAAATTAAGGAAGCCGTCCGCGAGGAACGCCTCACCGAAATCTCCAACGTCATCGACGAATCCTCCAACCGCGGCGGCATGCGCCTCGTCATCGAACTCAAAAAAGGTGCCGACCCCCAGGTCGTCGAAAACCAGCTCTACCAGCTCACACCCCTTCAGTCCGGATTCTCCATCCACAACATCGCGCTGGTCAAGGGCCGCCCGCAGACCCTTCCCCTCAAGGAACTCCTCAGGCTCCACATTGAGCACCGCTTTGAAGTCATCCGGCGCAAGACCGCCTTCCTCCTGCGCCAGGCCGCCCGTGAAGCCCACCGCATCGAAGGCCTCATCTATGCCGTGTGCGATATTCAGGAAGTCATCGATCTCATCCGCGCCAGCAAAACCCGCGACGAAGCCATCGAAAAACTCATGGTCCGCG
>CAZGOM010000252.1:0-6917 GCA_964527265.1 uncultured Phycisphaeraceae bacterium | reverse complement strand
CGTGGAGGAGTGGATCGAAGATGGCGGAGTAGGACTCGGCCATGGGGTGGAAGAGTTGTTCGGTGTTGAAGCCGCTGGCCTGCCATTGGTCGATGACTTGAAGGGTTTTGCCGTCTTCGAAGTTGCATTGGAGGGCGGCGATGCGGAGTTGGTTCTGGTACCAAGGTGTGGTGGTCATGGAAGAAAGGTACAAGGGAAAAGGGATAAGGTACAAGTGAAGAGAAGAGGGGTTGGGGAATTTTCAGGAGGATTGGGCAGGGTTTTAGGATTTGCGAATCGGGTGACGGGTGTGGGGGAATGGGTACAATCGCGGCGGTATTAGATTGGTGGTTGATGGTACTTATTGGGCGGCGATTCAAGGCATTTCAACAAAGGGCGAATTTATGGCGATGCAGATTTATGTGGCGGGCAAGGGTGGAGTGGTGGGATTTGCGGCGAAGGAATTGCAGCGGTGTTTGAAGCTGGCGACGGGGAAGAAGGTGGAGATTAAGAAGGGGATTGCGGGGAAGGCGCCAATGAATGCGCTGGTGCTGGGGACGTTTGCGGATTTTGGCGTGGGGGCCGAGGCGCCTGCGGGGGACTTGAATGATCATGTGAAAGTGACGGCGGTGAAGAAGGGTGCGAAGGTGGCGGGGTATCGGCTTTCGGGGAGCAATGAACGGAGCGTGCTGTTTGCGGTGTATCAGTATTTGCAGGCGCTGGGGTTTGCGTGGATTCGCCCGGGGAAATCTGGGGAAGTGGTGCCGAAGGTGAAGAGCGTGCTGCCGGCGAAGGCGTTTAAGCTGGATCACAAGGCGTCGTACAAGTACCGGAGCATCTGCATTGAAGGGGCGTGCTCACGTGAGCATGTGATCGACCTGATCGACTGGCAGACCAAGCGGATGATGAATGGGTATTTCATCCAGTTTGAGAATGGGTCGTGCTTCTTTAAGCAGTGGTATGAGCGGCCGGGGAAGGACGGGAAGCCTGTGGGGAAGATCAGCGAGAAGGAGATTGTGGGGATCGTGGAGGATGTGATCGGGGAGCTTAAGAAACGCGGGCTGAGCTTTGAGCGCGTGGGGCATGGGTGGACGTCGGTGGCGCTGGGAATCACGGGAGAGGGGAGCGAAGGGTGGGGGAAGGTTGAGACATCAATGGTGCCGGAGGGGCGGCGGGAATGGCTGGCGAAGATCGACGGGAAGCGGGAGTTTTTCAGGGGCGTGCCGCTGAACACGAACCTGGATTATGCGCGGGCGGATGTGCGGAGCGCGGTGGTGGACGGGATCGCGGATTATGCAGGCAAGCATGGGGAAGTGGATCTGCTGCATTTCTGGCTGGCGGATGGGAGCAACAACCATGATGAGCATTTGCCGGAGCGGCCTTCGGAGTATTTCGTGGACATGCTCAATGAGCTGGACGCGAAGCTAACGGCCAAGGGGCTGGCGACGAAGATTGTTTTCCTGCTGTATGTGGATCTGCTTTGGGCGCCGGTGCGGGCGCGGCTGGGGAATCCGGATCGGTTTATCCTGATGTTTGCGCCGATCACGCGGAGCTATCTGACGGCGTTTGGTGATGCGGGTACGAGCGATGAAAAGAAGATGGAATTTGCGCTCAACAAACTGACCATGCCCAAGAGTGCGGCGACGAATCTGGAGTATTTGTCAGACTGGCAAAAGCAGTTCAAGGGGGATGGATTTGATTTTGATTACCACGCGATCTGGGCGTGCTACTACGACCCGAACATGGTGACGATCGCCAAGACGCTGCACAAGGATGTGGCGAACCTGGCGAAGATCGGGTTGCATGGGCTTAACAGCTGTCAGAACCAGCGGATGAGCTTTCCGCACAATCTTTTGATGGATGTGATGGCGGATGCGCTGTGGGATAAGAAGCAGCCGTTTAAGGCGCTGGTGAAGAAGAGCTTTGCGCAGGCGTTTGGGAAGGATGCGGGGAAGGCGCAGGCGTTTTTCGAGAGGATGAGCACGCTGTGGCTGCCGCTGTTTGACCCGCTTTATATTCCGACTGCGGATGAGCCGCGGATAAAAAAGGCGACGGCGAACATTGCGAAGATGCGGAAGGTGATTGCGGCGTTTGAGCCGGTGGTGCTGGCGAATGTGAAGCGGTACGCCAAGACGCCCAAGGATCCAGTGGCAGTGTCGTGGGGATACGCACTGGCGCATCTGGAATTGCTGTCGATGATTCTGCTGCCGATGTATGACGCTTATGTGGCGCGGGACGGGGCGATCAGGAAGCGGTTTGAGGCGTTTGAGAAGTGGCTTTTGGAGGTGCAACCAAAGCTGCATCCGGCGCTGGATGTGTATGCGCATCGGAAGGTGATGAACTGGCGGGTGAATGAGCTGGAGGCGTTTTTGAAAGAGAATGCCGGGAAGGCGGCGGAACTGGCGGGGGAATGAAGAAGAGCGGGTTTCTGGGGCGGGATTGAAGGATTGGGATGCCCCGCAGGTGTAACAATAAAAAACGGACGGCCTTTTAAGGGGCCGTCCGTTTTCTTGGGTTGTGCAGGAAGTTATTTGGGGAGTTCGGTGATGCTTTCGATGGTGAGGCCTTCGGCTGAGTTGAAGCCCTGGCCGACGCCTACGCCGTAGACGCCCTTCATTTCTTCGGGCTTGGGAAGGATGGCGCGAACCATTTCGGTGAGGGCCATGGCTTCTTCGGGGGTCATATTACGGCTACGGGCGAGGGTTTGCTCAATGCCCTGGAGGAAGCCTTCGATGAACTGCTCGCCGGTTTTTTCGTTGTTGGCGAGGGTGAAGAGGACACCGGGGCGGAGCTTGGCGACGGTCTTGGCCTGGGCAAAAGCTTTGCCGTCCTTGAGGGAGGCTTCGCCGGTGGGCGGTGTGGAGAGAGAGCTTAAGGTCTGCTCGGCGACTTTGGGGCCGAAGGCGAACATGAGGAAGTTCTTGCCGGTCATGAGTGCGCCGTCGACGGGGAGGCCGGGTGCGCTGCGGTAGCCGGTGAAGCCCTGTTCATCGGCGGGGATGACATTGCCGCCGGCCATGCCCATGAGGGGTTTGATGGCGCCGAAGACTTTGTTCCAGAGGGCCTGGTCGGTGAGATTCCAGACGAGGGCCATGGGGGCCTGTTCGGGAGCAGTTTCTTCCTCTTCGCCTTCTTTGGCTTTGGGCTTGGGTTCGATGGGGTAGACGCCGAGGGTGTGCTTGGTGCCCAGGGAGGCCAGGAGGCTGGTGACGTCGGTCTGGAGCATGCCCTGAGTCTGCATTTCCATCTGCTGGAAGGTCTGTTCGGCTTCGGGGCCCTGGATGTCGACTGCCATGTCCTTGATGATTTTGTAGGCCTTGGCGAGGTCGAAGCTCCAGTGTGCGTAGGTGACGAGGTTGGAGGTGGCCCAGGCGGAGGGTTCGGGCTTGAGTTCGGGTTGGTCGAGGAGGGCGAGGATGCCCTTGTGGGGCCCGGGTGCGGAGAGGAAGAAGGTGGTGTTGTTGGCGCTGCCTTCGAGGGTGCTGCGGAAGGCGATGGGGCCGATGTTGGTCAAGCCGAGGGATTCGATGAGTTTCTTGGGGTCCTTGCCCATGTCGGCGGCGCCGCTGGCGGCGCTCATTTTGACGAGGGCGTTGAGGTCGGCATAGCCTTCGGCGAAGACGACGCCCTTGGGAAGGGCCTGCTGGAGGCCGGGGGCCTTGGTCATGCGGTCCATGAAGCCGGTGGCCTTGCCGGAGGCCAGGTGGGCTTTTAAGAACTCGGCGAAGACGGCTTCGGTGGCATCTGCGTCAGCGGGGACGACGGCAGCGCCGGCGGCCTTGGGTTCCATCGGGTTAGGCGCATCAGGAACAGCGCTGGTGACGATGATGCGGTTGCCCAGGAGGGCGGCGAACATGACGTCATAACCGACGATGGTGGTTTTGGGTTCTTTGTTCTTCTGGGCCTGTTCCTGGAAGAACTTGGCGCGCTCGTCGGCGGTCATCTGGTCGAAGTTTTCGGGGATTTCAGGGGGATTGAAGACGGTCTGGACGCGGGGGGAGACAATCTTCATGACGTCGACGCCCTCGATCTTCAGATCGGTGCGGACGGGTTTGTTCTTGTTTTCCTCGACGCTTTTCTGCATGGCCTTGTAGAAGCGGGGGCCAGCGTCGCCCTTGGGCTCAAGCCAGAAGATCATGTTGCCTTTGAAGGCGCCGTTGGGCTTGGGGGCGAGGGTGACGGCGATGCCGCTGTCGCCGGTGAAGAGTTCGCGAAGATCTTCAGGCTTGAGGCCATTTTTTGCGAGTTCGGCTTCGAAATCGGCGTATTCCTTGGGTTTTTCAGCCTTGACCTTGGTGAAAGCGTTGTCGATGCGTTCCTTGCTGAACATCACCTTGCCGAGCTTGGTGTTTTCGCGGAGGGTGTCGATGGCTTTCTGGCCGTCGGGGACGCGGAGGACCGCGACGGTGGAGTCTGGGAGACATTCGGTGGAGGGACGGGCGGGATCGGCGGCCATGAGCGCGGCGCTGGCGAAGATGACGGAAGTGGCGGTGGCGGTGAGAATTTGTGTCAGGCGACGGCGCATGTGGTTGTCTCCGGTGTGTGATTTAAGCGGCACTAAGGATAGCTGGGGAAGGGGTCAGGGTCTAGGGTGTGGGGTCTGGGAATGAGGAGAATAGGGGAATTGCGGTGATTTTGGGAGCCGGAGGCACGCATGCCCGCGAAGTCGCGTTGCCGGATGCGCAGGAATAGCGGCGATGGGCATTACTTCTTGGCGAGCTTGGCTTTGGGCTTATAGGGAGGTTCCATATACTTAAAACCGTTTTGGGGCTGGGAGGGGTCGTAAAGGTAGGAATCGCGGTGTTTGAGGAAGTCGACGAGGTCGGAGGAGGGGATGCCGAAGGCGAGGCCCTGGAAGTAGGAGGCGCCTGCGCAGACGACGCCGACGACTTCGCCGCGGGCGTTGAAGAGGGGGCCGCCGGAGTTACCGGGGTTGATGGCGGCGTCGGTCTGGATGAGGCGGATGTTTTCCATGGTGCGGGTGGTGGAGCTGACGATGCCCTGGGTGACGGTGCGTTCGAGGCCCAGGGGGCTGCCGACGGCGAAGACAAGATCGCCGACGCCAAGGTCGTCCTTGTCATTGATGGTGATGGGGTTGGGAAGCGCGCCTTTGACTTCCTCCGGGTCGATCTGGATGAGGGAGAGGTCGCGGACGGGGTTGAAGGCGATGATCTTGACCTTTTTGAGTTCAAGTTTTTCGTAGCCGGTGTCGGTTTTGCGGAAGAGGGTGACCTGGAGCCTGGTCTGGCCCTGGATGACGTGGTAGTTGCTGACGATGTGGCCGGCTTTGGAGATGAGGAAACCTGAGCCGAGGCCGGCGGGGGTGCGGATCATGACAACGGCATCGCCGTGGCGCTTGACGAGGTCGGGGACGGGGGCGGATTCGAGACGCCCGGTGGTGAAGAGGCCATCCTGGGTCTGGGTGGATTGGGATTTGGCTTCCTGCGCCTCGGTTTGGATTTCCAGGATGCGGTTGGAGGGGATGTTGACGACGTCGTGGCCGAGGTCGATGACGATGCCGGTGTCGTTGGACTTGAGAATAAGGCCGGTGACCTTTGCGCCGCCCTGAAGGGTGACGGTGGCGACTTTGTCCTTAGCGACGGTTTTGGGAGCGGCGAGGGCGGCGACGGGGGCGGCCGGGGCGGCCGCGGGGGCCGGATCGGCTGCGAGAGCGGGCGTGGTGAGAGCGATTGCGAGGAGGAGAGTGGGGAAGTGTTTCATAGGAGTGGCTGGTGGCTGGTGATTAGTGGCTAGGAAGGGGAAGTGGAGACAAAGAATGAGAGAGAGTTGAAGGGGAAGGAATTATTTTTTGTCTCTTGCCAGGTAGATGAGGAGGCGGTCGTGGCAGAGGATGGCCAGGTCGACGGCGCCATCGCCGTCGGCGTCGAAGGCGGTGACGGAGCGTGGCTCGGGTGCGCCGCGTCCGCGGTCACCGGGGCCGCCGCCACCGTAGGGGTAGCTGGAATCGTCGTAAACCTGCCAGGTAAGGACGGGTTTGAAGCCCTTGTCGGAGGCATCCAGGAGAGTGATCTCGTGCTTCTCGTCGTTGAAGAGGAGGACGTTGTCCTTGTCCGAACGGGTGATGCGGGCGGTGGCGATGCGGGTGAAGCCGGGCTCGTTTTTGCCAGCGGGGCGGCTGTCGCGGGCGTCGAAGGAATCGACAAGGGCGAGCTCCGCGGAGGGGCCTTTGGCGAGGCGGGTGATTTTGTCGGAATCAATGAGGATGAGGCCCAGGACCGGGTCCTGGATGAGAGCGGCACCCTGGCCGACGCGGTAGGACTCGGTGATGCGGGGGACGCCGGCTTTGTCGGGCTTCATGAGGTGGAGGAAAATGCCGTCGGATTGGAGAGCCCAGGCGGAGCCGTCGGGGAGGGGGACGTAGCTGGAGAGCTTCTGGCCGTCGGCGAGCATGATCTGGTCGGTGGGCTGGAGATCGGGCCCGATCCATTGGAGGACGCCATCGGTGACGCGGGCAAGTTTCAGGGTGCCGGCGACGGTGATGAGCTGGTAGGAACCCAGTTCAGCGCGGGAGAGGGGGGCGAGTTCCTGGAGCACGGCTTTGCCGTCCTGAAGGGAGAGGGCTTTTAAGCCCTGGGCGTATTGTTCTTTGACGAGGGCTTTGCCGGGGGCATAGGGAAGGACCCCGTCGATTTTGGCCGCGATGCCGGTGTAGGTTTCCGACTGGGGCTTTTCCTGGCCCTTGGTCCAGCGGTTAATGATGAGATCATCGCCGATTTTCTGCGCCCACCAGACGGTGTCGTCGGTGGAGCCCAGCGCGAGGATCTTGCGGGCCTGGCCTTCCTTGCCGGGGGCGATGGGGGTGAAGATGACGGGCTTGGGGTAGGAGAGGCGACCGTTTTCAAAGCGGGATTCGAGGAGCTCGCCGGCGTCGCGGGCGAGGATGAGGACGCCGGGCTGGCCGGGGATGGGCTCCAGGG
>CAZGOM010000251.1:0-6937 GCA_964527265.1 uncultured Phycisphaeraceae bacterium | reverse complement strand
ACCACCGCGGCCGCCAGGTCAAGGCCCTCACCAAGGGCCAGCTCCGCTACCTCAAAGCCATGACCGAGCACGACATGACCTTCTGCACCGGTCCCGCCGGCACCGGCAAAACCTACCTCGCCGTCGCCGCCGCCACCTCCATGCTCCGCCGAGGCGAAATCCGTAAGCTCGTCCTCGTCCGCCCCGCCGTCGAAGCAGGCGAAAAACTCGGCTTCCTCCCCGGCGACCTCCAGGAAAAGGTCAACCCCTACCTGCGCCCGCTCCTGGACGCCCTCCATGACATGATGGACTACGACCAGGTCCAGCGTTTCATTTCCTGCGACATCATCGAAATCTGCCCCCTGGCCTTCATGCGCGGCCGCACCTTGAACGACGCCATCATCATCCTCGACGAAGCCCAGAACACCACCAAATCCCAGATGCTCATGTTCCTCACCCGCCTGGGCCAGGGAAGCAAAATGATCATCACCGGCGACGTCTCCCAGGTCGACCTTGAAGACCCGCGAGATTCCGGCCTCGTCGATGCCGCCCGCCGCCTCAAAAACGTCCCCGGCATCTCCTTCGTCACCCTCGAAAAATCCGACATCGTCCGCCACAGCCTCGTCCAGAAAATCGTCGAAGCCTACGGCGAAGAAGGCAAAAAAGCCTGATCCGATTGGCACTGTGCGCCCCCATGCCACGGGCGTCTGCGCCAGTGTCTTGCTGTGCCCCTCAAACCACCCCGAACCCTCCTCCCACCACCCTTCTTCAATTCTGACAAGACCCGAGACCCAGAACCCAAGACCCAGAACCCCAGAACCAACACCCATCTTCTGCTAAAATCCCGCGCCCCTTCACCCGACACCTCGTCAGGCGCCATGGACTCTCCCCAAAACCAATCCGAGCCCAAGACGGCTCCCCCGACGCCCGCATCCAGGATCGATATCCGCACCCATTTGCCCACCATCACCCTCACATGGGTGTTTGGCGCCTTCTGGCTCTGGACCGTCTCCGGCGCCGCCCTCACCCGCTTCGCCACCGAGCTCCACACCCCCGAATGGGGGTTCGGCGTCCTCTCCGGCATCCCCTTTGTCGCCGCCCTCTTTCAGTTCGTCGGCCTTTACATGCAGCGCCCCGGCGTGGGCCGTAAAACCTTTTTCCTCTGGACTGTCACCAGCGCGCGCTTCATGTGGTGCATCACCGCCCTCATCCCCTGGGTCCTCCCAAACCATCCCGATATCTGGTGGATCCTCATGTCCATCTGCATCTTCACGGCATGGTCCCTCAACCACATGGGCGGACCGGCCTGGATGAGCTGGATGGCCGACATCATCCCCCACAAGGTCCGTGGACGCTATTTCGCCACCCGCTACCGCATCGGCATCATCATGGGCCTCATTGCCACCCTTCTCATCGGCTACACACTCACCTACGTCCAGCAGAAAAGCGGCTCCGACACCCACCTGATCCTCAAAGTCACCAGCATCATCATCGGCTTCTCCGGCCTCATGGGCATGCTCGATCCCCTCCTCTTCAAATCCGTTCCCGACAAGCAATCCGAAACCTCGCAAGTCCCCGGCAAAATCACCCGCGCTATCAAGGAAGCCCTTCAGGACAAAAACTTCCGCAAGCTCGTCATCTTCAGCTTTCTCTTCAACTTCGGCGTCGGCATGGTCGGCCAGTACATCTGGCTCTACCTCCTTAAGGAACTTCAAGTCACCGACATGCAGGCCAATACCATGCTGGTCGCCGTCCCCATGCTCATCTTCGCCATCGGCTACGCCTTCTGGGGCAAAATCATCGACCGCGTCGGCAAAAAACCCGTCCTCATCGTCGCCGGCTTCGTCGTCGCCTCCGGCGCGCTCCCCTGGGTCATCGTCGGCCACGGCATATGGCCCGTCGACGTCCCCTTCCCCTCCATCACCCCCGACTGGTCCCTCGCCTGGGCCCACACCTCCATCAGTTCCGTCTCCATCGCCGGCTTCATCCTCGCCATGATCGCATGCTTCTTCTGGCCCGGCGTCGAAGTCTCAAACTTCAACCTGCTCCTGAACCTCTCCAACGCCGGCAACAAGCAAAACGGCGCGGCATACGTCGCCGTCAACGCCGTCGCCATCGCCTTGGGCGGCCTCACCGCCGGCCTCGTCGCCGCCGCCATCGCAAAGCTCTTCCACAACATCACATTCACCATCCCCGGCACCGAAATTAAATTCACCTACCACGCCACCCTTTTCCTCGTCTCCACAGCCCTCCGTTATATCGCCCTCATCTCCATCATCGACATGGAGGAACCCAAAGCCACCCCCACCCGCGAAGCCTTCCGCTACATCACCGGCAACCTCTACTCCAACACCCTCGAAGTCGTCATGGCACCCATGCGCGCCGTCACCCAGGTCACCGACTTCCGCAAACTCTCCCAACGCGCCGACCTCCCCCGCCGGCTCAAGCAATTCCGCAAATACGTCCGCGGCAACAAAGACAAATAACCCCTCTTCAATTCAAAGCCAATGAAAAAGACCCTCACCAGTCGAGGGTCTTTTTCATTGACTTTCTGTCTCGCGCCCTATCGCTCACCACGCAACCGTATCAACCGAATCCCCCCAAAATCCCGCGGCTCAATACTCCAGATCACCGCCAGCAAATCACCACCCTTGGTCATCGTCACCGACGGCTCTCCATACGCAAAGCTCGTCCAATTATCGTGATCCACGCTTGACCCATCCTGCGTCGCCTGCGGCGCATACCAGATCGCCTGATCGCTCTTGATCTCAAACCCATCACCCTTGGGCGCAAGCTCCGCCATCCGCACCCCCGGCTTATCCGAGCGCCGCATGTTGTAAACCAGGAGCGCCTTGCCCCCCTCAATCGCCTTCAGAGACACCGTCTGTCCATCCGTGCCTACACGCCGCACCGGCGTCCACGTCTTGCCCTGATCGCTCGACACCACATACGGATTCGGATAATCGCTCTTGCTCTTCCAATCCGTATGCCAGCACGAACTGATCAACCGCCCGTCACTCAACTGAATCACCCACGCCTCCGCGGAGTTCGATGTCTCCTCCGCGTACCGCATCGCGGGCAGATACTCCCACGTCTTCCCCTGGTCCGTCGACCGCATTAGCGCCAGCTGGTTCCGGTCCACCTTCACCGCCGGGTCAAACGTGTTGTACGGTGCATAAACATAAAGCCACGTCCCCTCACGCGTCACACACATCGGCCCCGCCGCCTCCGCCGACCCGGCAATCTTCATCGGGATCACCGCCGGCTCCGTCCACGTCTTGCCCCCATCACCCGACTTCGCCCACACCAGCTCATTCGCCTTGATCCCATGGTTCGCATCGCTCCAGAAACTCTCCCCCGCCACATCAATCGGAATCCGCTTGCCCGCAAAATACAGCAACCCGTCCCCACCCACGCTCACCGATCCGAAAATAGACCACTTCCCCTTCAAGTGCGGCCACATCTCCCGCGGCGCGCTCCACGTCTTCCCCTCATCCTGCGAACTCGACAATACCGGCACAAAATCATTGATCCCGATTTTGCTCTGCTGCATGAACGAACACACCACCACCCCCGACGCCAGCGTCACAATCCGCGCCCCCGCAGCCACCAATGCATCTTTGCCGGGACGCTGCCACAAAAACCCTTCAGACACGATTTTGTAAGCCATGGTGAAACTCCCTTTTCACCGAATCATAACTGATATACCAGTCTCCGCAACTGATCGTTCCCACATCCTGTCTTCATCCCGCAAGACCCAGGACTCCGGACTTCCCTCCCTCTTCGACTCTGGACTCCGGACCCTGGACTCCGGACCCTGGACTCTGGACTCTGGACTCCCCTCCAACAAACAACCCCGGCTTTCACCGGGGTCGTCCTTGATTCATCATTCAATCCGACGATTCTTACTTCATCGGAGCAGGCGTCACCGCCGGCGCAACCGCGGGCTTCACACCCGGGTCTACGATCACAGGCTTCTCAGCCGGAGCAGCCTGCGCGGCAGGCAGGCCCGGGCCCGTGTAGCTGTTGGGCACAAGGTAAATTTCCACACGGCGGTTCTGTTCCGCCCCGCCCTTGGCCGCATTGGCCACCACAGGACGGAATTCGCCGTTCCCGCCGATCTGCACGCGGCTCGGGTTGATGCCCGCATCCACCAGCACATCCTTCACGGAAATCGCGCGGCCTGCCGAAAGATGCCAGTTGGTCCCAAAGCGCAGCTTGGTTTCCGGCTTGCCGATGCGTACGTTGTCGGTGTGCCCGATCACGCGCGCTTCATACTTCTGCGCCACCGGCTTCTTCAAAATTTCCGCAAACTTCTTCAGCGCGTCCGCTGCGTTCTTGGAAAGCTCGGTGCTCCCCAGGGGGAACGTCAGGTCGCTCTTGAAGCGCACCATGCCCAGCTTCGGGTCGTAGGTCAAAAGGTCCGGGTCGGACTTGGCCAGGTCGCGCAGCGCGCTGTCCACTTCCGGCTCAAGCAGCACGGGGCCAATCTTGCCCGCATCGCGCAGCTTCTGCTCCAGCAGCGCAACCTGCGCCGCCAGCTTGTCGCGGTCGGCCGCGGTCGTCGGGTCGGTGACCTTCACGGTCTTCTCGACTTCCACCACTTTCGTGCCGTTGTTGGTCGCAGCGTCCTGCAGCGCCTTGGAGCGCGCCTGAGACTCCGCCAGCTGTGATTGCAAATCCGCAACTTGCTCTTCCTGTTTACGGTAGAGCGTCTGCAGATCGTCGTATTGGTTCTGGGGTACGCAACCGGTGCCGATAAAAGCGAGCATACCGATTACTGACAGCTTCATCCATGAAGTCTTCAAAGGAGTATCCTTTCCCGTCCGTGGGTGTTTAGATGTAAATCCGCTTGATAGGCTACCCGAACGCCATGAAAAATCAACAAAACAACGCACAAAAACCCGCGGCAATGCTGATTAAAGCCGGCGAACTATACACCCCCGGCTCCCCCCCGCGCTCCCCGCGCAGGCCCGCCATCCTCCTTATCCCGGGTCAAAAACCGCAAATCACCCCTGATAACCCCCAAGCCCTCCTCCAGCGCGCAAAAGATTATGGGCCCCACCAGATCATCGACCGCCCCGATATCCTCATTCTTCCCCCATTGATCAACGCCCACGCCCA
The DNA here is from genome assembly GCA_964527265.1 of uncultured Phycisphaeraceae bacterium. Lineage (GTDB taxonomy): Bacteria > Planctomycetota > Phycisphaerae > Phycisphaerales > Phycisphaeraceae > CAZGOM01. The sequence continues at coordinate 1,834 of CAZGOM010000251.1, read as the reverse complement.
CCTGGACCTCTACGCCATCGGCCCCAGGCCCTACCCCGGATCCTTCGCCGCATGGCTCGCCATGGTCATCCAGGCACGCCGCTCACCCACCTACGACCCCGTCGCCAGCGTCCAAAAAGGCCTGGCCGACTCCCAGGCCGCCGGTATCGCCGCCATCGGCGACATCGCCGGCACCCCCGCCGCCGCACAAGCCCGCCTCCAGCACGGCTATCCCGGCGTCAGCTACCTCGAAACCCTCGGCTTCCCCCACCACCGCGCAATCATCGCCGCCAAAAACACCCGCCAGAAAATCCGCCAGCTCAACCGCACCCCAAACCCTGACCGTGTGCCATGCTCTCGTCCGCGTGAGCATGTCTCCTCTGCTCCGGCTCCCATCCCCCCTCTTCCTCCCACCTCGGACCCTGGACTCAGGACTCTGGACTCAGGACTCTCCCCTCATTCTTCGACCCAGGACACAGGACACAGGACGCAGGACCTCTTCTCTCCCACCTTGGACCCTGGACTCAGGACTCTGGACTCTGGACTTTCCCCTCATTCTTCGACCCAGGACCCAGGACACAGGACGCAGGACTTCCCTTCGATCGGCATCGAGCCCCACGCCCCCTACTCCACCCACGCACTCCAATACCGCCGCCTCAACCAGCCGCGCGGCATACTCCGCACCACACACCTCGCCGAAACCCCAGAAGAACTCCAATTCCTCCGCTCTGGCTCCGGCCCCTTCCGCGACCTCCTCCAAAAGCTCAACCGCTGGGACCCAGCCTTCATCCCCCCACCGGGGGTCACCCCCATCGCCTGGTTCGCCTCCCTCGTCCCCGGCCCCTGGCACGACTGGACCCTCGTCCACTGCAACTATGTCACCGATGAAGACATCCAGATCATGGCCAAACACCAGGCCACCGTCGTTTACTGCCCCATCGCCAGTGAATATTTCGGCCACAAAAACCACCGCTACCGCGACATGCTCCAGGCCGGCATCCGCGTCATCCTCGGCACGGATTCCGCCGTCTGCCAGCCCGCTTCTGAAGCCAACCCCGCCGATCTCTGGCCCGCCCTCCAGCGCCTCCACCAGCGCGACGCCTTCGACCCTGACACACTCATCCGCATGGCCACCTCCGACGCCGCCCACGCCCTCCGCCTCCCTTTCTTCAGCCCCTACGCCTGGGAACACGGCGCAACCCTCGTCCGCTTCGACCCCTCACCCTCAAACCCCCTCCCCCCCCTCCTCTCCGCCCTCCAAATCCCCCAAAACGCCACCGGAATGGAACCTTTTAATAATCTCGCGCATGCAGTGAGCATTTAAAGTTGCAACGACTATTAGCACGGTGAAAAGAGGATTCACCACAAACCATTTTGAGCGAATGGGACCTTTGAATAATCCCCCCCAACTGATGCCACTGGCGTCTGCGCCAGTGGCATCAGTTGGGCTTTCAAAACCTCTCAAAACCTGCGTTTATGACCCTGCCATCGGATCAGCCACGTCTCGGGCTTGGAGAGGGGGATGATTCAAAGGTCCCCAATGGTTTTCTGCATCATCACACTTGTATTCCTTGAACAAACGATTAGCATCGAAGATGACTGCCTATCTTCCGCCTGTTCCGCAGGGGTTCCATCCCCGATTCTTCAAGAAGCCCAGGGCCACCATGACACACGCCACACGCCGCACGTGCATCGGTTTCACGCTCATCGAACTGCTCGTGGTGATCTCAATCGTCGCCTTGCTCTTAGCGATCATGCTGCCCGCCGTCGGCCGTGCCCGCGAAAGCGCGCGGCGCGCCATCTGCCTGGGCAACCAGCGCCAGTACGGCATAAGCCTCTACGTCTACACCAACGA
>CAZGOM010000250.1:0-6965 GCA_964527265.1 uncultured Phycisphaeraceae bacterium | reverse complement strand
CTAAGACCAAGGGGACGCCGATCCTGATGCTGAGCGCAAAGGGCGAGGAGTCGGATGTAGTGGCAGGGCTGGAAATGGGTGCGGATGATTATGTGGCCAAGCCGTTTTCGCCCAAGGTGCTGGTGGCTCGGCTCAAGGCCGTGCTGCGGCGCAAGGCTGCGCCGGCTGCGGATGAAGCGGGGGCGCTGAAGATCCAGAACCTGGTGATCCACCCGGGGCGGCACGAGGTGCTGGTGGATGGTGTGGTGGTGGACCTGACATTTACGGAATTCAAAGTGCTGCAACTGTTGGCACGGCGGCCGGGCTGGGTGTTTACGCGGTCGCAGATCGTGGACGGCGTGCAGGGACAGGACGTGGCGGTGACGGACCGCTCGGTGGATGTGCATATCGTGTCGCTGCGGCGGAAGCTGGGTGATTACGGAGCGCATATCGAGACGGTGCGCGGGGTGGGATATCGGTTTAAGGATGTGTGAGGAAGATGGGTTCTGGGTATTGGGTTCTGGGTTCTGTCAGAGTGAAGAGAAATCCAGGATGTATGAAGCGTGGGCGCTGATTGTCTGACATCACCGAGTTGGCGTCAGTGGCCTGCGCTTTCTTCCTGGGGTGGGATTGATTGGCGTGCAGGAGTGTGGCCGGGGACAATTGAGGCGACTTTTTTCCTTGTTGTGAGTTTTGAAGATGATTTCTCGGAGCCTGGTCTGGAAAATTTATGCCGGGTTTCTGGTGACGGTGGCGCTGGTGGCGTTTGGCGTGATGCTGGATGTGGCGCGGGGGGAGGCGTCGGAGGCGGTGGCGCATGGGTGGTGGGTGGCGCTGGGGCTGACGGTGGTGGCCGGCTGCGTGGGGGCTTACTGGGCGTGGCGGCTGAATACATTGATCAACGAGGTTCGCGCGGGGGCGGACCGGTTTGCCTCGGGAGACCTGGCGCACCATATCGAGGTGCCTGATTCGGAGGAGTTTGGCGGACTGGCGCATGCGCTGAACCGGATGGCGCAGCAGATCAACGAGAAGATGCAGCGGATCACAGAGCAGGGGCAGGAGCAGCAGGCGGTGCTGGCGAGCATGGTGGAGGCGGTGCTGGCGATTGATCTGGATGAGCGGATCATCAGCATGAATCATGCGGCGGCGGATTTGCTGGATATTTCGCCGGAGCAGGCGATTGGGAGGCGGATCCAGGAAGTGATCCGCAACGCGCAGGTGCACCGGTTTGTGAGTAAAACGCTGGAAAGCTCGGTGACGGTGGAGGGGGATATCACGCTGACGCGCGAAGAGGGGGAGAAATATCTCCAGGCGCATGGGACGGTTTGGCGGGATGAGAACGGGGAGAGCCTGGGGGCGATTGTGGTGATTCATGATGTGACGCGGCTTAAGAAGCTGGAGAACATCCGGCGTGATTTTGTGGCGAATGTGTCGCATGAGTTGAAGACGCCGATCACGTCGATCAAGGGTTTTGTGGAGACGCTGCGGGATGGGGGCGTGACAGACCCGGGTGAGCAGGAGCATTTTCTGGGGATCATCGCGCGGCAGGCGGATCGGCTGCATCTGATCATCGAGGATTTATTGAGGCTTTCGAGGATTGAGCAGGATGGGGATCGGGGGCAGATCGAACTGGCGAGCCACAAGGTGCGCGAGGTGCTGGAGATGGCGGTGGCGGATTGCTCTGGTCGCGCTAGCGAGCGAAGCGTACAGGTGATTATGAATTGTCCGCGAGAGCTGACGGCGCGGATCAATGGGCCTTTGGTGGAGCAGGCGGTGGTGAATCTGCTGGATAACGCGATCAAGTATTCGGAGGTGTCGAAGGCGATTGCGCTGGATGCGTATAACGACCAGGGGATGCTGACGATTCAGGTGAAGGATCAGGGTTGTGGGATTCCTGCGGAACATTTGCCGCGCATTTTTGAGCGGTTTTATCGGGTGGACAAGGCGCGCAGCCGTAAACAGGGGGGGACGGGGCTGGGGCTGGCGATTGTGAAGCACATTGCGCAGGCGCACAAGGGGAGCGTGAGCGTGCAGAGCCAGATGGGCAAAGGGAGCGTGTTTACGATCAAGTTGCCGATGGTGGGGGCGGTGGTGGAGGGGTGAGGGGAAAGTTATAAGGGATAAAGAATAAGGGATAATTTCAAGAGGAAGAGGGGGCGGGATGGGTACGACGGTGTCATCGCGGTTTGCGGATTTTCCAGGGGCTGAGGGTGGGCGGGGGGCGTTTGGGGCGACGCGGTGGAGCGTGGTGCTGGCGGCTGGGGGGTGGCGAAAGAGTGAGGGAGCGAAGCGGGCGATGGGGGAATTGACGCGGATTTACTGGTTTGCGCTGTATGCGTTTGCGCGGAGAAAAGGGGCGGGTGCGGGGCAGGCGGAAGACCTGGTGCAAGGATTTTTAGTGCACTTGATGGAGAAAGACGCGCTGGCGGGAGTTGAGCCGGGGAAGGGGAAGTTCCGCTCGTTTTTGATGGTGTCGATGAAGAACTTCATGGCGAATGTGAGGGATGGGGAAAGCGCAGGCAAGCGCGGTGGCGGGGTGAAGACGGTGTCGATTGATGGGATGGATGCGGAGCAGCGGTATGCGATGGAGCCGGTGGAGGGGATGACGCCGGAGCGGCTGTTTGAGCGCAGGTGGGCGCTGACGGTGTTGGAGGAGGTGCTGAGGCGATTGAAGGGGGAATATCAGGAGCGGGGGCAGGAGGCGGTGTTTGAGGCGCTTGAGAGTGTGCTGATCAAAGGGGAGAAGGCCGGGTACGGGGAACTGGGAGCGCGGCTGGGGATGAATGAGGGGGCGGTGAAGACGGCGGCGCACCGGATGAGGAAGCGGTATCGGGAGCTATTGAGGGAGGAGATTGCGCAGACGGTGAGCGAGCCTGGGATGGTGGAGGAGGAGATGCGGGAGTTGATGGAGAGCCTTTGAGGGTGCTGGGTCCTAGGGGCTGGGGTCTGGGGTTTGGGGTTTGGGGTCTGGTCAGAGGGGGGAGCCGGAGGAAGGGATCCTGCCGTGTTTTGGATCGCAGGTCGGAGAGGGCCGGGGGACGGTAGAGAGGCAGGGTAAAAGCATTTGGAGAAATAGGTGGCATGTGCACCCGGGTTATCGGGTGGTCGGGTTGTCGGGGGGCTTCGAAAACGCTGACTCTGTTGAAGATCAATGCCCTTGTGCGACCTGAAATAAGCCGTGTGTGCTTCTCAAGGACACGCGGCAACCCGATACCCCGTCACCCGAGTGCGTGGGCCTACTCAAATGCTTTTACCTTGGTAGAGAGGGGGCGGCGTGAGATTTTTAAAGATTTTTTTGGCGCGGGTGGGGGGAGCGGGAGGGTTTATTGGTGTAAGTGATTGGGGGGGATTAAATTATATATTTATTAACAATTTGTACTTTATAAGGACAAAATATTGCGTTTTTCCAAACGTATGGTATAATATATGGGTGCTGGCTGCATGTTGGGGCAGCGTGGGTGTGACGGGGATTTGAAGATGGGGTGTAACCTTTTTTGGGGTTTTGCTTTTGTATTGGTTGGCAGGATGATTTTCGCGCTTGCGGCGTACGCGGGGGCGGGGTGGTGTGAGCTTTTTGTAAAACGAATGGAGACGGTGGGATGAGCGAAGGTGAAAAATGTCCGGAGTGCGGGGCGGGGGTGGCGGCGGGGTCGCCGCAGGGGCTGTGCCCGAAGTGTTTGTTTAAGCGTGGTTTGGAGGGGAACACGGGAAGCATGGAGGGGGTGGCCACTCTTGCGGGGAGAGGCCGCGGGAATACGTGGGAGCCGATGGAGGCGGGGGAGATTGCGCGGAGATTTCCAGAGTTGGAGGGTGTGCGGCTGATCGGACGGGGTGGGATGGGGGCGGTGTACTGGGGGATGCAGAAGAGCTTAAGCCGCGCGGTGGCGCTGAAGGTGCTGCCGCTGGAGGTGGGGAAGTCCGGAGCGTTTCAAGAGCGTTTTGAGCGGGAAGCGCGGGCGATGGCGCGGCTGAGCCATCCGCATATCGTTGCGATCCACGAATTCGGGGTGCGGGAGGGTTTGTATTACTTCGTGATGGAGTACGTGGATGGGCTGAGTTTGCGGGCGCTTCTGGAGAGCGGGCATGTGACGACGAAGGAGGCGCTGGCGATAGTGCCGGAGATTTGCGATGCGCTGGCGTATGCGCATGAGAAGGGGATCGTGCATCGGGATATCAAGCCTGAGAATATTCTGCTGACCAAGGGCGGGCGGGTGAAGATTGCGGATTTCGGGCTGGCGAAGCTGATGGGTGAGGAGGCGGGGCTGGTGGAGGAGAAGGTGGCGGGCACGCCGCGTTATATGGCGCCGGAACAGGTGGAGAGGCCGGGAGAGGTGGACCACCGGGCGGATATTTATGCGCTGGGCGTGGTGTTTTATCAGATGCTGACGGGTGAACTGCCCAGCGGAAAAGAAGGATTTGAGGCGCCATCACGGCGGGTGGTGATTGATGTGCGGCTGGATGAAGTGGTGTTAAAGGCCTTGGAAAAGGAGCCTGGGCGGCGGTATCAGAGCGTTGGGGAGATCAAGACGGAGGTGGAGACGATTGTGATGACCCCGGGAGCGGGGGCGGCAAGCATGGGGACCAGGGTTGGGGAACCGGGAGGCGTGCGGAACAAGAAGCGAAGGGTGTCGCGGCTGGCGCTGGCGGGCTTGGCGTGGATCGTGTGCTTTTTCGTGATGGTGCTGCTGCAGCAGATGTTCCGGGATTTCACCGATGGAGGTCTGTTTACGCATGTGGATGCGGTGGATTTAGATACGGGAGAGACATTAATGGGTTGGAAGGCGCTGATGGTGGTGATCGGCGTATTGGGTTTCACAGCGCCGATCGGCGCGACTTTTCTGGGATGGATGGCGATGCGAAATATCAAACGGTCGGATGGGCGGGTGATCGGGATCCCGCTGGCGGTGGTGAGCGAATTGTTTTTTCCATTGATGGTGATGAATGCGGTGATTGCAATCATTTGGAAGAAGGTGATGGATATCTGGTTTGTGCGGTTGATGGTGTGGGTGTCGGGGGACGGGCAAGAGGGGGTGATCAATGTGACGATGTTCGTGCTCTGTATTGCGATGCTGCTGGCGCTGGTGGTTCTGGTGGATTACTGGCTGACACTTTGGTTATGGACCCCGGCGAATCGGGGGCGGGGGTTTAAATGGACGTTTGCCATGCTGATGACATTCGTGTTGTTGGGAGGAGGGCTGTTGGGCGGGTGTGCGTGGGGGGGGAAGCATCAGGGTGGGGGGGCGGAGGGGAATGCGTCCGAATTATCGGAGAATCCGTTTGAACTGAGAAAAAAGTCGACAGAGGAGGTGATTGCGGTCGCGCTGCAAAAGCCGGAATCGCCCTGGGTGTGGCAGACATTGTCTGAACGAGACTTGTCCAAGGCGGAGGCCACACTCATGGTCGACGGAATCGTGACATGGCTCAAGACGCGGAAAAGCGCGGAAACATGGTCAGCAGCGATCATCCAGGCGAGTTCCGTGCTGGAAAGAATGAGCAAGGCAGGCGTGCTTACCCAGGAACAGGAGATCGACTTACTGGCGGCGCTTCAGGGTGATCTGGACCAGAAGATTGAATTGAGGTGGAGGGAAGGAAGGAAGAATGTGTCATTCAACTTTGATTGGCGCAACCAGTGGCACAGGAACGTGAACGAACTGGTCGTGCTGAATGCCGTCAAGGGTTTTGTGGTGGATGGTCAGCCGATGGCGGCGGGGAAAGTGGAGCGTTCCAACTGGAATTCCGAGGAGTGTTCTGGGACGCTGGACGTTGCGCACTTGAAAGCGGGGAAACATGAAGTGAAGGTGGAGGTTGTGACGGCGATTGCCGATAAGGCGGACTTGGCCGGCCTGCCCGCGGGGGCACAGCCGGAGGAATGGCCCGGTGTTAAGCGGAAATGGATCCGCCATGCGACATTGAATACGACTGTGTACGGAGCATCGGACGTGATCGTGGAGGAGACGAGAGATCCGAAATTGGACCCGCTGGCCACGGGGGGGATAACGGTAAAGCCGATCATTGTACGGACCGTGGGGAACAAGACGCAGGTGGTGGTGGTGATCGATGTCAACGACAATCTTGCGGTGCCGTTGAGCTTTGACGCGGCGGTGCGCATTGGCGGACAAACCATTGCGTTGCGGACTCCTCTTTATGCGCAGGTCCATGCGCCCGGGTCGGTTTCTTTGTTGAGCAACCGGGCGCCGAGAGTGGTGGAGATCAAGGCTTTGGACCCCGGCATCACGACTGCGGATGTGGTGCTGACGCCCAATGCCAGGGCCGTGGAGCAGTCGGTTGATTACAAGCGAATTTGGGGCGGAGTGGTGGAGATCAAGGGAGTGGAAGTGAAGAGACAGGGGCACGCGGACTCAATAGAGTGAGTATTGGGGAATCAGGAGCAGGGCACCCATATCGGGGTTGGCACAACGTACCGGTGATGGTTTTCCGATTAAATCATGGGCTGATTGGAGAGAAAGCTTGCATAAGCCGATGGTTCACGGCGTAGTGTGGCCACCCGACGTTGGTTACGGGGGGCATCCAAATTCCGGGAAGGAAGGGTTTTGGAAACAACCAAAGTGCGTGCAAGACACAGCTTGAGTTCGGCTCAAGCTGTGGCACCCGGCCGGCAAGATGCCGGCGCTCCCGGTTGGGGCTTACTGGTTTTGCTGGCCTTGGTTGTCGCCGGCGATGGTGCTGCGCATGTTGGTGTCGGAGATGATGTTGCGCATTTTGTAGTAGTCCATGATGCCGAGGTTGCCGTTGCGGAAGGCTTCGGCCATGGCCTTGGGGATTTCGGCTTCGGCGAGGACGACGGCGGCGCGGTTTTTCTGAATTTCGGCCTTGTTTTCCTGCTCCTGAGCGACGGCCATGGCGCGGCGCTTTTCAGCCTCGGCCTGGAAGCGCTTGGCGTCGGCGGAAGCCTGTTCGGCCTGGAGCTTTGCGCCGATGTTTTCACCCACGTCGATGTCGGCGATGTCGATGGAGACGATTTCAAA
>CAZGOM010000249.1:0-7009 GCA_964527265.1 uncultured Phycisphaeraceae bacterium | reverse complement strand
CACCCTTGCCGGTGTGGCGGAACAGGCAGACGCGGCGGATTCAAAATCCGTTGGGGCTAATTACCCCGTGTGGGTTCGATTCCCTCCACCGGCATTCCCTTCTTCTCCACTTTCAAAATCCAACTCGCGCTTTAAACATCCGCCTAAGCCGCCTAACATGTTGGAAGCACAATTCCCTTTTGTGCTCATCAAAACCCCAACACCACCGCCCCTTTCTCTGCTTCTTAACTTCGTGATTTCGTGGTAAAAAATCCGCTCAGTCTGCGCATCCATTCCACACATCGATACCCTGGGAACCGCCTACATCCCTGCACGTCCGATCTAAACTGACATGTCACCTCTCGAAATCATATAAGGCATTCGTATGCGTCAACCGCCACTGACTCTCATCCTCTCAGGCCTTCTGGCTCTCGCAACGCTCTCGGCCGCTCACACCTCCCCCGCTCAGGATTCCTCCAAGCGCCCCGCCCCTGCCCCCGTTATGGGCAAAGCCACCGAAGACGATAAAGCCCTCGCTGATTTCTACCTCGACGCTATGAAATCCCAGGAACAGGACCGCACCCAGGAAATCTTTGCCCTCTTCACCGACCCTTCTCCGGAGGCCCGCGCCTGGGTCGGCGCTCCCGATGCCCTCGCCGGTGACAACAAAATGATCCGTGCCCTCGCCGGCGAAATACCCGCCACCGAAAAAGATCTCCAGCAAACCCGCCTCGTCCTCACCCGCATGAAGGGTTACATCGAAAACTCCCGCACCGTCCCTAAAAGCCAGACCTATTCCATCCCCCACATCCCTGCCTCCACCACTCTCGCGGATCTTGCCTCCCCTGACGCCAAGCTCCCCCGCTTCGCCCGCGTCCAGATGAACATCGCCTTCCCCAAGCTCACCCCCGTCACCACCTCCCCCGGCTCATGCGAAATCGCCTGGTCCGACGACGCACTCTTCCTCAAATACCGCGTCTCCGACGCCTCGCCCATCAGCAAATTCACCGAGCGCGACTCCGCCATCTTTGATGACGACTGCGTCGAAATCTTCCTCGTCTCCAAAGCCAGTCCCGCCGAATACTGGGAACTTAACATCGGCCGCAACTCCTGCATCCGCGATGTCTTCGTCAAGAAAACCCCCGGCAAATGGTTCGGCCAGCTCTCCAACGAAGCCACCCTCAAAGGCCTCGAATTCAAAATCACCGAAATCACCAGGGACGACAAACCAAGCGGCTATACCGTCCTCGCTAAAATCCCCTGGACCGACCTCCTCGGCCCCGACGTCAAACCCAAAATCGGCGACAAATTCCCCTTCACCGTCGGCTTCTCCGACTCCTTCAAAAAACACGACAACTCACAAGGCCAAACCTACTTCTCCAACATCTACACCTTCGTCGGCTACCACGACGTCGCGCGCTACGACACCCTCCTGCTCAAATAATAGAGATCTTTGAATTGTCCCATTTGGCTTTCTTTGCCCCTCTCTTTGCAAGAGAGCTGGGAGGGCATTCTTTTCTTCGCGATGATTCAAAAGCCCCCTTAATCTAGATCTCAATCATTTACTTCATTCATAGAATGAATGAATTGACTCACTGCAAAAAACCGGTTAATAATCAATTAGTCGTTCAAATCCATTTTTCCCCTCAATGAGAGGAAGACCATGAAGTCGCACTCACCCCTTGCCTGTTTTCGCCCCGCATTCACCATCGTCGAACTCCTTGTCGTTATCTCCATCATCGGCATGCTTCTAGCCCTCTTGCTTCCCAGTCTCAACAACGCACGTGAAACCGCACGCCGTACCCTCTGCGGATCAAACCTCCGCCAGTTCTACCTCGCACTCCATTCCTACGACCACGAAAACAGGGAACTCCCCCCCGGCGGCTGGAACTACGGCAACTCCATCCACGGCGTCTCACACAAAGTCCTCCGCGAGGAATACACCGTCACCGCCAAAGCCGCCGCCTGCCCCTCCGCTGGAAAAATACCCGCCACCACCTACGTCAACTGGAACAAGGATGATGCACGCGTCAACCTTACCTACTACTACCTCGCTGGCAACGCCGGGCGACCCACCAGCGCAGGCAGCGAACAAAATGGCTGGCTCACCAGCGTCTTCCCCTCACGCGATGCCGGCTACTATCCTCCCATCTCCCTCTCCAGGCCGTACATCTACCCCTCCAATAAAGTCGCTACATGGCAGCAACCCATCATGGCCGACTTCTCCTGGTGGCGCATGACGGGAACACCCATCATTACCCTTCCACCCAGGGCCAACCATGCTGGCTCCGACCAAATGAACGCAGACGGCCAGAATATGCTCTTCGCAGATGGCCACAACGAATGGCAACGCCCCGTACTGGGTGAAACCTGGAAATACCACGGCACCCTTTACATCAACGCGGGCGTCTGGATCACCTCCAAATTCGCACCACCCGCCGCTCCAAACGTCTTCTACTTCAATTGATCTACCTCCAATTCAGTCACCGCGGCCCGGCCCACTGCCGGGCCGCTTCGTTTCCCATGTCACGCAAATCACCCTTTCTTCAGGCTGCACGCCCCTTTTTCCGAAAAATCCACCCACACCCACTCACGCAATCCTAAAAAACCCTAAAATACCCCATCCTTTATTCCCCTCCCCGACTCGCTCCGTTGCAGTCGGTTCCCGGGGGCAATCACGTCGACCCGTCGGAGGCTGCGCTTTTGGAATCGGTCTGGCAAACGTTCTCCTCCACCGCAGAGTCGTGGCTCGCCCACCCACTCGCAAGGTGGCCCCTCACCATCCTCTACATCCTCACGCTCCTCCTCGTCTGCGTCTACGGTCTACACCGCTACTGGCTCGTCTGGATGTACTGGCGCAATCGCTCCAGCATCCCCCGCCCCGCCTCACGCTACACCCGCGATAACCTCCCCCGCGTCACTGTCCAGATTCCCATGTTCAACGAAGGCCTCGTCGCACAGCGCATCATCGATGCCGTCTGCCACCTCGACTATCCCAAAGACAAACTTCAAATCCAGGTTCTCGACGACTCCACCGACATCTGCAAAAAAACCGCCAGCCAGCGCGTCGAGTTCTGGCAAAAGCACGGCATAAACATCCAATACCTCCACCGCACCAATCGCTCCGGCTACAAAGCCGGCGCGCTCGACGAAGCCATGCCCCAGGTCACCGGTGAATTCATCGCCATCTTCGACGCCGACTTCGTCCCCTACCCCTCCTTCCTGAAACGCACCGTCCACTTCTTCTCCGACCCCAAAATCGCCATGATCCAGGGCCGCTGGGAACACATCAACCGCAACGACTGCCTCCTCACCCGCTGCCAGGGCATCTTCCTCGACAGCCACTTCGCCATTCAGCAGACCGGCCGCAACCGCGCCGGCCACTGGTTCAACTTCAACGGCACCGCAGGCATCTGGCGCAAAGCCGCAATCATCGACGCCGGCGGCTGGGAACACGACACCCTCACCGAAGACGTCGACCTTTCCTATCGCGCCCAGATGAAGGGCTGGAACTTCGTGTTCCTGCAAAAGCTCGGCTGCCCTGCGGAACTACCCGCCGAAATCCAGGCCTTCAAGAGCCAACAGCACCGCTGGACCAAAGGCTCCATCCAGACCGCCCGCAAGCTCCTCTGGCGCATCCTCACCTCCGATGCCCCCGTCGGCACGCGCCTCGAAGCCTTCTTCCATCTGACCAGCCCCATGGTCTATCTCTATGTCACCCTCATGATCCTCCTCTTCTTCCCGGCTTATTTCGTCAACCTCCAACCCTTTGAATCCGGCTCTCTGGCCAGCCTCTTCTGGGTCGCCACGCTCTTTTCCCTGGGCACCGCCTCCGCCGGCATCTTCTATATCGAAAGCCAGCGCGCCCTAAAACGCAGCGTCTTCCAGGCCGTCCTCCATCTCCCCGCACTCATGGCCATCGGCATCGGCATCGCCATCAACAACGCCCGCGCATGCATCGAAGCACTCATCGGCCACGAGTCCGGCTTCGTCCGCACCCCCAAATACAACGACGTCAAAGAATCACACATCGACCTCACCGACCCTCTCGAACGCAAAGAAACCACGCCCACTCACACCCGCTACCGCTGGCTCCGCTTCCCCGGACTCAAAACCTGGGTCGTCGGCACCGAACTCTTCTTTGGCTTCTACATGCTCTGGTGCATCTACATGGCCGTAAACATCCACGGCGCACTCATGAGCATCCCCTTCCTCGTCCTCTTCGCCCTCGGCTACTTCTACGTCGGCACCCTCGGCCTGCTCACCCTCACACAGGACCGCAAGCCATCCACACAACCAGCCGTCGAAACCGTAGAATCCTGAATCTCAATAATCATCGCGACACACTCCGCCACGAAACCGGGATGTGTCCCCCTCGCGCATACAAACAATCTTTTTCGGACCAGACCCCAAACCCTAGACCCAAGACCCGGAAAAAACCATGAAAGACATGAAGTGGGGCATCATCATCTCCGTCGGCATCATCGCCGCACTCGTTGGCTTCTATTTCCTCACCAAGCAATATCCCGACGAGCCCACATCCCGCACCTCGACACCAGCCAAGCTCGCCAAGCTTCCCGTTCCTCCTCAGGACATTCCCCCGCTCTGGGAATCCCCCGCTGAGCCGGAAGCCTCCTTCAGCGAAGCATTCAAAGCCTACTTCACCCTCGCCAACAACAACCTCAAGCAGCTTGAAAAAAGTCCTCCTCCTGCTGAAATCAGCAGCGCGCTCACCCGCAAACTCATCGAAGCCAAAGAAGCCGGCAAAATCGATTCCATCACTTGGCTTGACGCTAAAGTCCCCATGAAGCCCAATGCCGAGGCCGATAACAACACCCTCAACCGTGCCCTCCTCGCTGTCGTCGCCAATGCCGAAGTCGCATTCAAAAACGGCGACGACGTCAAAGGAAAACGCATTGGTGAAGCCCTTGTCGCCGTCGGCATCCGCATGTGGGAAGGCACCACCCGATACTACAACCGCATGATGGGCTTTGAAATGTACCAGGCAGGTATCGGCCTCCTCCGCCGCAAGGCCGATGGCGACGACGCCCTCCTCGCCAAACTCAAAGCCTGGGACGCCTGGTACAAATCCGCCCAGGAAATGAAGTTCATGAAAGTCGATCGCATCATCCGATCCAGCACGCCGGTCATCGCCGAAGATGCCTCCGGTAACAAGAAATTCCGCCGCATTGGCGATCTCATCAACCTCGCCAAAAAAGACCAGGATCTCACCATCCGCATCGAAGCCACCCTCGGCCTGGGTCTCGCTAAATTCAATGCCGGCACCAAAGCCAACGAAAACGCCATCAAAGACGCTCTCAAGGAACTCAGTTCCGACCCCGAAGAAGCAGTCGCCGCCGCAGCAAAAGCATCTGATGCCTACACCATCGACGAATACCGCCGCCTAAAATAAAACAAGTCCCAATCCGGCTCCCCCAGCACGGGCTCCACCCGTGCTTTGTCTTGCACGTATCACCACAGGCACAAACCCAAAACCTTGCCCCCAACTCTTAACTTCTGACTCTTGAACTCAGGACCCTGGACTCAGGACCCTGGACCCCTTCTCCCCCATGCAACAGTTCCTCATCCTCATCTTCTTCATCGCACTCTCGGCATTCAACGAATCCGACGAAGCTCTCTTTGAAGTCTCCTCCCGCACCACCAGCCTCGTCGCCGTCCTCGGCATGCTCGCCCTCGCCCTCCTCACCTTCGCCCTCGCCGCCCTCGCACGCTGGCACATCGGCCGCCGCTCCCTCCAATCCCCGCCCCGCTGGTTCTTCCGTTTCACCGCCATCTTCCCGCTCCTTGTCATTCTTGTTTACGTTGTAAATCTCTCCCTCGGCTGGCTCTTTGTCCTCCGCAATCAATTCCCCGGCAGTTGGTTCCTCCCGGAAGTCGCCATCCTCACCCAGCCCATCGCCCTCCTCGCCTTCGGCTATTCCGCCGTCACCTGGGTCAAACAAAAAATCAAAACCCTCAAGCTCAACCAATCCGAAGGCTCCATCCACTCCCTCGAAAACACCGATCCTTCCCACCCTTCCCTCGCCGGGCAAGACCCCGACCGTCCCGGTCTCCCAGGCATCCTCGACGCCCTCATCGCTTATCTCCGCGACAACATCGCCATCGTCACCGTTCCTCTCATCATCATCCTCGCCTGGCACCGCATCGTTGAAATCTACCTCGCAGACCCTCACCTCCAGCAATACAGCCATTACAAAACCCCGCTCTCCGTCCTGGGCACGCTCTTCGTTTTCCTCATCGCCCCTGTCATCATCACTCGCATCTGGCACACCCACCCCCTCCCCCAGGGTCCACTCAACGAATCCCTCCTCGCCATGTGCCGACGCTACGGCATCGGCGTTAAACGCATCCTCGTCTGGGACACCAAAGGGAAAACAATCAACGCCGCCGTCCTGGGTGCAACCGCCCGCTTCCGCTTCATCCTCCTCACCGACGCCCTCCTCGACAAAGTCCATCCCATCCTCATTCAAGCCGTCATGGCTCACGAAGTCGCGCACATCCGCCTCCGCCACATCCCTTGGCTCATGGCCTCTGCTTCCGCGGCCCTCCTGGTCACCGGCCTTATTGCCGAGTCCCTCGTCGCCGCCGCCACCCCCGGCATCGAAAAAATCCTCGCCTCCTGGCCAGATCTCCAGGCCCAGGCCACCCATCTCCTCCACGCCGAGTCCTTCACCCTCATCCTCGTCTTTCCCGTCACAATCGCGCTCTGGGCCCCCGTCTTCGGCTGGGTCTCCCGCCGCTTTGAACGCCAGGCTGACACTTTCGCCGTTGAGCACTTCGCCGCCCATCGCAGCGACTCCGACCCACTCCCCGTCATCTCTGAAAACGACGCCCGCGCCATGGTCGGCGCACTCGACGCCGTCGCCAGTTTGAACGCCATCTCCGTCACCCAGAAAAGCTGGCGCCACGGCGCCATCCGCTGGCGTCAGGACTACCTCCTCTCCCTCATAGGCAAACACGTCGGTTCCCCCAGCGTCCACCGCGTCATCACCGCCATCAAGCTCTGCAC
>CAZGOM010000248.1:0-7030 GCA_964527265.1 uncultured Phycisphaeraceae bacterium | reverse complement strand
GGCGTGACGGTGACGACGATCACCAGCATGATCGGCTTTGGCGCGATGATGTTTGCGACGCACCGGGGGATCGCAAGCCTGGGGTTTGTGCTGTGCGTGGGCCTGGGTATGACGCTACTGGCGTCGTACTCCGTGGTGCCTGCATGGCTGGAACTGAGGACGCGGGCGATGGAGAGGAAGAAGGCGAAGGAAGGGTCTGGGGTGTAGTCAGAGCAGAGCGGCGTTTACAAGATTGACCAGATTTTAAGAGACATTGACCAAGACCTTGAATGAGGTCAGTCGTAGTTGTGTTCGTAGAAGATGTACCAGTCGGGGACGCCGGTGGGGGTGAGTTTGTAGGTGTGGCCGGGCTTGTCGCTGTAAAAGGGTGAGGCTTTGGGATTGGGTTTAAAGACAAAGCCGTGGTAGTCGTCGGAGAGAAAAAAACCGGAATGGCGGGTGAGGAAGTAGGTGCCCATGTGGGAGTCGTGGCGGATGTCGTAGACGGTGAAGGCGCCGATAGAGATCGGTGTAAGTTCTGGATGGGCTGGAGAGGTGGCAGGCATGGTGCGTTCGGTGGAGACAGCGGCATTGAAAGCACGGGCGCTGAGACGGAAGCGGAGTTTGGCGGGGTAGTGAGTTACGCCGATGGTGATGGTGAGAAGGCATATCAGGATGAAGATGCCGGCTTCCATAAAGACTTTGGATTTTCGTTCAGAAACAGGTAATTGAAAACGGGGGGAAGTGAGGAGCCAGTGGATGAGGACGAGGAATGCTGCGATGGGCCAGAGGGGGGAGAGAAGGGCAATTGGGGGGAAAACATAGCCAAGAAAGAAAGTGAAGAAGCTAATAACCGCCGTGGCGACTGTCAGAGGGGTAAGGCCTTGGGCTTTGGCGAGAGGATGGCGTGCGCTCAGGGTGGACAGGGTGTAAAAACAAATTAAGGGCCAAAAAACGAGGCCAGCAGTACCTATCACAATGAGCGCCCAGAAAAGAAGATTGCCCTCAATCCCAGGAGAAGAAGATGCAATGATGCCGATCATCAATATGGCCAGAGCCAGGAGTCGCAGGGCCCAGAAGATGCGATTCATGAAGATCCCAGGGTAGAGATGAAGGGATTGGATTTAGAGGTCAGGGGACGATGGGGCAGGGACAGGCGCAGGTTTCTTTTTACGGTTCAAGAGCCAGTCGAGTTCCTCGCACTTTAAGAATTTAGCGGCGGCGAGGAAGACGATGCCGCCGACGGCGATCATGATGGCGAGTTCGATGGCGACGGCTTTTTTGGTGAGCGCAGCGGGGTTGAAGAAGAAGGTGATGGGCCAGAGGGCGACGGCCATGATTAAGGAGCAGAGGGCGGCGGTGCCCCAGCCTTTGACGACTTCAAAGTTGAGGATCTGGTCGGAATATTTGCGGAGTTTACAGAGAAGCCATGCGTTCTGAATGACGGCGCAGATGGCGGTGGCGAAGGCCAGGCCGGCGACGCCGAAGGGCCAGATGAGGATGAGATTCAGTGTGACATTGAGCGCGACCATGGCGACGGAGACACCGACGGGGGTTTTGGTGTCCTTGACGGCATAGAAAGCGCGGGTGATCACGTGCGTCATGGAATATGCCCAGATGGCGGGGGCAAAACCGGCGAGGACGCTGGCGATGCGCAGGGCGTCTTCACGGTGGGTGTTGCCCCACTCAAACATGGTGCGGGCGGCGGGGATGCGGATAAGCACCAGGCCGACGCTGGCTGGGAGGCCGATGAAGACGGTGAGGCGGAGGCCCTGGCGGAGGACTTTGCGGAAATGGTCCCAGCCGTGGTCGGGGACTTCAGCGGCAGCGCGGGCGAGGGTGGGGAAGATGGCGGTGGCGATGGCGACGCCGAACACGCCCAGGGGAAATTGATAGAGCATGCTGGCCTTGGCCATGGCGGCGACGCCGCCTTCATCGACTGGGTAGTCGAAGGCCCAGCCGAAGAGGACGAGTTTGTCGGCGCTGTCGGCATGGCGGGAGAGGAATGCCGTGATGAGAGAGTCCATCGCGGTGTTGACCTGGAGCACTGAGAGGGCCAGAAGCATGGGGCCCATGGTGAAGGCGATCTTCCAGATGTGTTCGGAGGTGCCGGAGAAATCGGCGGTGAAGCGTTCGATGCGGCGCAGGAGCAGGCCTTGAGAGATGAGCTGGATGAGGCCGGAGATGGGGACGCTCCAGGCGACGACAAAGGCGATTTTGCGTTTGATGTCCTCAGGGTCTTCCAGCTTGGCGATGTTGGCTAAGCCGTACGCGGCGATGATGCCAAGGATCGTCGTCATATTCATGAAGATGGGCATACCTGCCGACGGGGCAAAGCGGCCGTGGACCTGGAGCATGGCACCGATGATGGCGACAAGGCAGACCATGGGCATGTAGGGGATCATGATGAGGCTGAGTTGGGCGATGAGCGTCCAGTATTCAGAGAGATTCATGGTCCTGAGGCATAGGGCGATGATCGCCATCACCAGAAGGGTGATACCGGCAAGAAGCGAGCCGACGAGGGCGAGGCAGAGAGAGCCGAGCTTGCGGGCTGTGGCAGGGTCTTTGTGGTGGAGCTCGGTATAGACGGGGATGAAGGCGGCGGTGAGTGCGCCTTCACCAAAGAGGCGGCGGAAGAGGTTGGGGAGTGTGAACCCCATGGTGAAGGCGTCGGCGACGCCTTTTTGACCCAGGGCCGCGCTGAGTAGACCGTCACGGAGGAGGCCGGTGATGCGGGAGAGGAAGGTGAGGATGCCGACGACCTTGGCCGCGCCGACGAAGTTATGGGCTGGCTTTGGTGCGGCGGGTTGTTGCGCTTGGGGGTCGGACATGGTGTGCGGGGGGTTATTTCGCCCGGGTTATCGGGGTGTCGGGTTATCGCGTGTCCATGACGAGGCCTACGGGAAAGCTAGATTTATCGGGAACAGTCGCTTGAAAAATGATTGCTCCATCGAAACCTCCCGGCAACCCGGATCCCGATAACCCGGGCGAGAGAGCGGATGATGATTTCAACCGTGGCTATCACATCTCGCTGACGTTTAAGGCCAGCAGGCGATAGTCCTGTGCGCCCGCGGAACTGGGGGCGTAGTCGAGGATGGTTTTGCCGAAGCTGGGGCACTCGGCGAGCTTGATGTTGCGGCGGATGGCGGGTTGGAGGATGTCGGCTGCGCGCCAGGGGACGTCGAGGTTGCGGGAGGCTTCGAGGAAGGCGTCCAGATCAGCCATGACTTCGCGGCCAAGGGCGGTCTGCGCTTCGTGCATGCAGAGGATGATGCCGGAGACTTTGAGGGTTTTGTTGACGGATTGGCGAACGAGGTTCACGGTTTCCAGGAGCTTTGAGAGACCTTGCAGGGCGAGAAAGTGAGACTGCATGGGGACGAAGACTTCCTGGGCGAAGGCGAGGGCATTGATGGTGAGCATGCCGAGGCTGGGAGGGCAGTCGATGAGAACGTAGTCGAAGGCGGGGGCCTTGGGGCTGGAGGTCCAGGCATTTACTTTTTTGGCGAGGGTCTGCTGGGCGTTGCCGGACTGGGCCTGGGCGGCGAGTTCGGATTCGACGCCCGCGAGGTTGACCTCGGCGGGGAGGACCCAGATTTTGTCGTTGACCTGCTTGGCGATCTGCTGGGCGGAGACGGCCGGATCGGTGAGCAGGTGGTAGATGGATTTTTCGAGGGTGTCCGGGTCGACGCCCATGTGGAGGGTGAGATGGGCCTGGGAGTCCATATCGATGAAGAGGACTTTTTTGCCCAGCTCGGCCAGAGCAGCGCCGAGGTTGGCGGTGGTGGTGGTTTTGCCGACGCCGCCTTTTTGGTTGATAAGGGCGATCACCCGTGTGGATGTGTTGTTGGTGGTCACTGGGGGGACGCCTCCGTGCGTCGGGGATGGGATTTACTTGGGGACCGATTATACAGGGGGTATGGGGTTTGGAGGGGCCACAAGTGTTGTGAATGCATAGAAAAAGGCTGCGGCGGCGGGGTTGCCATCGCTAAATGGGCCTTTTATGTAAGACTGGAGGAGGCGGTTACAGATCCAGGCCGCCGTTGGAGAAGATGAAGGTGACGCCTGTGTTTTTAGCATCGTATGTGCCGGAGGCGTTTTTGTAGTTGTAAATGAGGACGCGCCCAGGATCGCGGAAGAGTTGGACGTGGCCGTCGTAATAGGCGGTGTTGACGCCGTCGTTGTGGACGCGGCCCCAGTAAGGCAGGGGAGAGGGGTTGGCGATGCCGGGATTGATGGGCATGAGGGTGGGGGCGACGGCTTCATTATCGACCCAGAGAGCGCGGCGTGAAGGGGATGTGGTCATGGTGTCGGTTTTGGCCAGGGGGCCGCGGACGACGTAGGTGGTGCGCGGGCCGTGGTAGGAAGGGACGCCCTGGTAGATGTCGGTGCGCCAGGCCCAGTTGTTGTTCAAGCGGCCTTTGACGGAGTCGATCCATGCGAAGGAATAGGTGTATTTGGACATGCGGGTGAAATCGGTGACGGGGGCGAGGCCCTGCTCGTAGAAATCGGTCTGGATGCAGGCAACGAACTCGGCTTTTTCAGGAAGGTAAAAATCCCACATGAGCTGGCCGACATTGCAGATGTTTTGTTCACCGGAGGCCCCGTTGGCGCGGTTGTCGGCGGGTGGGGCGGGGTGGCTCTTGTCGGTGCTGTACCAGTCGTCGTCGAAGACAGGAGAGGCGTAGTATTTGCGGCCGTAGCCGGTGACGGCGGAACCGAGGGATTCTACGCCGTGAACGCTGAAACCTTTGTTATCTGTAGCGTATGCGGCATTTGCGATGCCCATTTTGGAGAGAGTGCTGGCGCATTGAAGCTGACGCATTTTTTCGCGGGAAGCGGAGATGGTGGGGATCATGAGGCCGACAAGAACAGCCACGATGGAGATGACCACCAGGAGTTCCACAAGCGTAAAGGCGCGAGGGCGACTTGTTTGGGGCATGGCGATGGCTTTTGTGGAGGTTTGGAACCGGAATGGAAAATGTTATGTCAGTTTATTGATGTGACGAGCTTAGTCAATAAATTTCGGAGTTGGGGATGAAATGTGTTTTAGAAGCCAGCGGGGGTGTGGCGGCGGTAGTGGGTGGGAGTTTGGCCGACGAATTTGCGGAAGGAGGCGGCGAAGTGCTGGCTGGAGGAGAAGCCGAGCCTGAGGGCGATGGTGGTAATGGGTTGGGTGGTTTGGGTGAGGAGCTCTTTGGCTTTGATGATGCGTGTGCGGTGGCGGTAGTCTGCGGGGGAGACGCCCAGTTCATTTGCGAAGCGTTCGTGAAAGCGGCTGACGCCCAGGCCTGCGAGGCGGGCCATTTTTTCGATGTTGAGGGGGAGGCCGGGGTTTTTATCGATGGTGTTTTTGACGGCGAGGATGGCGGGGCTGGGGTGGTGTTGGGCTTGATTGTGCTGGCCGTGCGTGGTTTTGGGGGCGGCGAGGTCATGGTCTCGGAGGATTTCGACCAGGAGGCGGTGGAGGGCGGCGCGGATGACGATACGGCTGGTGGGGCCGGGTTGGGTCAATTCGCGGTGAATGTCCTGGAATGCGGTGAGGGTGTGCTGAGACGCGGGGAAAGCGCGGAAGGTGAGGTTTTGCAGGCTGCGTTTGAGGTCGGAGGTTTCCTGAGCGGAGAGGCCCGGGAGTGGGGCGGACTCGGGGAAGGCGGGCTGGAGCCAGTAGATTTCGCTGGGTTCCAGGACGTGGTCGATGCCGCCGTGCATTTCGCCGGGTTTGGAGATGTAGAGGTGGTTTTTGGGGACGGTGTAGGTCTTATCGTCAGTCCACCATTGGACTGCGCCACGGAGGATGTAACATAGCTCGAAATGGTCGTGGTGGTGGGGGCTTAGGCCCTGATTTTTGGCGATGACCTGTTTGTTCCAACCGAAGGCGTAAAGCTCGGGGATGAGGCATTCCTCGCGGTTCCATGCCTGGCGCTGGATGTGTTGGGGGGCGATGCGCATGTATAGAAATCTACGGTCGAGTTTCACGGACGACAAGTTTTTTCGGACGGGGAGAATGATTTACGCGATTAAGGATTGACCTGAAAGCCTAAGAATGGAGCCGATCATGACGACGAGCAGTGCGACGGAAAAGAAGCCGACTGTGGAATTGACGAAGGAGCAGATCGCGTTTTATCAGCGGGAGGGGTACATCTCGCTGGAGCCGTTGACGACGCCGGAGGAGGTGGTTTGGCTACGGGGGATTTATGACCGCCTGATCCGGGAGAAGGCGGGCTGGGAGGGTGGGGATCAGTTTGATCTTGGCGGGGTGGATGACACGACCAAGGAGCCGGTGCTGCCGCAAATATTGAGCCCGACGAAATATGCGCCGGAGTTGAATGATGCGCAACTTCTGGTGAATGCGCGACGAGTGATTCAGCAGTTGCTGGGGAGCGATGAGGCGACGTGTTCTTTTGCGCATTTGATTTACAAGCCGGCGCGGATCGGGGCGGCGACGCCTTGGCACCAGGACTCGGCTTATTGGAATGCGCAGTATGACCATCGGACGTTGAGCGTGTGGGTGCCGCTGCAGGAGGCGACGCTGGAGAACGGATGCATGCAGTTTGTGCCGCGCAGCCATGAGGCGCATGCGATTTATAAACATCAGAGCATCAACAACGATCCGCGGATTCATGGGCTGGAGTTTGTGGCGGAGGAACTGCATCGTGTGAAGGGCGCGGTGGCGTGCCCGCTGGCGCCGGGCGGGGCGACGGTGCATGGGGGGTATACGTTCCATTACACGGGTCCGAATCGGTCGGAAGTGCCGCGGCGGGCGGCGATTTTGATGGGCGGGTTGCCGGCGCTGAAACGGAGCGTGCCGGTGGATGTGCCGTGGATGGCGGAGAAACAGACGGCGCGGGCGGAGCGGGCGAAGGCGGCGGCGGGGAAGGATGTGCAACCGAATGGGTGAGGGGGGAGGAAGATGGGTTTTGGGTCTTGGGTCTTGGGCTCTGGGAAGAGGCGGAGATGTCTGTTGAGATTTTGAGATCATGTTGGCGCATGCAAGACACATGGGTGTAGTCCAAGTTTCCGGCGAATGTCGATAAGAGTTGTAGTAGACCGG
>CAZGOM010000247.1:0-7040 GCA_964527265.1 uncultured Phycisphaeraceae bacterium | reverse complement strand
CGACCTGCTGGCCGATGGTTCCCATGCCGACGACGCCGAGGGTTTTGCCGGCGAGCTCGGTGATGGGAGCGACGGTGAAGCAGAAGTCGGGTGAGCGGGACCAGCCGCCATCGGAGACGGCGCGGGCATGGCGGGAGGTGTGGTTGGTGAGTTCAAGGAGGAGTGCGAAGACGAGCTGGGCGACGGAGGCGGTGGAATAGCCTGGAACATTGGTGACGGTGATGCCGAGCTTGCGTGCGGCGGGGAGGTCGACGATGTTGGTGCCGGTGGCGGTGACGCCGATGTATTTGAGGTGGCCTGCGGAGACCAATTTTTCGAGGGTGGGGGCCTGGAGCTGGCATTTGTTGGTGAGGACGATGGAGGCGTCGCCGACGACGCGGGGAATGTCGGCGACGGGGGTGCGGTCAAAGGTCTGGAGATCGCCGACGGCCTGGAGGGCGGAGTAGTCGATATCGCCGGGGTTTGCGGGGAAGGCGTCGAGGTAGATGATGCGTGGTTTCATGTTGTGCCTCCAGGGGAAGTGGATTGGGGGTGGATATGTTATCAGGCGGGTAAGGGGGGGGGTGGGTGTGGAGGGCGCGTGGGATGCCGGCGCAGACGCTCATGGCGGCGCTGAAGCGGATCTTCAACCGGGGAGGTTGAGTTCGCCGAACTGCTCGAAGTAGTAGCTGAGGCGGACTTTTCTGGTGCGCGGGTCGGTGACGACGAAGTGCATCCTGAGGCGCTGGGGGCCGGCGAGTTTTTCTTCTATGGGGAGGAAGCGCGCGCCGTCGTGGATTTCAACGCCGATGACGGTGACGGGGGTTTCGTGTGCGGCGGATGCGGGAGGGGCAGGTTTTCCCGGGGCCTGGACGGGGACGAGCTCTAAAGCGTCAGGCTCGTAATGGGTGTGGCCGCCGGTGGCTTTTTCGGTGGGTTGAAGGTTGAAATCGACGACATAGAAGCGGGAATTGGGCGGGTAGTCGCTTTCGTACATGATGCCCGAGGGGGTTTCGCTGTCGGGGCCGGGTTCCTCGCCGTCGCCGGTCAGGACACGTGTTTCCTCAAGCTCTCCGGTGGGGAGGGAGGCGGAGATGTCGATGGGTTCGCCCTGGCCGGACTTGGCGATACCCTGGTCGTAGCGGAGTTCGGCGACGTTTTTTTGAAATTCCGGAAGGGTGCGCTGGTGGAGGGAATTGATCTGGACAGAGGCGTTGCGCAGAACGCTGCTTTTGGTTTGGCCCAGGTGGTGTTTGTCAACAAAGACCTTCATGCCGACGGCAAAGCCCGCGCAGGCGGCGATGGCCCCGACGATGAGGGCCCAGATGAAAGGAAAGCCCGTCAGCAGCACTGCTGCTGTCACCACAATCAAGGCGCCGATGGCAAGGACGATCGATAGTCGCATGAAGCTTCCACAGTGGGTGAACAGCCGGCCGACGTTATGCGTGGCCTGGGAACCAGGGTTTACCAGCGATGTTTGTGGGGTCCAAAGTCGGCCTCGTAGTAGGGCATGACGTGTGTGCCGGGCTTGACGAGGTCATCGATTTTCCGTTTGTCGTCCTCATGAATTCGGCCAAGAGCGGCCATGAGGTTGTCGTCGAGCTGTTCCATGGTGCGCGGGCCGATGATGGGGGCGGTGACGCCGGGCTGATTCATGACCCAGGCGAGGGCGAACTGGCTGGGGGTGCATCCACGGGCCTGGGCGATGGATTCAACGAGCTCGACCATGTTCCAGACGCTGTCGGTGATGGGGCGGCCGGCGGGTTCATTGCCCTGTTTCCATCGGCCGTCGTTGCGTGGCTGGTTGCGCTTGTATTTGCCGGTGAGGAAGCCGCCGGCGAGGGGGGACCAGGGGATGATGGCCATGCCGTAGGTCTGGGCGAGGGGGAGGATTTCGCGTTCGACGCGGCGGTCGAGGAGGTTGTAGGGGGGTTGTTCGCTGATGAAGCGGTTCAAGCCCAGTTCGCGGGCGGCCCAGAGGGATTCCATGACCTGCCATGCGCCGAAAGTGCTGGTGCCGATGTAGCGGACTTTGCCGTGGCGGATGAGGTCATCGAGCGCGCGGAGTGTTTCGTCGATGGGGATTTCCGGCTGGGGGCGGTGAATCTGGTAGAGGTCGATGTAGTCGGTCTGGAGGCGTTTCAAGGAGGCTTCGCACTGCTGGACGATGTGTTTGCGATGGTTGCTGGAGGCGTTTGGGTCGATATCGTCCATGCGTCCATGGACCTTGGTGGCGAGGACGATGCGTTCGCGCTTGTTGTTTCGGTGGAGGGCTTTGCCGACGAATTCTTCGGATTTGCCGCGGGAGTAGACGTTTGCGGTGTCGAGGAAGTTGATGCCGGAGTCGATGGCTTTGTCGATGATGGCGAGGGAGTCGGCGAGCTCGGTTTTAGCACCAAACATCATGCAGCCCAGGCAAATGGGGCTGACTTTGACACCGGTTCTGCCGAGTGATCGATACTCCATGGAGCCTGCTTGGTTGCGGGGTTAAATGTTTCAGGAGTGATCTGTAGGAATCGTATCTTATCGCCGATTAAAAAAAGGCAAAGGTGGGATGGTGGATAAAAGAGGAGGCGATTCATTGGAGTATTCGACGGCGGCCGTGTTCGGGTTATCGGGTGCCGGGTTGCCGGGGGGCTTCGAAAACGCCAATGCCACTCAAGGTCGATGCCCCTTTTGATCCGTGGACAAGCTTTGCGACTGCGTGTGGACACCCGGCAACCCGGCACGCGACAGCCCGGACGCATGGGCCACTCGTCAAATGCATTTGGCAGGTGGAAAAGAGGGGTGTTTCAGGTTTTGCGACGGCGGGAGAATTGGGCGCCGTTTTTTTGGATCATGCCGCGGATTTCGAGGAGGGTGAGGTCGGCCTGGATGGTGTGTATGGCGAGGCCGGAGAGGCTGGAGATCTGGTCGAGCTGGCGGGGCTGGTCGAGTGCGTGCATGATTTTGCGTTGTGAGGGTGTGAGGCCTTTATCGAGGGGGTCGTGCGTGGCGAGGATGGAGCCGGGGGAGGCGAAGAGGGAGCCTGAAGCATCGTCAGGGTCGGATTCGTGGGCGGCTTGTTCCATGCCTGCCTGGAGGAGTGTGCCGGCTTCGCCGAGCGCGTCAAGGACGTCGGTGTGGCGGGTGACGAGGGAGGCCCAGCCGTCGCGGAGGATCTTGTGACAACCGGCGGAGGTTGGGGAATCGACGGGTCCGGGGACGGCCATGGCGTAGCGGCCATGGTCTTCGGCGCAGAGGCGTGCGGTGATGAGTGCGCCAGAGCGGATTTCGGCTTCGATGACGACGACGCCCAGGGAGAGGCCGGAGATGATGCGGTTACGATTGGGAAAGTTCTCGCGCATGGGGGGCGCGAGCATAGGGAGCTCAGAGATGACGGCGCCGCCTTCATGGACGATCTGGTCGAAGAGCTGGGTGTTGTCGGTGGGGTAAGGACGGGCGAGGCCAGAGCCAAGGACGGCGATGGTGCGTCCTTTGACGCGGAGTGTGGCGCGGTGTGCGGCGGTGTCAATGCCGAGCGCGCCGCCGGAGACGATGGTGAGGCCGGATTGGGAGAGCATGGAGGAGAAGCGGTCGGACTGTTCGATGCCATAGCGTGAGCAGCGGCGGGAGCCGACGATGGCGATGGCGAGGGTGTCTTCTTCGCGGAGCTGGCCGCGGACGTAGAGGACGACGGGCGGGTCCTGAATGAGGGCGAGGGATTTGGGATAGGTGGGATCGCCCATGGCGACAAGGGAGGCGTCGAGGCGTTCGAAGGCCTGGATTTCCTTGGCGAGTTCCTGGGAACCGGTGAAACGGCGGATGGCGTCGGAGAGCTCGGCGGCTTTTTTGGTGGTGATGCCGTCTATGCGGCAGAACTCATCGGGGCGGGCGGCGAGAAGTTTGAGGGGTGAGCCGAAGTATTCGATGCATCGGCGGGTGAGGACAGAGCCAAGCCCCGGTAGAAGCCCGACGAGAAGCCAGGCGTCACGCTCTTTAAGGTCCATTCGCAGACTCCGGAAGTGATCTGATGATCTGATTGTTGCAGGACACAAGATACGCGAAAAAGGGGCAGGGGTCTAGGGTCAGGGGTGCGTGAGCAGGGTTTGGTCAGAGGGGAGAGTGCGGTGTTGTTTAACCTTCATTCGAGGTGTTTTTGTCACCGTGAGCAAGAAGGGGAGGAAGAGGCGGCTTGAGGTGTTGTGGAGCCACGGGCAGGGGATTTGAAAGAGGCTAAAATAATTTGAAAGTATATTGATTTCAATGATTTTCAAGTGTACTATCGGTCGTGTGCCGGGGTTTGGATGAATGGTTCCGTTTCGTAATACATTGAGGGTTCTGCCATGCGTCGCACCCCGAACGCTTTTACGCTCATTGAGTTGCTGGTTGTGATCTCCATTGTCGGGGTGCTGATGGCATTGCTTTTGCCATCGCTGCAGGCGGCGCGGGAGACGGCAGTGGCGATGGACTGTATGTCGCGGATGCGTGGGTTTGGCATTTATGAGGAGGGATACCGGCAGGATCACAAGCAGTGGTACACGGTGAATTACACGATGTATCCGATTTATCCGTCGTATCCGGGGCCTTATTACCGGGGCAGCTTTGAAAGCCTTATTTTCCCGTACATACCGGCTTTTACGTGGAATGACGCGGCGGTTTACAACGCGCCGCGCGCGCACAGGCCCAAGCTTAATCCTTATATTTGTCCCACGGCGGTTACGCCGGTGGACTACACCGCGGCGACGATCCGGCAGCAGGGATACATTGAGGGTGTTTATGGGAATTACCGGATCAATGCGTATTTTGGTTATGGGGACGGACAGGAAACGACGCTGTGGAATTACCGAAGGCCCAAGCGGGAGATCATGGGTGCGCCATCGTTGATGGTGATGTTTGGGGAGTGGCGAGGCACTGGCGTTGGGTTTGGTGACCAAAACGCCTCTTCGGGGTGTATCTACAGACATGCGGATGCGAGCAATCTGGTGTTCGCCGATGGTCACGGCAAGGGTTACACGAACATCGCGGCGGATATCGCCAATGGGGTTTACAGGTTCCGGTTGCAGTGAGAGCGGAGGCAGTGTTCGCAGGCAATTGAACAATAGTTAATTGAAATTATTTTGAATATAGCATTATTCAAAGTTGGGTTCTTGAGGATTGGTGAGTCTGGCTGCTTTGATCACATTTGTTGAGGGTTTGCCCATGCGCTACACACGACATGCTTTTACGCTTGTGGAACTACTGGTGGTGATTGCGATCATCGGTGTGCTTGTGGCGTTATTGCTGCCTTCGCTGACGGCTGCGCGGGAGACGGCGATCTCGCTTAACTGCATGTCGCGGATGAGGGGGTTTATGACCTATGAAGAGCAGTACCGGCAGGACTACAAACTCTGGTACACCTCGAATGTTTCAAGCGGGGGCAACCCGGGGATGTATACGGGAAGTTTTGAGACGCTGATCGCGCCGTATGTGCCGCCGTATCGGGCGGCAGACATGCTTTACACGCAGCCGCGCTGCACGAATCCATCGTTGAACCCGTTTATCTGCCCGACGGTGGTTGCGCCAGAAATATATGACGCGCCGAATATGCGGCTGCAGGGGTGGCTGGAGGGGTCGTTCTTTGGGAATTACCGCATGAACAGTTATTTCGGTTACGGGGCGGCTGGGGCCGGGACCACCAATGAAGTCAACCGCAAATGCAAGCGGGAAGTGGCCGGGTCGACGTCAAGCATGGTGCTCATGGGTGAGTGGCGCAGCGCCAGCACCTACTTTGGGGATTTAAACCGGGTGAATTTCTGCATCTACCGCCATGCGCAGGTGAGCAACCTGTTATTTGCCGACGGCCATGGCAAGGGGTATCGGGATTTGGATGCGGAACGTGTCGCGGGGACGTTTCGGCTTCAGCAGTGAGGTGCGAGGGCGTTTTAATCCCAAGACGAGACTTAAAGCCGGGTGCTGGCTGGGGGGCTTTACGGGCATAGCCATACGACAACCATTGTGGCTCAATGGGGAGGGGCCGACCGGCATGCAGGAGTGAGCGGGGCGTGACGCGGATTATTTGTGGAGCGTGACTTTGCCGTCGTGCTTGGCGAGGGTGTTGAGTTCCTCTTTGCCGTCGACGATGGTGAAGGCGAGCTGGTAGGTTTTAGATTCGAGGGGTTTGAGCTCTTGTTTGGCCTGGGGGTAGCTGTCTTTATCGAGGCCCAGGAGAGAGCCGTTGAAGGGTTCGAGGCCGATGACGTAGGAGCCATTGGGGCCCAGGTGCTGCCAGTTTGCCATGCGGGGGAAGTGGGCTTTGGGGTAGGTCATCATCACGCCCAGTTCGAGGTTGGGGTTGATGAGGCCAGTGGTGCAAAAGCCGTCGGAGGCGGGTGTGAGATCGACGATTGCGCCGTGTTCACCCATGCCGCGGTGGGCTTCAAGGGGGGCGGTAACGGTCTTGATGGCGTTGAGCCATTTATCGTCGTGGGAGGCGGAAGGATCGGCGAAATCCCAGGGTGTGGCGGGGCCTTTGTAGATGAGGCGTGTGCCTTCATCAACGAGGGGGTAGCCGTAGTTGATGTGGTAGAGCCAGTTGTGGGGGATGGTGGTGTTGCCGCGGTTTAAGACGGTATCGGTGACGCGGATCTGGGGCTGTCCGAGGGTGCAGGAGATGGTGCGGGTGACTTCGACGACGGGGCCGAAGACGCGCGCATCGCGGCCGACGAGGGTGATGGACATGTCGAAGATGCCGCGTGCGGGGTCGGGATTGATGAGGGATTGGATGGAGGTGACGACGTTGGAGTAGTGGCCGTGGAGGCCAACGCGGCCGAGGGCGGGCGGGGTGGACTTGGGCCAGCCGACGGTGAGGGGTCCGCAGGAGGTGAGAAGGCCGCCGGGCCAGCCGTAGAGCCAGTCGGCGTCGAAGTTGTAGGCGTGATTGGGAGGAAGGATGCCTTGAGGAGAGAGGTAGGCGAGGGCGTGCTGATTGTAATTTGCGTCGATGATGTCTCCGCCACGGTCAAGGGCGACGGTGAAGGTGAGGCCCGAGCCGGTGTTGAAGAAGGCGCAGCGGACGGAAGGCCCGCCGGGGCCGGCGGTGT
>CAZGOM010000246.1:0-7078 GCA_964527265.1 uncultured Phycisphaeraceae bacterium | reverse complement strand
TGCCGGATCCCACCACGGTGAGGCTGTAAGAACCTTCGGTCTTTGTCAGAGCGGCGGGGATCTTGATGAAATAGAGCATAGGATCCGTGGTGGACTGTTCGAAAGTGATGGCGCTGGTGGCCAAATTGGGGCCACCAGTGCCACGGGTGAGGATCAGGTCTTCCCAGGTGAAAGTTCCGGGTTTAATCGCGGTGAAGAAGCGGAGTCCAGGGCTGACCACGGGTGTTGTTTGAGGTGTGGGGTAAGCCGTCAACGTGCCGATGGCAGGGAGCATGGTCCATGCTGTGACGAGGTTGTTGTTGAATTCCCAACCCGCCATGGACCGGATATTGGTTCCGATGACAGTCAACTCATAATGCCCTTCGGGGCCAATGATGCTCAGGGGGATGTTGATGTAATAGCCAAGCGGATTTCCGGGGACTTGTGTGATTGTGATGGCGTCGGTGGTGAGGTTGAACCCGTCGCTGCCACGCGTCAAGACCAGGTCTTCCCAAGTGAAAGCGGCTAGCTCGGCAGGAATCTGAAGCGTGACGAGCACGCGGGTAACGGGATTTGTCCGCGGCGGGCCATAGGCGGTGATGCTGGTCATAGAAGGCGGATTAGACACGACATTGATGGTCGAGTCTGCGGTGTAAGCCGTGGGGGTGCCGAAGGGGTTGAGTGCGCGGGCCTTGAGGGCGTGGGCACCGTCTGTCAAAGGTGAGACCTGGATCTCGTACTGTCCGCTTTCATTCGTGACGCCAGTGCCCAGAAGGGTGGTGCCTTCAAAGATTTCAATGGTGGAACCGGGCGTTGCCGTCCCGGCAATGAAGGGTGTTGCGGTGGGGGTGTACGTGGAGCCGGGTATGCCTTGGGAACCCGGGGAGAGCATTGGGGTGCTGGGGGTGAGTGGGCGCATGGCCCAGCTGATCTCGCCGCCTGTCCCCATTTTGTTCCCGGCGGGATCGGTGACACCGCCATCAACCAGAGTGAGGGTGAATTCGCCGACATAGTTGGTGAGGGAAGCGAGTCCGTTGATGCGGTAGCGATGGGTAGCGGCGTTGACCAGGGTGAGGGTCAGCCCCGCACCTGTGGTGGCGTCGATGAGGTTGGCGCCGCCATCGCGGGTGAGGGTGATGGATTCCCAGTTGAAGCTGCCGACATCGATGGCCTCGGAGAAGAACAAATCGACCGAGCCGACGGCCGCGGTGGTGAAGGCGGGGATGGACTTGAAGCCTTCAAACTCCGGCGGAGTGGTGTCAAGGACGTGGATGTACAGGGTGGCTTCGATTGGGCAGCCGCATTCGTTAATGGCGCTGAGCTTGATGGCGGCCAAACCGGGTGTGCCGGTGGTGATGAGGCTGAAGTCGCCGTAAGTGCCGCTCATCAAATCCAAGTCGAAATTGTAGGAATCAAGGATTGATCCGCCTGTGACGCCTGAGAGGCCCAGGAAGCCGATGTCAAATCCATCAAACAGGCCCGGGTCGTACAAGTTGCCGGTGAATTTGGTGTCCGTGTCGTTGAGTGTGATCGTGGCTTCGAGTTTGGCCACCTCGGCGCTGAAGGTGGTTTCCTGATAGTAGCCCGTGGGGGTGGTGGCCCGGATGGTGATGCTGCCGGTGCCGGTCTCATCAGGAGTCAGGGTCAGGGTCAGGAAGCCGTCGCTGTCGATCTGGAGATCAAAGAGAGTGGGGTTGGTATTGCCCTCGACGGTGAAGTTGAGAAGGTAGTTCCCGGGGGAGTAGTCAAAGACATCCCAGAGATCGATTTCAGAATCCACCGTGCCAAGCGCCATCTTGTGATAGGGGATGGGGTCGACAGTCAGTTCGTAGTCCATCACATAAGACTGGGCATTGATGGCCAGCCCGCCGTCGGGCGCATCGTTGTCCTGGCTGTACCAGGCGACGACAAAGCGTCCGTCAGGCGCCACGCTGATGCGGGGCGGAACATAGTTGCTGAAAATCCTGTCGGGATCTTGATTGACGATAACCGGATCAGTGGGGCAGCCGCAGTTGTCGTAATGGCGGACGACAAGCGCGTCAGGTCCTGAGGGGTTGAGTTCCTGCCAGACAATGGTGAATGCCCCATCTGCAGCAACGCCTACATCGGGATTCTCCGTGTCAAAGCTATCGACGCCCTTGTCCAGACCAGGGAGGAATTCACTGCCCAAGGCTCCGCCCTTGAATTGATACTGCTGCCCAAAAATCTGAATGCCCGACAGTTCAGGGGAGTATTCGTAATCGCCGTTCCAGACGATGACGTAATCACCCGCTCCATTGATGCTTACGCCCGGCTCGCACTGGCAGCCTGCGGTGGTGGTGTTGACCAGGAAATCGGCGCTGCTCTTGCCGTCGGTATCAAAGATGCGGGCGTAGATGTCGCCCATGTCGTTGACGTCGGAGGCCCAGACGGCGACGAAGGAACCGTCATCGGGGTTCATGGCGACGGTGACGTCATACTGGTTGCCCCCCAGGATTCCCTGGGAGAGGGCAAATTCCGATTTGGCCACGGTCCCGTCGGCATTGAAAGTCGCGCCTAGCGCCGTCGTCCCTTCGGATTGCCAGACGATGATGAACCGGCCATCATTGGTGGAGGAGACCACCGCATTGGACTGCGTCCCCGTGGTGGTTTCATTCACCAGGAATTCCGCGCCGATCGGAGCGCCGCTGGCGTCATAGCGGCGGGCGTAGATGTCATCGTTGTGGTCCCAGGTCACGATGAAGGTGCCGTTCCAGGATGCTGAGACGCTGGGAGCACCGTTCCCCCCTGTTCCCAGGGTGTCGATGGTGAACTCGGCTCCAACAGGCAAGCCGGCCGTGTCATAACGACGGCCGACAATGTGGTCTCCATTGCCGGCCTGCCAGACGACGACGTATGAGCCGTCAGCCCAGGTAGCAACGTCCTGATAGAACTGGCCGTCAACGGACTCGTTGGCGACAACGGATGGGCCCAGGGGATAGATATTGCGGTCGGCAGAAGCGGTGACGGCAACATAGACCTGCGCATCGGTGTAAGCGCCCATGGAGTCGGTGGCGCGGACGGTGATGGTGCTGACCCCTTCCAGACCGTCGTTCTGAGAGATATCCAGGACTGAGCTGTAGGAGCCGATGCCGATGTCGATCAGGTGCTTGTTGGTGTGGGAGATGATTTCATAAGTGAGGCCGGCGGAAGTGCCGTCCTCCTCGTCGTAGAAATAATCAGCCAGGTCGATGCTGGTGTCGGAACCATTTTCATTCAGCACAACCGTGGGAATGGGTGACGCGACGGGACCGTCATTGGGGATGGGAACAAAGTTGTACGACTGCCCGGCAAGGCCGCTGCCGTTTTGCCAGCTCACAAAAAAGCCCGTCGAATTCAGGCCGGAAATAGTCGAATTGCCCGCCGGGAGCGAGTAATTGGCATTGTTGATGAAGAATTCACTGCGAATCTCGTAGCCCAGCGAATTGACGATTTGACCAAAAACATCGCCGTAGCCGGTGCTCCATGTCGCAATGAAATGCCCGTCGGCCAAAGGAGCGATTCCGACGCTGTACTCCGTGCCATAGGGAGATGTGTTGTTTAGCAGGGTCACGTACGGACGAACGGCCGTGCCATCGGCGTTGAATACCTGGGCGTAAACATCTGCATCAGGCGCGCCTGAGTACTGGCCAGTCCAGGCCACGGCAAAGCCGCCGGTTGAGAGCGCCGTGGCCTTCGGGGCGCCAACGGAGTCCCACCCTTCACCGGAAAGCAGGAAGTTGGAATCGACCGCACTCCCGTCATTGTTGTAGATCTGAGCAAAGATGCCTTGCGTGGACCCGTACCACCCGTTCCAGGTGATCACAAAGGTATTGTTGGTCAGGACTGCAATGGAGGCGTTGTCGCCTGTCCAACTGCCAGTGGTGAGTACAGTGAGTTTGGAGCTGACCGGATCGTTGTCGCCATCAAATACCTGCGCGTAAAGGATGGCGTTATCCGCGGCGATCGAGCCGACTGTCCAGGCGACCACGAAGCCGCCGCTCGGAAGGCTCTGCAGGCTGGGGGTAAAAGCATTCCCGTCGGGAGTGCCGGCATTGAGGCTGATAGGGGTACCGACAGCGGTACCGGTGGAATCAAAACGCCGGACGACAATGTCGCCTTCCGTCTGCCACGAGGCCACAAAGCCGCCATCGGTGGTGCCGGTGACGCTGATTTTCGGGTCCAGGAATCCATCAAGATGAGAATCAAGCAGGAAATCCGTGCCGGTGGCTTCTCCGTTGGTGTCGATAAAGCGGCCATAGACACCATCGTCCTTGATGGCGCGGATCACGATGGAGCGGCCATCTGCCAGCTTCGCCGACGCGATCACGCTTGATCCCGCCGAGGTGACTTGGGTGGGCTCTTCCCCGAGAATCAAGCCTTCAGTGGCGCGGGCGCGGAAAACCAAATTCACCTGGGCCTGATTGTTATCGGGGTCTATTGCGACCAGGTTAATGAGGATATCGCCGTTAAGCTGCTGATTGAGATCCAGATGAAGAAAGCCATCCCCGTCGACGCCTGCACGTTGGAGTACCTCGCCATTGCTGGCAACATCAAAGCCGGGGTTCCAGACGCTGAGTACAAAAGTCAGATCTTCAAAGTCGTAAGCGTCATCCGCAAAAATCGTGCGCAGGTCGAGCGTGTAATTGGTGTTGGTGGGGATGTCGCGCGGTTCCAGAGATCCGATCACGATGGGTCCATAAGCCGTGGTGAACCGCTGCTGTGAGATGTTGGTGGCGGAACCATCATCGCCGCGCCAGACGATCGCAAAGCCGCTGGAATCGCCATAGGCCACCGCAGTGGCATGCGCCTGGCTGCCGGTCGTCCAGGTGTTGGCCCTGAACTGCACATCAAGCGGGTTGAAGTATGAGTCATAAAGCCGGCCGTGGACATCACCCATCCAGTCGCCGCCGTCCCCCTCGCCATTCCAGGTGACAAGGAATCGCCCGTAGTTCAAGGCAGTCAAAGAGGTGCGTTGCTGAAGACCCGTGGTGTAGGTCGGCACTTCCTGGATCCGCTCGAATTCGTTTTTGTTGCTGAAATTCAGCAGATAGACGCTGGATGTATCTCCGGGGCCGATCCCCGAATAGGCCAGCGCATAGCCGCCGTCAGGCGTACCTGCCACGGACGGAAACGCCTGGTACTCCCCGAATGAGCTGGTGGCATCGACGATGTCGAAGGCTTTTCCATCTTGGTCAAACATCTGCGTGTAAACATGAATCGCCAACGCGTCATCGTTTTCCCACGCGATCACAAAGCCGCCGGTGGTCAGCGCCGCAATGGACGCATTGCTCTGGGCCCCTTGCGTGGGCGCGCCGACCTGGAACTCAGGCCCCGCGGCTTTCCCGTCTGCTTCGAAGATTCGGGCCGAAATACCAAAGTCAGAGGGCCCGGTGTCCATGCTCTCCCACGAAATGATGAATCCGCCATCGCCCAGGCCTGCGACGCGCGCATTGCTCTGGTTATTGGTGGTGATGTTGTTGACGCTGATGACGCTCCCCACCTTGACACCGATCTCATCAAAGCGCAGCGCATAAATCCCATCCGAATCCCCATCGGCACCACCGCCCCAGGTCACCACGAATCCGCCGTCGGAAAGAGCCGCGGCGCGAGGATCCCACACAGCATTGACGGTGTCTTCAAAAAGAAGAAAGTCGCCGCCCGGCGCACTCCCGGTGTCATCATAGATGCGGCCCATGATGGCATTCGAGCCGTCGCGCCACGTCACCACATAGCCGCCACCAGTGAGCGGAACGCTGGAGACATACAACTGCGGGGAG
Source organism: uncultured Phycisphaeraceae bacterium (assembly GCA_964527265.1). Lineage (GTDB taxonomy): Bacteria > Planctomycetota > Phycisphaerae > Phycisphaerales > Phycisphaeraceae > CAZGOM01. The sequence continues at coordinate 1,322 of CAZGOM010000246.1, read as the reverse complement.
CCCGCTTCGGTATTCACCTGCTCCTGCGACCCAACCTGGATGAGCCCATTGTCGGCGCGGACGTTGATGGTCAAGAGTCCATCCCCGGTCATTAAGTCCTCGTCCGTGGCGGTGAAGGAAATCTTGATGTCCCCGTTGCCGGTGCCCGTTTGGATATATAGTTTTCCGGCGTCTTCGTACCAGCTGTTGAGCGCTTCACCGCTGAGAGTGCTGGCGTCGATGTTGTAAATGACGTCCAAGTCTTCAGGCGGCGTAAAGTCATCGGTGAACAGCGAGTGCAGATCAATTTCGTAGAGGTACTCGGGGTTCTGCTGCAGGTCCGTCGGTCCCACATAGGTCGGCCCCATGCCGAGCGACATCAGTTGCCGTTGTTCAAGCGCTTCGCATCCCAAGGCGAGGCTCTGCGCACCGCGATTGCGGGCTTCCATGAATCGGTCGATCTTGCCCAGCAGACGCCTTCCGGCATTCAACAATCTAGCTGCGCTGCCCTTGAGGGCGGTTTGGTTCTGGGTGGCGGTGCGGAGGAGAGTGCGGGGTGAAACCATGGAGCGTGCCTTTGAAAAGGTGTTGAGCGGAAGCAAAATCGGGAAGCCACCGACATCGCACGTGCACAGCACGCGTATGGGGGGAATCCAGCTATTTCTGTATGATTCAGAAGAGAAACAACTGACTGGTAAATCAGGTTCTGCATGAAGAAACCGCAGAAATCGAGCACAGCAAGGGTAATCGAAGGGGCTGGCTTGTCAACTGTATTTGTTACCCCGGGCGTGGGTGATGGATTGGCTTGGTAAGTTGTGTATAAACAATAGTTTAGGTGGGAATCAAGGTGAGATGAAAAGACGGAGGACTACCCATGCGTGCAGACCTTCAATAAAGATGAACGATTTCCACGCGGCGGCTTGGGCCTGCTACGGGTAAACGGATGACAAATTGGAGGCTTCATTTTCCCCAGGGTATCCCCAGATATCACACAATTCGACACTTCAATCGATGAATGGCGAGCTGCCGTGGCGGGGAGGAGCAGGACCATTCCATGTGATGCATGTCTTCGCAGTCCGGGGGGATTGGATGGCCGGGTTGTCGGGTGCTGAGAAGTTGAATGACTGCAATTTGAGGACCTAAGGGTATTGATCTTGGATGGAATTGTGGGGCATTGAAGCTCCCGGGAACGTGATAACGCGGCAGCGCTATGGGTGCGAAGGCGTTGATGAGGCCTTTTTAGATGCGATTGCCTCGGTAAGTGAGGCAGGCCTTGGCAAAGATGGGCGTTGTGTTATAATGCTCGGCCTTGCATTGATTCAATTGAACGCTTTTGAGGTGAT
>CAZGOM010000245.1:0-7105 GCA_964527265.1 uncultured Phycisphaeraceae bacterium | reverse complement strand
TTTGTCTTTTTTGCGGTCGTCGCCGATGGCGGCGACGACGGTGAGGTCTGTGCCTGTGATGATTTGATCACGGAGGCCCATGTCTTTGAGTGCTTCGGTCACGGCTTGGATGTCCTTTATGGAGGCATTGGGGTTCATGACGATGATCATTTTGGGAGGCCTTGAAGAGGGTCTGGGGTCTAGGGTCTGGTCAGAGGGAGGGAGAAGAGGTTGGGGTATCAGTTGGGGTTATTGCGTTTCCGGTTTGTCGGGGGGCTTCGAGGGGGCATAGGTGTTCCGGTGAATCAGGGGGTTGGATTTGGTTCTAAAACGAAAAAACCCCGGTGCGTTTGCCGCATCGGGGTCGTAGGAACCTTAGGTTTAGGTTTGCGTTACAACATGCCCGTGGCGGCGTTTTGCCGGGTAAACCAATAACCAAAATGGAAATAGGTGTGGGTCATGTTGAGGGTGATTATGGCGGTAAACCGCGGGAAGTCAAGGGTTTTTGTGAAAGATTTTTTGCAAGATGTTTTTGGAGGGCATAAGCGTGGGGGGTGAGTTCGTCTACTATTGGGGCGGGGATGCGGGCCCCAACAGGAAGTGGAACATGAAAGAAGCGGTGCTTATGAAACGAGTTGCGTTGTTTGTGGTGTTGGGAGTGTGCGTGCCGATGGTGATGGCGCAGGATAGCGCGACAGGGGCGGGGAAGGGTGAAGAACTGCTGATGCTGGATGGGCTCAAGTCCGGCCCAGCCAAGCGGGCGGCGACGGCGTATCAGCAGGCGATCGAGCGGGCGACGCAGACGTATACCAAGGCGGCGGAGGGGGCGAGGAAGACATTGATCGTGTCGCTGGAGCAGGCTGGGAAGGCGGCGCAGGCGACGGACAAGGATGAGGCGAAGGCGATCAATGAGATGGTGGCGAAATTGAAAGTGGGGCAGTATCCGGTGGTGCCGGGCGGTGCGGGGCCGATTGGCGCTGTGCCGTACAAGGACAAGTGGTATCGACTGGTGGCGGGGCGTTTCACCTGGAGTGACGCGAAAGCGGATGCGGAGGCGCTTGGCGGGCGGCTGGTGTGCATCGCCAGTGAGGATGAAGCGGCGTTTTGCCTGAAGCTGACGGGGCGGACGGTTCGGGTGTGGGTGGGGGCGAGCGATGACGCCAAGGAAGGGGAATGGCGTTGGCTGGACGGGACGCCGGTGAAGAAGGATTTGTGGGCCGGGGGTGAGCCGAACAATGGGATGGGGCAGGAGAACTGGGCGGAACTGAGGGATAACGGGAGGATCAACGATACGTTTAAGAATGATCGGACAGAGGGGTACATCATGGAGTTCCCGCGGAGCGCGGGGCAATGAGCGGGGAGAAGGCACAAGTGAGAAGGGATAAGGGAGAAGTGAAGACTGATGGGAAGTGGTAAACGGGAGGTTGGGGTTGATCATTTACCACTAAGGCACGAAGACATGAAGGTTAGATAAGGAAGAGGAGCGATTGGGGTGGGAATGGTTTGGAGGAGGCGGAGGTGAATGGTGTATACGGTCTGATGTGGGTGTGGGGTATGATTTGAGGGCTCTTTGGTTGCCTTCTTATTGAAAGTGGAATCTCATGGCGGACTTGGTGTTGACGCAGCAGCAGAAGGCGTTTTTTCGGGTGTTTGGGTATTTGGCTTTGCCGGGGCTCATGAGGGATCGGATCGGGGAGATTACGGGGGCGTATGAAGAGGTGTTTAAGCGGCATGGGGGCGGGCATGACGGCAAGCCGCACGATGGGACGAAGCGGTCGTGCATTGTGCCGTTTCCGGATAAGCATGAGGTGCTGGCGGGGTTGATCGATGATCCGCGGATTCATGGGGTGGGGGTGTCGCTGCTGGGCGAGGATTTCAATTTGATGGCCAGCGACGGGAATTATTACGCGGGGGATACGGTGTGGCATTCGGATGGGTGGCATACGCACCCGATGCATATCAAGATCGCGTTTTATCTGGACCCGCTCACGCGCGAGACGGGTGCGCTGAGGGTGATTCCCGGGAGCCATGTGGTGGGGGACAAGTTTTCAAATGAGTTGATGCAGGTGGTGTCCAAGCAGTTCAATTTGGTGGGGGTGGATGAGAAGGAGATTCCCTGCGTGGCGCTGGAGACACAGCCGGGGGATGTGCTGGTGTTTAACCACAACATCAAGCATGCGGCGTTTGGGGGGAGCGGGTGGCGGAGGATGTTTACGCTGAATTTGTGTGAGCGGTATCCGGAGGAGAAGACGGCGGATCTGCGGGCGTATATGAAAGGATGGGCGCGGTTCTGGATGGAGAAAGGGTATGAGGAGTTGATGGTAAGAACGGCGGGGCCGCAGAGGATGAGGCACCTGGAGCAGGTGCTGGCCAATGACTATGAATTGGCGGGGCTGACGCGGGAGGCGAAGGCGAAGATGGTGGAGCCGGCGAGGGGGTAACGCCGCGGACGGCGAGTCCCGAGTCCTGAGTCTTGAGTCTTGCGTCGAAGAAGAGAAGAGGTTGAAGAGTTAAGAGGTCAGAAATCAGATAGGGGTGGCAGTGGTGTTGTTTGTGTGATTGTGAGGCGGGTATTTGGGTGTTTGTCCTGTTTGTTGGTGGGGTGGATGTGCCAAGTGGTTTGGGTGGTGCGTTGGAGGAAGGGGTGGTCGTGGCTGACGAGGAGGAGTGCGCTGGGGGATTCTGTGAGGGCGGACTCTAAGCATTGGATAGAAGGCAGGTCGAGATGGTTGGTGGGTTCGTCCATGATGATGAGATGGCATGCTTGCGCGACGCCAAGGGCGAGGAGGAGCTTGCGGGTTTCGCCGGGGCTGGGGTTCTGGGTTTGGAGGAGGCGTTTGGGGTCTGAGCCGAGCTGGCTGATGACGTTTAAGAGGTGGGTGAGCTGGTCATTGGGGAGGGTGTGGATGGTTTTGAGGAGGGATTGGGCGGCTGCGGCGGGGATTTCCTGGGGGATGTAGAGGGTTTTGTGTTTGGGGATGAGTAGTTGGGTAAGGATGTGGCGGATGAGGGTGGATTTGCCAGCGCCGTTGGGGCCGGTGATGGCGATGCGGGAGTCAGGTTTTATTGTGAGGTGGGGGAAGGAGAGGGTGCGGGTGTGAGGACAGAGTCCCGAGTCCAGGGTCCTGAGTCCAGGGTTGGAAGAGGGAAGTGGGGAGTCGTGGCTGATGGGGTGCTTGGAGGCGGATGCAAGAACATCCTCACCACAGCCCTCTTCCTGGGGGAAAGGGGGCAGGAAGGTTAGGAGGATTTCTCCGGCGGGGAGGCGGAGGAGGGCATTCATGCGGCTACGGGATTCGGGGAGCCAGAGGGAGAGGCGGGCTTCTTTTTTGACGTGGATGGCTTGGAGGCGGGATTGGGAATGGTCGATGCGACCGGCGAGCTGGCGCTGGGGTGCGCCGGCTTTGGAGTCAGTGACGCGGGCGAGGTTGATGCGTGCGCGGCTGTCGGAGTCTTTAGGGGCTATGCCGCGTTTGGAGCGGCGCTTGTGTTCACTGGCGCTGACTTCGCGGCGTTTGGATTCCTCGGCCTGAAGCCGTTTGAGATGGGTCTTGGCTTGCTCACGCAGGGTTTTAGCGCGGAGGTTATCCGCCTGGGCTTGCGCGTGGCCCTGGGTGTAATTGCCTGGGCGGAGGGTAGTGTGGCCGGCTTCCAGAAAGAGGCATTGGCGGCAGAGGGCGTTGAGGAGGGAGCGGTCATGGCTGACGATGAGGCCGATGCCGCGATAGGTTTTGAGCTCCGTGAGGAGGAGGTCGCGGGTGGGGGTGTCGATGTGGTTGGAGGGTTCATCAATGGCGAGGGCGTCGGGCTGGAGCCAGAGGGCTGTGGCGATCTGTGCGCGCTTGCGCTCGCCGTGGCTGAGGGTGGGCCAGCGGTCGAGGTAATCGCTTTGGATGCCCAGACGGGCGCGGAGGGCGCCGGCGTGGGCATCGTCGGCGGTGAGGAGGTTAGTGAGGTGATCGGGCGGGGTATCGGTGCGCTGGGGGCAGTAGAGGGCGTAGCGGGGCCGGTGGATCTGGCCGGATTGCGGTGTGAGATCGCCGACGGCCAGGGCGAGGAGCGTGGACTTGCCGACGCCGTTGGCGCCGACGATGCCGGTGAAGCCTCGGGGGAACCTTGCGGTGAGGTTATGGAGGATGGTCGCGGAGAGGGAATCAAACGTGAATGAAACACCGATGAAGTCGAGTGACTCGGTCATAAAGCCTCGCGTGTATGAGATGGCGTGAAATCGCGCGGGAATTGCCGCGGCGTGGCCATGGGAAATCTTGGGATTAAAGAAGGACGACCAGCCCGAGGGGAAGGTGGGAGGTCACGAAGAGATGATCAGGCGAGGCGATTCATAGGGACTCTTGATCGGGGAATAAAACGGCGCGCAATGCGCTGCCAGTGAAGGGATTTTAGCGGGGATTGGGCGGAAGGCAAGGGTTTTTGAAGGAGAGACGTTTCCAAGATTGAGCAGAGTTGAAGAGACATTTACAAAGAAGGATTCAAGTGGGTGAAGAGGGCTGATGGTCAATCCAGTGCGCGGATGACCATGAAAATGGGAGAGAGAAGGATGCAGAGAAGCGTGAGGAGAATGCAGAACCACCAGTGGAGGGTGGTGAAGAGGTTGTATTCACCCTTGTAGATTTTCTTGAGGGTGGGTTCCAGGAGTTGGATGGGCATGATGCAGAAAGCAGCGATGGCGAGTGCGGGAAGGTAATGAATGTCAAAGACGAGCCAGATGCCGATGGACGTGGGGATCACCATGATGCACAGGGCAGCGAGCGGGATGAAGATGTCTGAGTCGTTTTTGATGACTGAACTCCACTTACACTGCTTGATGACTTAACGGGAAGAGTTTAGGCTTTGGAGGACGTGAAGAAAAGAGGGGATTTTTGGGATCGTATTCAGCAGGATTTTCCCGATGGGAGCTTTTTTTAAGCATTCAATGGCGAGTCTCACCCCAGATTTTCTGGCTACACGGCATGGGGAGAGAGCAAGAAGCGGCTTGGCGCCATGGTGTTATGACTTGGTTTTGTTGTAGAAGAGTTCGTCGATGCCGATGCGGTTCCAGGGGTTTTTGCCGACGGCTGCGGGGTGTTCGGCGGTGAAGTCGGACATGCCGCAGGACCAGGAGGAGAGTGCGGCGGATTTGTCCATGATTTCACCGGCGAGGTGGAGAAGGGCGAGGGGTTCGACATAGTCGAAGCAGGCATAGATGTGCTGGGCGGAGGGTAGGAATGAGTCGCGGTGGAAGCGGGCTTTGATGATGTTTGAGCCGATGATTTTGGCCTGGCTGAGGAAGACGAGATTTTTGGCGATGCGGTAGAGGTCCAGGAGGGTGAAGATGATGGTGCCATCGAGTTCTCCTTCGCAGCGCTGGATGACGGGGCGGTCGAGTGAGGAACCTGTCCCCAGAACGCCGCGGTCAACGAGCATGCGGATGGCGGTGCGGCCCAGGTCTTTATCGCCGGTGAGCCTGGCGGCTTTGGCGTAGGCCCAGATGACGGGCGTGGCGGGGCGGTAGGGGGCGAAGTTCTTGGCTTGGTAATAGCCGGGGCGCTTGACGATATCGGGAGTGAGTTTTTGCCCTGAGACGAGCATGGGGGAGCAGTAGCCAGTGGTGGAATCGAAAATGTGTTTCTGGTGGGCGCGAAGGTCTTCGACGGCCCATTTGGTGAAAAAGTCGCCGGGACCGGGGCCGAGGCGGTAACCCAGGTCGAGCATGCATACGGCGACTGTGCCGTAGCGTTTGTTGGTGCGGCCGGAGTCGAGAATGGTGCCTTCCAGGACGAGTGAGCCGAGTTCGGGGCCGAATTGGGCCTGTGCACGATCCTTTGCCACCTGGCTGTATTGATAGCCGCCGAGGCCGGTTTCCGGATCACGGATGGTGATGTAGCGCTCGGCAAGGCGACGGGACCAGACGCGGGCACCGGGCTCAGCGTTTAAGATGGCGAGTTCCGCGGCGGCGAGGATGAGATCGCTGCCGGCATTGATGAAGCTGAGGCCGGTGCCGACAAAGAAATTGGGCTTGGGTTTGAATTCATCGGACCACATGGGGGTGGTGCGCATGGGGCGGTCATATGTGCCGTGGCGGGAGAGATCGAGGCAGGACCAGTCTTTGACCTGGGCATCCCAGATGGCGCGGATGGCCTGACCAGTGTTGATGGGGTCGGCTTCAAACATGAAGCGCCAGTCGGGGAAGTTGGTTTTGAGTTCGTGATGGAAGCTCTTGGGGGCCTGGTGGCCAAAGGGCTGTTCGTTGATGAGATCCCAGGCGACGTGACCGCCCCAGTAGGGGAGGCCGCGGTCATCGCGGGTGTTTTGCAGGGCGTGGCGTGTGGCGGCGTGGCCGGAAACGCGGTAGCGGTGCTCACCTGTGAGGTGGGTGAGGCCGGAGAGGACGCGCATGAGATTCTGCTGGCAGGCGAGGTTAGAGACGACACGGTCTTTGCCGCCCCAGTTCCAGTGGATAGGTTCGCCAGTGAAGGTGTCGATGCCGTCAGTGAGGAGAGGTGTCTCGTTCCATTTGTCTTTGCCGTCAGCGAGAACACGCTTGGCGAAGGCGATGACGGGTTTCAGGTAGGGAGCGGCTTCCTGGGTTTTGAGGTTGGGAGGAGCCGAGGGGGGATTCGGTTTGGAGCTCAGGTTAGAGCCTGGTTGGGGCTTGGGCGTTGGACCTGGGTTGGATTTGGAAGGTGAGGGCATAGGAGGTTTGTATTTTTAATGAGGACAGCGGAATATCACGGCCCGCTTGGCCGCACGCTTATTGTTCTTACAAATGATAATTGATAAGTCGTAAAGACTAAATGGGAAATGTTTTAGGTTGGGGGAAGTAGATGTCGGGAGTCCCGGGTCCTGAGACGCGAGTCAAGACGTGTGGTCAGCAGATGCGTTTGCATTGGATGCCTAGAAGTTTGGCGAGTTTTTCGATGCGGTCGGCGACGTGGGCGATGCCAATGGCGCAGTGGTGGGCGGGGCCGGCGATGGACCATTCGTTGATGAAGCGTTTTGCGCCGATGGAGAAGCGGTAGCGGGAGTTGGTGTTGCCGATCTGGAGGGTGGGGCCGGGGACGACATTGCCTTCGGCGACGAGGAGGGAGAGCGTGCCGTCGCCGTGCTGGACGACGGAGAGGAGGGTGGC
>CAZGOM010000244.1:0-7106 GCA_964527265.1 uncultured Phycisphaeraceae bacterium | reverse complement strand
TCGACCTGGAAGAACTCCAGAAGCAAGGCATCATCGGCACCACGCTGCTCAGCGGTGGTTCCGAAGCCGCCAAGTAATCAACCACACTGGACCTTCCTTCTCTCTACGACCTGACTCTTATCAAAACAGACTTCCATAGGACTCTTTTCCAATGACGACTGAATCACAAAACCTTGCTCAGCTCGAAAAGCGCTTGGCCGAGCTCAAGGCCGAACTGGATCGGCAACGCCGCTCCCTGGCCGCCAAGCAAACCACCATCGCCATCGTCCTCGTCCTGCTCATCGCAGGCGTCGGCGGCTACCTCTTCTACATCTCCAAGGAACTCAACAAGTATCTCGACGCGGAAACCCTCGTCACCCTTGCCATTGAGCAGGCCCGCCCCCAGATCAAGGCGCAGATCAGCACCCTGGCCCTCCAAGCCAAGGAAAGCCGCGGCGACGTCGTCTCCAAGGCCTCCACCTATCTCCGTAATGACGTCCCGGATCTCGTCTTCGATCAGGCCCTCTCCTCCCTCCAGGGTCTCTACAGCAACGAGCTCACCAAGGCTGAGAAGCAGATCAACGACGTTATCGACGCGGGTGTCATCACCGCCAAGGAAACTTTGAAGGAACGCGGCGTGGATCTCTCCAAGCCTGAAGAGTTCGACAAGTCCGCCGAGAAGGTCGCAGAGATCTTCGCCAAGGAAAGCGAAAACCGGATCAACGACTTCTACAAGAAGTACACCGAGCGCTCCGAGTCCTTCATCGCCATCCTCGACCGCCTCGGCGACAACAAGGGCCTCACCAAGCGCGAAGAACACTACCGCGACATCATCACCGGCGTCTTGGCCGTGATCAAGAAGTGGCACGACGAACCCGTCAAAGGTCCCTCTGCCGCCGCCCCTGCCTCCTCCGCCACGGTCGCCCAGTAAGCCCGCGGCATGACATCCAAAATCCAAAAACAACCGGCCGCCTACGCGGCCGGTTGTTTTTTGGGTGCCCCTCAGTCAAACCCACAACAGAAAGAGGCCGAAGCAAAACCGGCACAATCATCAAACCCTCGAGTTTTCATTAGTTCAATCCTCAAATCCCCTGCACCGCTCCTTCTTCTCTCCACAAAAATCCCCCACCGGGGGAAACCCGGGGGACAACCCCCGCGCCGCATCCGACCACCTTGATAAACTGACCCATAGCCGTTGCACCCTGCTCTCTCCAATGAGGTCGCAACCCGTTCCTTTTCCGCATTTGTAAACCCATTTTCACCACGGAAAAATCGTCCATGACCCAGTCCACCACTCCCTCCCAAGTCAAGCACATCGGTTTCCTCGGCATGGGCATCATGGGCTCTGCCATGGCCGCAAACCTGCTCAAAGCCGGTTTCCAGCTCACCGTCTGGAACCGCACGCTCTCCAAATGTGAACCCATCGTCCAACTCGGCGCTAAATCCGCCGGTTCCCCCAAAGAAGTCGCCGCCGCAAAACCCGACGTCATCTGCATCAACGTCACCGATACCCCAGATGTCGAAGCCGTCATCTTCGGCCCCAGCGGCATCCTCGCCGGCATCGACAAAGCAAAGCCCCCCATCATCGTCGATCACTCCACCATCAACCCCGTAGCCACCCAGGAATTCGCCAAAAAACTCCAGGAGCAGGGCATCGAATTCGTCGACGCCCCCGTCTCCGGCGGCGATGTCGGCGCACGCAACGCGACCCTCAGCATCATGGCCGGCGGTTCACCCGCATCCTTTGAAACGTGCAAGCCCATGTTTGAAAAGGTCGGCAAATCCATCATCCACATGGGCCCCGCCGGCATGGGGCAGGTCTGCAAGGCATGCAACCAGATCGCCGTCTCCGTCAACCTCCTGGCTGCCTGCGAAGCCATGGCCCTGGCCCAAAAATGCGGCCTTGACGTTGAAAAAATGATCCAGGTCGTCGCCGGCGGCGCTGGCGGCTCCTGGCAGCTTGCAAACCTAGGCCCACGCATCGCCAAGGGCGACATGGCCCCTGGCTTCATGATTGATCTGGTCCTTAAAGACCTCGCCATCGTTGCCGAAGCCGCCCGCGCGCGCGGCGTCCCCCTGGCAGGCACCGCGCTCGCCGAAACCTATTTCCGTTCCGCACAGGCTCAGGGCGCAGGTAAAAAAGGCACACAAGCCATGAGCCAGACTCTGGAAAGCCTCGGTAATTTTCGTTATAAAGGATAAAGAATACATTTCTAGACACGCCTGACAGGCCCTTGCCCAAGCCTCCACTCCATGTCGCAACGGTGGTTTGTGCAGATTCAGGCACTTCAAACCTTTCTGGCTCTTCAGGGGCGCCTAATGCTTCGAAGTCTGGTGGCTAAAGGAAGACAACACTCACAACTGCTCTTGGGCTGCGCGCTCATCGGCGGGCTTGTTTTACTTTCCTTTGCCGCCGTCACCATGCTTTCCATCGCAGGGCAAAACCAGCAGACCCACCAGAAAAACCTGCACGGCCTTGAAGCCGGAATGTCCGACCGCCTCGGCGACCTCGCCAAGATGCACCGCCTCGCCATGCGCACTCTGATGGATGAAGACCATCAAAAACGCGAGGTCAACGCCCTTGAACTCAAACACGAAATGGACGACTGGTCCGCCGTCAAAACCCCAGCAGGTGAAGGCTTCGATTTTTCCCCCGTCACGCGCTGGAACGAGGAGGCCCGCCAGAGCCTCCTCAAACGTTTGAGCGTCATTGACGAAAAGTTTGAGCAAGCACGCGCCGTGTATCGAAAAATCGCGCTCCGGGACCACACCCGCCCCCTCACCCCCGAAGAAACCCATGCACTCATTAACGAGTTGTCCAAGGTCCAGGGTCCGGTGTTTGATGCATTCACCGATCTTGAAGGTGAAGTCCGCGAAATAGTCAAACTTGAAGTGGACGACGATGAAGACAGGCACTTCAAGCAGGAAATGCTCACCGTCGGCCTCCTCGTGCTCGGCACATGCCTCTTGACCGTCCCCATCGTTTTCGCTGTTCGCCGCCTCGCGCTCAGGATCGATGAAACCCACATCCAGAACCGCAAGCTCGCCGCCATCGCCGAAAACCCCATGACCATCGTCACCCTCTCGGATAACCAGGGCCGCTGTGCCTGGGTCAACGAAGGGTTCACCCGCGTCCTGGGCTATACACTCGACGACGTGCGCGGCAAAAGCCCCGCCGAGTTCCTCCTCTCCCCACTCAACCAGGAAGAAAGCGCAAACACACTCCGCACCGCCATCGCCGAGGGCCGCGAGTTCCAGGGCCAGGTCAAAGTCCTACATAAAACCGGCACCAGCCGCTGGCTCTTCCTACATCGCTACGCCCTGGACGACGGCCACAACAACCCCCTGGGCATCGCCTCCGTCGGCATTGATGTCACCTCCCGCGTCCTAAGCGAATTGGAGCTGCGCGTCAGCCAGGATCGCCTTGAACACGCCATGGCCGCCTCCAATGACGGACTCTGGGAATGGAACCCCCAAAGCAATGAAATGTATCTCTCCCCCCGCTGGTTTGAAATGCTTGGCTATCAGCCCGACGACTTTCCCGCCGGCACCAACGCCATGCAGCTTTTGTCTCACCCCGACGACCGCAGCCCCGCCTTCAAGGCCATGGACGACCACCTCTCAGGCCGCAGCAACCGCTATTACCTCGAACACCGCCTCAAAAACAAAGAAGGCCAATGGCAGTGGGTCCTCGGGCGCGGCATGGTCACCGACCGCGATACATCCAACCGCCCCCTCCGCGTCACCGGCACCATCAGCGACATCCATGACCGCAAGCTCGCCCAGGAACGCTTCCGCGTCCTGTTTGAAACTTCCCCCGACCCCAATCTCCTCATCGACGGCGCCCTGATCGTCGACGCCAACCGCGCCGCCCTCGACCTCCTGGGTCTCAAGGAAAAAGACCAGATGGTCGGCCATGCGAAATCCGAATTCGCACCCGAAACCCAACCCGACGGTGTCATCTCCAACGACTTGTGCCAAAGCTACTGGGATCAAGTCGCACGCGGCCAGCCCGTTCGCTTTGAATGGACCTTCAAACACCAGGACGGCATCCTTATCCCAACCTTTGTCGCCATCAACCCCATTCAGCTCGACGGCATACCCATGGGCCTGGTCGTCATCCACGATCTCACCGTCCAGCGCCAGGTTGAGCACTCCCTCCGACGCTCAGAACTGCGCTATCAACTCGCCGTGCGCGGCACGCGCCAGGGCATCTGGGAATGGAACATCCAGACAGACGAAGTCTTCTTCACTGAGCGCATGTGCGAACTCATGGGCATCTCCCCGGAAGAAACCATCTCCGGCATCGAAGGCATCCTCCGCTTCGCCTTCCCCGACGACGTCCCCCGATTCAAGCGCGCCCTCACCGACCACCTCACCAACCACAAGCCTTTTGATCTGGAATACCGCGTCCGCAGCAAAACCGGCCACTACCGATGGTTCCGCGCCACCGGCCAGGCCACATGGAATGAAAAAGGTGAGCCCGTACTCATGGCTGGCTCCCTCAACGACATCACCCAGGCCAAGCTCGCAAATCTCGCCCTCGCCAAAAGCGAAGCCATGCTCACTGAGTCGCAAGCCATCGCTATGCTCGGCAGTTGGTATTACGACGTCCGCACGGGTGAACTGGTCTGGTCCAAGGAAACCTTCCGCCTTTTCGGCATGGACCCCTCTAACGATCACCCCCCCACCTTCGACGAACACATCCGCCAAGTCCACCCCGATGACTATGTCCATTGGAAGCAAAACATCGAGACCGCTCTCGTCGAAGGCACAAGCCTCGACTTTGAATTCAGGATCTCCCGCGTCGACGGCCAGGTCGGCTACCTCTGGTGCAGGGGAAGCGCCAAGCGTGACGATTCCGGCCGCGTCATTGAGCTCTCCGGCACGCTTCAGGACATCACTCGTGTACGCAACACCGAAGCCGAACTGCGCAAACAGACCGAAAAGCTCACAGGCACCACCCACGATCTGGAAGCCAAGCAGATTGAGTTGATGAGCCAGAAGCGCGAGATCGAGGCCGAACGCATCCGCGCCGAAACCGCAAGCAAAACCAAATCCGAATTCCTGGCCAATATGAGCCACGAAATCCGCACCCCCATGACCGCCATCCTCGGCTTTGCCGAAATGCTCTCCGATCCCGCCGTGTCCCCGGAAGTCCGATCCGAATGCGTCTCCACCATTCGCAGGAACGGACTCCACCTGCTGGAAATCATCAACGACATCCTCGATCTCTCCAAGATCGAAGCCGGCAGGATGGATCTTGAATCCATCCCCTGCAAAACCCGGGATATCGTTGAGGAAGTCATTACCCTCATGCGCGTCCGCGCCAGCGCCAAAGCCATCGACCTGCGTGTCGAGTATCTCACCCCAGTCCCTGAAACATTCAAAACCGATCCCACACGCCTCCGCCAGATACTCATCAACCTCGTCTCCAACGCCGTCAAATTCACCGAGCGCGGCGGAGTCGATATCGAAATCCGCTACCTCCCGGCCGCCAGGCCAGACGGCCCCTGCACCCTCCAGTTCACCATCCGCGACACCGGTATCGGCATGACCCACGAGCAGGTCGATAAGCTCTTCCAGGTCTTCACCCAGGCAGACAGCTCCACCACCCGCAAATTCGGCGGCACAGGCCTGGGCCTGGCCATCTCTGGCCGCCTCGCAAAGCTCATGGGCGGCGATATCCAGGTCAAGAGCGAGCCCGGCGTCGGTTCCGCCTTTACCCTCACCATCCTCGCCCAGGAGCCCGAAGGCGTCCTGTCTCACGAGGATTCCGGCGAGGTCATGCTCGATGAAGCACCCACCAGCGATGCCATTCGCATCTACAGCGAAGGCCGCGAAGCCCTCTCCGGCGTGCGCGTACTCCTGGCCGAGGACGGCCCGGACAACCGCCGCTTCATCACCTTCATCCTTGAAGAAGCCGGAGCCTGGGTCGACAGCGTTGAAAACGGCCAGGACGCCGTTCGCAATGTCATGCTCAACCTGAAAACCGGCACACCGGTTGATCTGGTCCTCATGGACATTCAGATGCCCATCATGGACGGCTACACCGCCGCGCGCACCCTTCGCAACAACGGCTGGAAAGGCCCCATCATCGCCCTCACCGCCCATGCCATGCTCGGTGAACGCGAACGCTGTCTGGCCGCCGGCTGCAACGAATATCAGACCAAACCTGTCGACCGTGTCCGCCTCATCCGCTCAATCAAGGATTTCGTCCTGAGCGCAAAACTCGGCTCACACCCCGCCTCCGGCGTCTCCAAACCCCAGCCTACAACCCACGAGGCCATCACCTCCGCCGTCGTTGTCGGTACTCGCACGGCCGCCGCGCGGGCCGGAAGCGGCAGCGGCCCTCTCTACAGCACCCTTTCAGGCAACCCTCGCGTCGCCGGCCTCATCGTCGACTACGTCCGCGGCCTCGCCGAATATGCAGGCAAATTCGAAGCCGTCCTGGTTAGCGCAGACCTCGAAGCCGCACGCGTCATGGCCCACCATCTCAAAGGCTCCGGCACCATGTACGGCTTCCCCACCATCACCGAAACCGCCAGCCGCGCAGAACGCCTCATCAAACAAAAAACCGACCCCGAAGCCGCAAAAACCGCCATCAAAGAACTCGTCGCCGTCTGCCGCCGCGCAAGCGTCCGCGAAAAAATTTGATCACGATTCCAACCGTACGCCTCAATCGCCTCCTCCCCGCTCCCGACCACCGGACTACCACCTTCATCCACGCCCAACTAACAAGCCCCCCCCACTCGATTTTCCATGCAATGGAACAATTAGTAGGATAGCCCGTCAAACCATCGACATACCGACATTTCTGGCCCCGCCAGACCTTCGGTTCCAACTCCTCGTGGACCTTCCTTCTCACCCCATTGCTGAGGCAAACATGAAGAATCGGATCGGCCAGCTCCTCACCGCGCTCTCCTGCGGCTTAGTCACCGCCAGCACTCTCTTCGCACAGGCAAAACCCCCTGAACCCACCGTCGTCATCGCCGAAGGTGAGTTCTTCACCCCCCAAGGCGCCGGCTGGAAGCAAACCCACCAGGACTACTCCCTCGCCAGCCACACCTATGGCGGCATGTGGGTCTCCAACGGCGGCCTCCTGGGCATCGACCCCAAATCCTCCG
>CAZGOM010000243.1:0-7206 GCA_964527265.1 uncultured Phycisphaeraceae bacterium | reverse complement strand
CTGTCCGCGAGGACAGCAGGCTTTCGGCGCGCTCGAACGCCGCTTCCAGACCATCCTCGTCGAGCCCCCATCGGGAGCTGAAACCATTCAGATCCTCCAGGGTCTCCGCGACCGCTACGAAGCCCACCACCGCGTTCAGATCACCGACGCCGCCATCCGCAGCGCCGTTGAGCTTTCGACACGCTACATCACCTCCCGCGTCCAACCCGACAAATCCATCGACGTCATCGATGAAGCCGGCGCACGCATCCGCTTGAAGAGCATGTCCAAGCCCCCCAACATGGCCGACATCGAAGAACAGATCGAACGCCTCTCCATCGAGAAGGATAACGCTGTCCGCGCCGCCGACTACGAGCGCGCCGCCGAACTGCGCGACAAGGCCGAGGAACTTCGCAAGAAGAAGGAAACCCTCCAGAAGGAATGGCGCACCAAGGCCAAGGAAGTCGATGGCGTCGTCGATGAGGAAGTCATCGCCGAAGTCGTCAGCAAGATGACCGGCGTTCCCCTCACCCGCCTTGAAAAAGCAGAGTCCGACCGCTTGCTCAAGCTCGAAGAAGAGCTCCACAAGCACGTCATCAGCCAGGACGAGGCCATCCACGCCATCTCCAAGGCCATTCGCCGTGCGCGTTCGGGCCTCAAGGACCCGCGCCGCCCCATGGGCAGCTTTATCTTCGTCGGCCCCTCCGGCGTCGGTAAGACCCTGCTTTCCAAGAGCCTTGCCGAATTCATGTTCGGCCATGAAGACGCGGTCATTCGCATCGACATGTCCGAATACATGGAGAAGCACAACGTCAGCCGCCTCATCGGCGCCCCTCCCGGCTACGTCGGCTACGAAGAAGGCGGCCAGCTCACCGAGCGCATCCGCCGCCGTCCCTACGCCGTCGTCCTCCTCGACGAAATCGAGAAGGCCCACCCCGACGTCTTCAACATGCTCCTCCAGGTCATGGAAGAAGGCCAGCTCACCGACAGCTTCGGCCGCCATGTGGACTTCCGCAACGTCGTCCTCATCATGACCTCCAACATCGGCGCTGAACTCATCAAGAACAAGGGCGGCTTCGGCTTCTCCAAGTCCAACGAGGAAGCCAACTACACCAAGATCAAGGCCACCCTCCTCCAGGAAATCCAGCGCTACTTCCGCCCCGAGTTCGTCAACCGCCTCGACGATGTCATCGTCTTCCGTCCCCTCACCCGGGACAACCTGGTCAACATCATCGAGTACGAATTGAAGAAGCTCCAGAAGCGCCTGAGCGAACGCGCCATGCTCCTCAAAGTCGACGACAAGGCCAAGGATTTCCTCATCGAAAAGGGCTACAACCCCGACTTTGGCGCCCGTCCCTTGCGCCGCGCCCTCGAACAGCAGGTCGAAGACCCGCTCTCCGAATCCATCCTGCGCGGCGAATTCAAACCCGGCTGCGTCATTCACGCCACCAAGGACGAAGGTTCCGAAGTCATCCGCCTCTATGTCATCGAAGGCGAATCCTCCGGCATCACCCTCCCCGGCGCCATCAAGGAATCCCGTGAGCGCCCCCCGTCCTTCAACCCGCCCGCGGCAGCAGCCTCCGGCCCTGGCCCAGGCGCCACACCGCCCCCAGCCGCCGAAAGCTCCTCCACCTGACCAAAAGCGGAGGGCTGATCAGGCTGCCACGGCTTGAGCCCAACTCAAGCCGTGTTTGAGCCCCCCAAATCCAACCAACCCAACAACAAACCCAAACGGGCCGGCCCTCAAAAGCTGGCCCGTTTCTCATAACCCATCCTCGCCGCGTAAAAACACGCATTTCCCCCAAATCGCACCCAGAAAAAATCCCATCTTGTTCATCTTCTCTGCAAATCTTGTAAATCTTGTTTAAGACTCCGCTTCCGACAGCCTCTAACCCTTCTTTCCCCACCCCGCACCTCACCCCTCTCGCCTCCAAACCCCACTTGCTTTAATATCTTCCCGCATCAAACTTCTAACTTCTAACTTCTAACTTCTAACTTCTAACTTCTAACTTCAGGATCGCTCCATGATGACCGATGAACAAAAATACATGTTCGACATCCTCGGCTATGCCGTCATCCCCAACGCCATCGACCAGTCCACCCTCGCCCGCATGCGCGCCGACATGGACGCCCAGGGCGTCAAAGACGTCCAGAACAGCTCCATCCTCTCCCGCTTCGTCGACTTCTTCCACTGGGGCCCCGACTGGCGCAACCTCATCGATCACCCCGCCGTCTATCCCTACCTCAACGACCTCATCCATCCCAAGTTCCGCCTCGATCACGCGTACGGCATGGCCATGCGCGCCGACGGCACCCAAAGCCCCCCAGGCAGCGAGCTGCACCACGAATCCGACATGTTCTCCTACGGCTGCTTCTACCAGGCCAACTCCCGCGGCTTTCACAACGGACTCATGGTCGTCTCCTTCGCCTTAAACGACATCCCAGAAGGAGCAGGGGGGTTCATCTGCATCCCCGGCTCACACAAAGCCGTCTACCCCACACCACGCCGCTTCTACGACATGAAAGACAATCCGCTCTTCCGCCAGGTCCCCCAGAAAGCCGGCGACGCTCTCATCTTCACCGAAGCACTCACCCACGGCACAATGCCCTGGACACTCAAAAACGCAGAACGCCGCTCCGCTCTCCTCAAATACACCCCCGGCTACATGCAATGGGCCGGCAAACCCATGAACACCGACATCCCCGGGCTCACCGAACGCCAAAAGAAAATCCTCGCCGCTCCCTCCGTCCACATGCGTCCTCCACTCGACGCCTGAAATCACCGGGAGTACCGGGAGCGCCGGGAGCGCCGGCGTCCCGCCGGCTCCCAATCACCTCACTCCCCCGACATAAGTGCACTGCCACACCGCAAAACCTCCTCCCACAAGGAGGTTTTGCTATGTACTACTCTCTTCACCCCAGACCCCAGACCCCAGACCCCAGACCCCATCCTCACCCGCGTCAATCCACCGCTCCTTCGTGTCTCCTATTTCTGATAAAACAGAAATAACAAAAGGAAGGCCATGAACATCCTCATCCCCGGCGGCACAGGACAACTCGGCACTGACCTCGCCCAACGCTTCACCACCGACGGCCATCACGTCACCATCCTCGCCCGCAAACCCAACCCAAACTCTCAATTCAAAACCATCCCCTGGGACGGCATCACTCTCGGCCCCTGGGCCCAGGTCCTCAACACCACCGACATCCTCATCAACCTCGCCGGCCGCAGCGTCAATTGCCGCTACCACCCCCAGAACCGACGCCAGATCATGGACTCCCGCATCCTCTCCACACGCATCCTCGGCCAGGCCATCGCTCAATCCAAAACCCCTCCCAAACTCTGGCTCCAGTCCAGCACCGCCACCATCTACGCCCACACCTTCGCCGCCCCCAATGATGAATTCACCGGCACCCTCGGCGGTAATGAACCCAACGCCCCAGACACCTGGCGCTTCAGCATCGACGTCGCCAAATCCTGGGAACACGCAGCCATCGACGCCAACACCCCAAACCCAAACACCCGCCTCGTCCTCCTCCGCTCCGCCATGGTCATGGCTCCCTCCCCCGGCGGCGCGTTCAACATGCTCCGCGCCCTCGCCCGCCTCGGCTTAGGCGGCCCCGTCGCCGGCGGCAAGCAATACATGTCCTGGGTCCACACCGTCGATTTCTACCGCGCACTCCACTGGATCATCACCCACCCCGACCTCCACGGCCCAGTCAATATCGCCTCCCCCAACCCGCTCCCCCAATCCGACTTCATGCGCGCCATCCGCCTCGCTTGCCATATGCCCCTTGGCTTCCCAGCCGCAAAATGGATGGTCGAACTCGCCACCTTTTTCCTCCGCTCCGAATCCGAACTCATCCTCAAAAGCCGCCGCGTCATCCCCGCAAAACTCACCGCCTCCGGCTTCCAATTCAACTTCCCCCACTGGCCCGACGCCGCCAAACATCTCTGCGCAAAACCGTAGGGGCTACAATCGAGACCTTTGAATAACCATCCTCTCCTCCCTCACCTGCAACCCCACCTCCCACTCCTCTTCCCCCGCGCTATTGCTCCATTGCCTTCGCTTTCGCCCGCATACTTCCATTAATGCTTCCGATCATCTTCTTGATCCATTCCTGTTGATCGGCAAACCGTTCCTCTTTCAGAAACGCATTGAGCATCGCCACCGTTTGCTCATCTCCATACACGTCCATCTGATAACGCATCTCCGCCAGCCACTTCGGATGCTTCCTCAAAAGCTCCGCCGTGATTTCTCTCGCCTTCGCATTCTTCATGCGCAATAAGCTCTCCACGACATGGACTCCATTGTCCTCCACCTCCGCAGCCCGCCGCATGTTCTCCAGGCATTCCTCTTGCTCCTGCAGCGCCGCGATCTCCATCGCGTATGAATCAAGCAGCGCGATCCGAACATTCAAAAACGCCGCCGGAAACTTCACCCCGGCCTCATTTAACTGGGACGCCGCCACCCTCGTCACTCCCCGCATATACTCGCCGATATCCGCATACGCCTTCCAATACATCGCCCCCAACCGCTCCCATTCCAGTTGCTCTTGCGCATTCAGCGCCAGTTTCGCTTCCAGCGTCGCGATCGACCTGCGTATTTCCCAACTCGGACTGGTTCCCCATCTGTCCCTGACCTGTCTGAGTCTCTCCAAAGACTCGGCATCCCCTGCAAACCCCAGCAGTTCCTCACGCATCCACTGCCACTCCAACTTCTTCTTCCCAATATCCGCCGGAATCAGCATGTCCCTTTGCATTTTCACCGGTAGATACGCCAGAGACCTCCATGATCCCTTGTAGTGCTGGTTGCTCACCATGCTCTCTTCAATCATCATGCGGCAAGCTGGCTCTCGCTCCGCCAAGCGCGCCACCACACACCATGCAAACAGCGACCTCGTCGTATAAAGCGTTTCATCCGGCCGCTCGTCCTGCGTCCACTGCTCCAATGCCTTCAGATTGATCTCCGCGCTTTCCTTCAAAACCTTGTCCGCATGCCCCGCCAGCCATTCAAGCGAGCGCTCATATCCGGAACTCCAAAGCTCCTTCTCCACTTCTTTCAACCCCTCCTCAAAACACGCCGCAAACTCCCGCGTCCCCTTTGGCTTCTCCTTCATCTTCGCACGCTGCTCAATCCCGTCCTCGATTTCCTTGACCGTCTTCTTGATCCTCTCCCGCTGATCAGAAAATCCCTCCTCCTTCATCAATTCGTTCAACATCGCCACCGTTTCCCGGTCCCCATTCACACGTATGTGATATTCCACTTGGCCCAGGCTCTTGGGATACTTCCTCAAAAGCTCTTTGGTCATCTGTCTTGCCTTCGCATTTTTCATCCGCGCAAGACACTTCATCACATCCGTTCGATCCTCCGGCGCATCCGCCATCCGCCGCATGGATTCCAGGCAACCCTCTTCCTCCTGCTGCGCCGCCACTTCCAATGCCATCATGTCATGTACGCCGATTCGCGCATTCAAAAACGACGCAGGCAGCTTCACCCCCGCGCGGCTTAATTGCCTCGCCGCTAGCCACCCGCCATCCACATCCACAAACGCCCATTGGTCCACCTTCCCCTTCCAATACATCGCCCCCAGCCGCTCCCACTCCAACTGTTCCTCCGCCTTCAATGCCAGCTTCGCTTCCAGCGTCCCAATCGCTTCCAGGATCGCATTCGATAGTTGATGGTCTTTCGGCACTCTCAGCTTCTTCAACTCCTCCAGCGATGCTGCATCGCCCGTGATTCCCAGCAGCGTCACTATCTTTCTCCCTCCCTCTCTGGTTCTCCCAAGCGTTTTGGTGGGAATCAGCATCTCTCGCTGCATCTTCACCGGCAGATATCCCAGGCATCCCCAAAAAACCCCGTAATAGTCCGCATGCGCCAGGCCATTCTCAATCGCCGCGCGGCAAGCCGCATCCTTTTCCGCCCCCCGCGCCAGCACGCACCACCCCAGGGTGGACTTCAAGCCCGAGGAATTCCACGGCTTCCCCAGTTCCGCCACATCGATCTTATCGCTCTGCTCCACGACCCTGTCCCCATACCCCGCCAGCCACTCCAACTGCAACCCATAGGATGCTGCGCTCGGCCACCTCTTTTCCACGTCCTTCAACTCCGCCCCAAAACACTCGGCAAACTCCCGCTTCCCCCTCACTTGCTCCTTCACCCCGACGTCCGGCCCCTCCGCCGCACGCCCGGCGCCCCCATCGCACAGCACCACACCTGCAACCAATCCCGCCGCCACCCAGAAGTTCACACTTCGCATGATCCGTCTCCAGTCTCACAAAAGGCCATACTCCCGAGCGCCATTCGGATACGACTCTTGATCCCCCAGGCGATCACAGCCATTCGCCGGTGGTTGAGCGTGTATTTCACACAATACCCGACGGACCAAGCCAATGTTCCAACTGTGCTAAAGTGACAGTTTATGGAAGACGCTGCTCTTTACGAAGTGACGAGAACCTGTTCAAGCAACGGAAAGTTCAAGATGAAAAATAAGATGTTGGGATTCGCGCTCGGCCTGGGAGTGCTGATGCTGGTGGGCTGCTCCTCGGAGAAGGAATTGATCGTGAGGAATGAACTCGGGGTGCCGATCGACGGTGCCACTGTTTACTCCTACGCCGGCTCCAAGACGCTGCAGGTGAGTCAGACCAATGCGTTTGGACGGGTGAAGCTGACCACGGATGAGAATAAAAAGCTGACCGGTGTGAATGTGATGAAACATGGCTATCGCACGGCATTCGCGTCGGTGGACGGCAGCAAGAACGAAACCGTCGTGCTCCGGCGGGACCAGTAAGAATGAGCGCCCCCCGCGGGATCCGGAGGTTACTGGTTATCGCGGACTCCATCAACACCCCCAATAACCCCGCCATCCCCCAACCGCCAAAAACCCCGTTAGCGCGCAGCGCCAGCAAGCGTTCGGGCGAAGCCCGAATCTCTCCATCAACACCTCCAACAAACCCGCCACCCTCCAACCGCCAAAAACCCCGTTAGCGCGCTGCGCCAGCAAGCGTTCGGGCTCCGCCCGAATCTCTCCATCAACACCTCCAACAAGCCCGCCATCCCCCAACCGCCAAAAACCCCGTTAGCGCGCTGCGCCAGCAAGCGTTCGGGCCCGCCCGAACCTCTCCATCAACACCTCCAATAACTCCACCATCCCTCAACTGCCAAAACCCCGTTAGTACTACAACGCTAGGAAGCGTCCCAAGAACATCTTCTGATCAGGTTCAAG
>CAZGOM010000242.1:0-7265 GCA_964527265.1 uncultured Phycisphaeraceae bacterium | reverse complement strand
ACGGCAAGATGTCCGAGACTGCCCATTGAAGTCACCACCCTGTCCGCCAGGCTCCGCTCAATTGGAAATCACCTTCCCAACCGACCGCAAAGCCCCGATATTGAAGCGAATAGTCTAAAAGGGATGACCCGGACAAGCAAACCGGCACACTAACTAACCCTTAAAAACCCCCAAACCACACCCTGCCAAACCCACCACTTACGCCCGATCCGCCCGACGCACCGCATCACAAAACGCTCGAATCAGCGATACGGACTTCACTCCGCGGCTTGATTCCACACCCGATGACACATCCAC
The DNA here is from genome assembly GCA_964527265.1 of uncultured Phycisphaeraceae bacterium. Taxonomy (GTDB): domain Bacteria; phylum Planctomycetota; class Phycisphaerae; order Phycisphaerales; family Phycisphaeraceae; genus CAZGOM01. The sequence continues at coordinate 6,968 of CAZGOM010000242.1, read as the reverse complement.
CGCATAGGGCGTAAGCAGCCGGATCGCGTCCTTCACGTTCTCAGGCCTCAGCCCGCCCGCCAATACCAACTCCGGCAGCCCTGCCCATCCGCCATGGTCGCGCAATTCCTTCAGGCCATTCCAGTCAAACGCCTGTCCCATGCCCCCTTCTTCACCCGCCTTAAATCCCGCCGTCGGCGGCGCATCCACTAGCAATGCATTCGCCTTCGCGGCCCCTCCCGTCCCACGCCATCCCTTCACCACATCCACAAAACCCTCCCCAAACCCCACCGCCTTCACCACTGCCAACCCCTCCAGCTCCGCGGCATATGCCACAGACTCCTTCCCGTGAAGTTGCACCTGCCGGATACCCGTCACGCGGCAAACCTCCTTCACCCGCTCCACCGGCCAATCCACAAACAACCCCACCGCCGTCACAAACGCCGGCAGCGATGCCGTAATCTCCCTGGCTTTCTCTACCGTCACTTCCCGGGGCGATCCCGAAGCAAACACCACCCCCACTGCGTCCGCTCCCGCATCCACACACACACGCGCCGTCGCCGCATCCCGCACGCCGCAAATCTTGATCCGTGTCCTCATAGGCGTGATTGTAGCGCCTGCCCAATCGCCCACGCCACAAAAGACAAGACCGTGCGTTTCAAACGCACGGTCTTGCCATGTCTATTCCAAAAAATCCGTTGAGTCATCACTCAAGGCTTCAAATTGTCCATCCGGCTGTCATCCAGCTTCAGCGCATCAAACGCAAATGCTGAATCATCGCTGTCCACGCCGCACAAAGTCTCGGCAAATTTAGCCGCGCGGTCCAACACCTCTTCCGAGGTTTCTTCGGGATAAATCTTCGCCTTCGCGTCCGCATCGATGTACGCCGAGGCAATCGGCTTCACTGGCCCATAAGCCAGCTCATCGAAAAACAACCCGTGATCCTTGAGCCACTTTTCAATGGTCTCTTTCTTGGCGTAAGTAGCCACATGCAGCGTGTCCATGCACATTGCTGAGCTGCAGTAAACGATCACACGCAGATTCACACCCAAGCGATGGGTAAACTCCAGCGCGCCGTAGGCGGGCAAGGGCATCGCCTCGTCCGACTCATCGTGCATGTCGTCCACCAGCACATAAAGATCAACACATACACTTGGTTTCATGAGAGCCTCCAGGCTTTGAGATACCCCGTAATTCTGGTTATCGGCAGCCTGAGGTAGATTCCTGCAATGATTAATTTTTCCTGCGTCTTGCCGGGGCGTACATCAAGAAACAAAACCCCGCAATGTCAGACACCAGTAGGACTTTAACGCCCCACACATAAAAGTCCAGCCGCGCCCCCAAACAGTCTCACTTTCCACTTCAGCCCGTCCCTCAGATTGCACAAACATGTTGGTCGCACGCACCACGCCCGTCATCGACACCCCACCCATGCCGCAAAAAGCCCGTTCTTGTGCAGCACCTCCACCTCCTTAAATCCTGTTTCAGTCAATAATTGCAACTGATCTGATAACGGCCATGGTGTGTCTTCCCGCGCCACATATGCAAACACCTTTTCCTGGTATTCCTTCCCGCCCAGGCCAATCAAATAATCCCGATACCGCTCCTCCATCACCGCCTGCACCACCGGATTCTCATGGCGGATTAAATCAAACACCGCCAGAACCCCGCCCGGCGCCAAGCTCAAATGCACCTTCTTCAATACTTTTTGCCACTCTTCCCGCGTCCTCAGGTGATGTAGCACCGACGCCGCCAGCACAACATCAAAACTTCCCTCCGCCAGCACGGCCTCCCGGATATCCCCGTGCACCGTCACCACTCGCTCGACCCCCGCCGCCTTCACCCGTTGGCTCGCTCGCTCCAGCATCGGGCGGCTCAAATCCACCAACACCACCTGCTTCAATCCCGGCAACCTCTCTACCAGCTTCAACGTGTAATTCCCCGCACCACACCCGATATCCAGCGCCCGCGTTGCGCCCGGCATCAATCTCGCCGCCACCTGCGGCACCAGATCCAACACCAACAACGAGTCCATCGTCGCCGCATGCCCCGTCTCCAGATTCGAAAATCGCTCCACATCCCCATCGAAACGCTGCCGGATCTCCTCCACACTCGACTTCTCTTGACTTGTCATAGCACACCTTCGTTTAAACAACAGTTATAAAATACAATAAATATTATCCCGCCCCCTTCCTTCTGCGTCAATCCCAATTAAGCAAGCGCTCATGTTGCAAAAGCGCATGAACTATGGCTTAACTCAAAAAAAAATCCAAAAAAAATGCCCGACCTGTTCCACACAGGTCGAGCGCGGGAGGATTCCGGTACTTGCAGCCTGGGTTCCTGGCAGGCCGCCGGGGTGGAAAGTACCTGAGGGGCAAATTTGAGTCTGACGCTAACACATATTGCAACGACCATGCCACACTTCGTCGAATACAGAAAATATTCTTCCGCCATTCATATCCGCCTTAAAATAAGCCCTCTGCATAAATCCCCCATGAGCCGCCGGTTACGTCTCCGTGAATCCACCAAACACCCCTGCTCAATCTTTCATCACTTAGGCACATTTGCTCAAAACCCTGCCCGCAAGATAGGCAAGGCCGCAAAAGAGGTCATAAGCGATCAATGACAAGTAGACAGATGGCAGATGACCATTCAATGCTCAGATAACAATACAAGCCCGAAAAGGGCTCCGCTTTCCAATCTTCTCTGCACCCGATCCCCGAAACCCCTCCTCTGCTCCCTCCCTCAACTCACCCCCAGACAGCCGGCCGCGGAAAACCCCACTGCGCTGCCAGCGCATCCGCCGCCGTCTCCGGATCTTCCTCCGGCCACCGTCCCTCATTATTCAAATGTGCATGCGCCAGCTCATGCGCAATGATGTACCGCACAAACCCCTCGGTCCGAGTCGCCAGCGAACGCCTGAGCACCACCACCCGGCTCCGCGTCCTTCCCAATCCCGGCGACGGCATCATCACTGATACCGTCCCATTCTCTTCCAGCTTCGCATGAATCAGCGTAAACGTCGGGTCCATCATCAAATCCAGCCGCACCACCTCCGGCAACGATCCCAGCACCTCTGTGCAATGAGCCACCAAGCCGGGTTCCAGCTCAAAGCGATTCAGCCAAGATTCAATCGTTTCTCGCAAGGGCCCACCGTTTTTCTTGGATCGCCGTCGTAGCAATGGTAGGCAGGTAAAGATCATCAAACCTTCCCGCCATCGCCTGATGATACGCCAACCCCGCAATCATGCTCGCATTATCCATGCAATACCGCATTGCCGGAATCATCAGCCTTAACCTCTGTCGCTGTGCAAATTCCGCCGCCCGCTTCCTCAAATACGAGTTCGCACTCACTCCCCCCCCCACGATCAAGCTCCGCGGCTCAATCCCCCCCTGCCGCAACACCTCCAGCGCCCGCCCCAACTTCTTGATCACCGTTTCAATCACCGAATATTGAAAGCTCGCTGCAAGCCGCGCCCGCTCGTCTTCCGGCAATTCCGCCGACGTCCGCGCAAACGTCGTCTCCGCACCGCGTCCGATCGGTGTCCCCTTCACCTTATATAACAGCGCCGTCTTGATCCCCGAAAAAGAAAAATCCAAATTCCCGTCCCCCATCAGCGATTGCGGCAAGTCATATTTCCCCGCCCGCGCATCCTTGATATTAAACTCCACCGACGCCGCCAGTTTGTCCAGATTCGGCCCGCCCGGATACGGCAATCCCAGAATCACCGCCGCTTTGTCGTACGCCTCCCCCACCGCATCATCAATCGTCCGACCAATCAGCGCCTGCTGCGTCGCCGATTCCACCAGATAGACGCTCGTGTGTCCACCCGAAACAATCAATCCCAACGCCGGAAATTCCGTCGGCGCCGGCATCTCCGTCGCCCCCTTTTCCATTAAATCCCCCGCATGCAGATGCGCCTGCACATGGTCCACCCCAATGATCGGCTTGCCCAATGACCACGCCAGCGCCTTCGCCGCCGCCACACCCACCACCAGCGATCCCACCAATCCCGGCCGGTTCCCCACCGCCACGGCATCCACATCCCGATAACCCATCCCTGCCGCCCGCAGAGCCTCATCAATCACCGGCAAAATCCGCTCCAGATGCGCCCGGCTTGCAATCTCCGGCACAACACCCCGATATCTCTGATGCAACTCATTCTGCGTCGAAACCACATTTGACAGCACCACCCGACCATCCTCCACCACGGCACAGGCAGTCTCATCACAACTGGTTTCAATGCCGAGAATCTTCATGCGGAGCGGGAGTTCCGGGTCTTGTCAGAAAAATGGTAGCGCATCAGTGAGCCAGATTGTGTGAGTGGATTCCGATCTGTTCTTTCCAGAACACAGACCCAGAACCCACTCTTCATTTTTTCGGCTCCTCCACCTTAATCGCCCCCTCAGCATTCCCAGGCGCGCTCGGATGGTCCATCTTGTCCAGTTCCTTCTCCACCTGCTCCAGACGAGACTTCAACTGCTCACGCTGCCGCGCCAGGTTGTCATGCTTCGTCTGCCGCGAGAGGGCCGCCGCGTTTGATTCGCCCACAGGGTTCCACTTGCCCGTGAAAATCTTCCCTTGAATCGCCGTCAGTGCCGCCGCAAGCTGCGGGTCCGCCAGATCCTTCTTGATCATGCTGGGCGACACTGTCGTGCCGTTGGTGCCGCCGATTTTCAGTACATCCTGTTTGCGCCGCGCGTCCACCATCGCCTTGATTTCCTCACCGTTCATCGGCACGTAATACCCATCCTGCGGGTCCACACCCCAGGTGTCGTTGCCCTCGCGGCGATGGATATTGCGTCCGTTAGGCAGATAGTAATAAGCATTGGTCATCTTCAGCGCGCCCAGGTTGTTGTCCAGCTTGATCACCGACTGCACCGACCCCTTCCCGAATGTGCGCGTGCCCACAAATTTCGCCCGATCATTGTCCGAAAGCGCGCCGGTAAGGATCTCCGCCGCCGAAGCGCTGGATTCATTCGCTACGATCACCAGCGGAATATCCGGGATCGTTTCCTTGCCGGAGGAAACCATGATCTGCTCCGGCACCGCGCGGCCTTTCACAGAGACAATCCGCTTGTCCTTGGGCAAAAACAGGTTCCCCATCTCCACCGCGCTGTTAAGCAGCCCGCCGGGGTTGAACCGCACATCGATGATGATGCCCTTGGCCCCATCGGCCACCAATGACCGCACGGCTTTGGCAGTCTCATCCGCCGTGTTATCCGAGAACACGCTGATGCGGATGTACCCCACCTTCGAAGCCGGATCGAGCATGAAATCCCATTTACCGTCGGGTGACCGCTTGAACCCTTTCACCGTCAGCACGTTGATCCGTCCGCGCGTCACCACCAGCGTGGCTTCCTCGCCGGTCTCATGACGTACTTTGAGTGTCACCTGCGTTCCTTCCGGGCCGGTCAGGAGCTTGATCGCATCGCGGATATTGAGCCCTTCGGTCGATTTCCCGTCGATGTCCAGCACCGTGTCACCAGCCATGACACCGGCTTTCCATGCCGGTGAATCATCCAGTGGAGTCACGATTTTGAGCCGGTTGTCAACCACATCCACTTCCGCGCCAATGCCCGTGAATGAGCCGTGCATGGACTTGTCGAAGCTTTCCAGTTCCGCGGGGCTCATGTAGATGGTGAAAGGGTCGTTGACCGTTTCCACCATCGCCCGCACTGCGTTTTCAATCATTTTCTGCTGATTGGGCGGCTCCACATACCCGCGAATCAGTTCATGCCGAACATCAATCAGCAAATCAATCTGGTCATAGACCGAATCAGACTTGGCCATCAGCAGCGTCCCCGCGCCAATCGCCATTAAGAGTGCCCCGGGCAGCATCCAATTCCTGAGTTTTTTTCGTATCGACATGTTTTGCCTGTTATTTTTTGAAGTCACCCTGATTGTAGGACCCGCCCCCCAAACGGTCCACACGCCGCGCCCGCAGTCTGCTTTCCGCGCTCTTCTCCGTCACTTATTCCTTGTACTTTATCCCTTGTGCCTTTCCCCACGCCTCTCTCCATTACCCACTACGTCAAAAACCTGATAAGGTTTTTCAAAACCTCTACCTGGAGACTCAAAACATGGGACGTGTCGTCACTCTTTTCACCGGTCAATGGGCCGATCTGCCCTTTGAAACCATTTGCGAAAAAGCCAAAAAATTCGGCTACGACGGCGTCGAGCTCGCCTGCTGGGGCGACCACTTCGAAGTCGACAAAGCCGCTAAGGATTCTGGCTACATCAAAAAGAAATGGGAAGTCCTCGCCGATTTCGGCTTAGACTGCGTCGCCGTCTCCGCCCACCTCGTCGGCCAAGCCGTCTGTGACAACATCGACGACCGTCACAAGCTCATCCTTCCCCCCGATGTCTGGGGCGATGGCGACCCCGAAGGCGTCCGCAAGCGCGCCGCCCAGAAGCTCATCCTCACCGCCAAAGCCGCCCGCAAGTTCATCGACGCCAAGCCCAAAGGCCACGGCAGCAAATTCCCCGCCGTCGTCAACGGCTTCACAGGCTCCTCCGTGTGGCACTCCATCTACGCCTTCCCTCCCACATCCCAGGAATACTGGGACAACGGCTACAAGGACTTCGCCAAGCGCTTTGGCCCCATCCTTGACGCCTTCGACAAGGTCGACGTGAACTTCGCCCTCGAAGTCCACCCCACCGAAATCGCCTTCGACATCGCCAGCGCCCAGCGCGCCCTCGAAGCCGTCAAGCACCACAAGCGCTTCGGCTTCAACTACGACCCCTCCCACCTGGGCTACCAGGGCGTCTGCTACGTCAAGTTCATCCGCACCTTCGGCGAGCGCATCTTCCACGCCCACATGAAGGACGTCTGGTGGGGCCATGGCGACGGCACCGTCGGTGTCTTCGGCGGCCACACCTCCTTCGCAGACGCCCGCCGCTTCTGGGACTTCCGCTCCCTGGGCCACGGCGATATCAAGTTTGAAGACATCATCGTCGCTCTCAACGACGTCAAGTACATGGGCCC
>CAZGOM010000241.1:0-7329 GCA_964527265.1 uncultured Phycisphaeraceae bacterium | reverse complement strand
TGCCTACCCATTACGAAAAGAAGCGCAGCCTGGTGAAGCGCGGGCGCAAGTGGGGTTTCCGCACCCGCATGAAGACCAAGAATGGCCGTAAGATGCTGGCTGCCAAGCGTCGCGTCGGCCGGTCGCTCAGCGTCCGCAAGTATTGAGATGTTTGGCTGGTTTGTTTGGGTTGTGAAAACAATCTGAGCAAACTTGTGGACCTCAAAACACCTATACACCAGGCCCGGGCCGAAATGGTCCGGGCTTGTCATTTGGCTGCCTGGGAAGGCGGGTCCTGAGTCCCGGGCCCGCTCGCGGGTGTCAGAGTCCTGAGTCCTCCGTGTAAAGAGTTTCATGACTGTGGGCTGGATTTGGGTAGGCAGGTGAGGGCGGCAGTGAGAAGGGCTTTGAAATGGTTGTGTAATTTTTGGTTTTATTCGGTTGCGCATGCAAGACAGAGCAAGTCTTCAGGCCGTACTTTGCCACGGGATGGAACCTCTGGGGTTGCGTGTGAGTCGGATTGAAACGATATTCTTGAAACCTCACTGTTCAAGGTGATTATTCAGGTTCCACTTTCAGAAAAACGAGTTATGACGCCACAAACTGCACAACTTTCAGGTCCGACCATTGAGGTGTTTTTTGCGAGCAAAGAGCCCGCGGGGACGCCGACGGTGATCGGTGTACCATTGGCTGATGGATGGGCGCAAGGGGATGAGGCGTTTCGGCTCACGACGGCTTCGGGTGCGCATGTGGCGGTGGGGACACGGGTGCTGAGCAAGCACAAGTCCGGCGCGGCAAGCTGGCTGCTGCTTTCATTTCTGGCGGAAGAAAAGGGGCTTTTTGTGCTGGAGAAGCATAAGGGACCCGCGGTGAAGGATGCCGTGCATGTGGATCATGCGGGGGGGAATGTGGTGGTCAAGACCAAGCGGGCGAAGATCGCCCTGGCCGTGGATGGGGCGGGGCCGGTCGCGGAGTTGATGGTTGACGGACGGGAGATCATTGCGCGGCCTGATGACCTGCGGTTTGTGGTGGATTCGTTTTCAACGCTGCATGAAGAAGCGCGGACGATCCGGATCATCGAGAGTTCGGATGTGCGGGTGCGGGCGCGTGTGGAGGGTGCGCACTTTAATCTTGCGGGGAAGCGGAAGCTGAACTATCGGCTGGATATCGAAGTCTGGGCGGGGTGGCCGGTGGTGCGGTTTGACTATCACTTTTTCAATCTTGAGCCGGGCGCGGACCAGTTGAAGGTGCAGCGGATGGCGATGGAGCTGGATTTGGACATCGCGTCGCCGACGCACCGGCACTTCAAGCAGAACAATCACACGGTGGCCTATGTGCCGCGAGAGGTGATGAATCCGTCCCCGGTGGCGATTGTTGCGGATGGCGCGCGGATGAGCGCGCATGTGGAAAGCGAGCGGATGCTGCTGGACGACTCGGAGTACAACGTGCATGTGCGACCGCCGCTTCTGGACGTGGAGGATTGGCTGGGCGTGGTGGGGGGCGACAAGTCGGTTTACGTCAAAATGCAAGATTTCAAGCATCAACGGCCCAAGCGGCTGGCGAGCGCGGGCAGCCATGTGTCACTGGAGTTCTGGCCGGAGTTTGCGGGTGACAACCAGAAGACGGGCGGGGGATGCTCGCGGGTGGATGGGGTTGGGCCGAATTTGGGACAGGGGCTGGACTTGCCGCAGGGGCGGTCGCGACGGCAGGTGTATTCGGTGACGGCTTTTGCGGGGGCTTCCACCAATGCGGAAGTGATTCGACTGACGGAGGCACTGTGGTGGGAGGGGCGCGCGTGCGTGAAGCCGGAGTGGCTGATTCAGACCAAGAAATTTCAGCAGGAGACGTACGTCCGGCCTGGGGCTTCCAAGCGGATGGAGGGGTATTTCAAGAAGCTGATGGCCTTAAATACGCCGTCGTCAATGTGGGATTTGGGGGATACGCCGGATTCGGGGGGGTATTCGAGCACTTATATGGGAATTGGGAATGCGCAAGATTTGAAGCCGGGTTGGCCGGATGTGCCCAAGGTGTTTACGACGCAGACGTTTGTTGCGCCGTGGATGCTCAATGACGCGTATGAACCGATCTGGACGAACAATGAATATGACGTGATCCATGCGCTGGCTTCTGAAGTGATGAGGACCGGCCGCTATGACCATTGGAAGAATTTGCGGTGGTTTGCGCGGCATAACATCGAGGTGGATTTCATCCACTACAGCGATCATGCGCAGCAGCACCGCTCCACGCCGCAGCACTCGGCCGGGCACCGGCGGTCGGGGTCGATCCCCAGCCACTTCTGGACGCAGGGGCTGCTGGAATATTATTGCCTGACGGGGGATGAAGACGCGATGGAAGTGGCCCTGGCGCTGGGTGACAAGATCATCGAAGACCTGGCAGACCCGGTGATGCGGGCGGGTTTTTTCGGGTTCACACGTGAACTGGGTTGGCCGACGCTGTCCCTGAGCTACCTGGTGGAAGTGACGGGGGAAGAGCGGTATGCCAAGCAATTACAGGAGATCATTGATTTCTTCGTCGGGTTTGACCGAAAGACGTTCTCCGGGGCGGTGAAGCTGTCTTCGGGTGACGCGCGGCATGGGCTGGAACGGCAAATGGTGATGGGCTTTTTTGCTTACGGCTGCATGATCGAGGGTGTGGACCATTACATCCGCCGGACAGCGGACAACAAGGCGCTGCATTGGCTGACGGAACTGCTGCATGAAATGCGCGAAGCGGTGGATGCATGCTTTGAGGATGGATATGCCCTAGAATTCTCCGGACAGCAATCGCTGGGCATGGCGATCGGCTACGAATGGACGGGAGACAAGCGGTTTTTAATGTCCGGCATGCTTTGCATCGAGGCGGGCATCGATGGCGGAATGTGGCACAACCCGCGGCATGAAGTGAAGCCGGTAGCGACAGCGTATCGAGGATTGGTTAGATTCCTGGGGTCGGCAGCGCGTACGGGCGTGCTGGCGAAATTCGACTACCAGAGCCTTCAACACCCGGAATGGTTTGCATGATTATGGCGCAAAAGGAAAAGAAGAATTCAGACGATGCCGTGCGGATATTAAACCGCAAATCCCGGCATGATTACCACATCGTCCAGACCCTGGAAGTGGGGATCATTTTGCAGGGGTCGGAGGTCAAGAGCGTGCGGGCCGGCCAGGTGAACCTGGGCGACGGGTATGCCATGGTCGACTACAAAACCGGGAAGCTGTTGTTGTTTGAAGTGGAAATTGCCACATACAACCAGGCGCGGGGCGCCAACAGCCATGCGACCAAGCGGGTGCGTGAGCTACTGGCTCACAAACGGGAGATCGCCAAGCTTAAGGAGGCGGTTGAAGCGCATAGTGGAACGCTGGTTCCGCTGTCGATGTACTTTGTGCGTGGGAATGTGAAGTTGGAGATCGGAGTGGGGACGGGGAAGAAGGCATTCGACAAGCGCGAGGATATCAAAGAGCGCGAAGCGAAGCGGGAGATCAACCGGGCGATGAGCAAGCGGCGGGAGGGGTGAGGAAGATGGGCCTTGGTTCTGGGGCTTGGGTCTTGGCAGCGAAGAGGCTGTTCGCACGCGGATATAAGCGTGATATCCGGGGTGCGGCTTTGAGACATGGTTGCAAGTCGCGTACCGGCTTTGGGGGATGTAAACTGAGTGTCTATGAAGGTTTCCCTCTTTGTCACCTGTTTGACGGATACGTTTTATCCCCGGTCGGCTATTGCGACGGTCAAGGTGCTTGAGCACCTGGGCTGCCAGGTCGACTTCCCCGAAGCGCAGACCTGCTGCGGGCAGCCGATGTACAACAATGGCTTCCTGAGCGAAGCACGCGACCTGGCCAAGAACATGATCGAAGTGTTCGAGGGTGCAGAGTACGTGGTGACCCCATCAGGGTCATGCGCGGCGATGATTCGCGATTATTACGTGGAGATGTTCCACGATGACCCGGCCTGGCATGACGCGGCGGTGCGGTTTGCCAGCAAGGTGTATGAGTTCGTGGAGTTTCTGGTGAAGGTGAAGAAGGTGGATCTTGCCGCGCTGGGTTGCGAGTGGCAGGGGAAGACGACATATCACTATTCATGCCACCTGCGGGGCATCGGGGTCAAGAACGAAGCGGTGGACGTGATCAAGCAGATCAAGGGGCTGGAGTATGTACCCCTGGAGAAGGCGGATCAATGTTGCGGCTTTGGCGGAACATTTGCGATCAGCTACCCGGAGATTTCCGGTTCAATGGCACGCGATAAGGCCGACTGCATAAAGAAGACAGGGGCAACGACGATCGTTTCCAACGATGCGGGCTGCACGATGAATATTTCGGGGATGTGCCGGCGCGAGAAGGTCGACATCCAGTTTAAGAGCCTGGCGGAGATCATTGCCGAGGGACTGGGGATTCTGGAGAAGGTGCCTGCGCCGGCGGCAGCGAAGTAAGACGTGTGAAGGAAGAGGTTTGAAGTAAGTCGGAAGTAAAAAGTTAAGAAGAGTTGGCGATATGACGACGACCAAAGATAAAAAATACGACGTCCACATTACACGGCCGATGGACGGAAGCGATTTCCAGGGACGCCACCCGATGGGGCAGGGGGATATTACAGAGATCCATGAGCCCAACCCGCTGGATATCAAGCTTCCGTACGACATTCACGAACGCGCGGCCAAAGCGACCAAGAACGTTCAACTGCAGAAGTTCGTCAACCATGCCACGCTCAGCAAAGACACGACACGTAAGAAGGTCTGTCTGGAAGTGTTCGGCCAGAATTACGACAAGATGCGTGAACTGGCGGGGAGCATCAAGCAGCACACGCTGGACCATCTGGATTACTATCTCGAAGAATTCGTCAAGAATGCCAAAGCCAATGGCACGCAGATCCATTTCGCCAAAGATGGGCGCGAGGCCAACGACATCTGCATGGACATTGCCCGGCGGATCGATGCCAAGCTGTGCGTGAAATCCAAGTCGATGGTGACGGAAGAGACGCACCTTCTGCCTGAACTTGAGGCGATGGGGTGCGAGACGGTGGAGACGGATCTGGGGGAATACATCATTCAGTTGGACAACGATGCGCCTTCGCACATCGTGCAGCCGATGATCCACAAAGATCGCGCGGCGACGGCGAGGGCGTTTACGCGTGAACTGGGTGTGCCGTATTCAGAAAGCCCCGAGGAAATCTGCCAGACGGCGCGCGGGCTGCTGCGGGATAAGTACCGGCGGTCGGACCTGGGAATCACGGGCGGGAATTTTCTGGTGGCCGAGAGTGGCACGCTGGTGCTGTGCACCAATGAGGGCAATGCCGGGTTCTGCACGGCTGCGCCGCGGGTGCAGGTGTCGTTTGTGGGGATTGAGAAGCTGGTTCCCAAGGCGGAGCATCTCTCGATTTTCCTGAAGCTGCTTTCGCGCAGCGCGACGGGGCAGCCGCTGACGGTGTACACCGATTTCATCACGGGGCCCAAACGCCCACGCGACCATGACGGGCCGGAAGAAGTACACATCATCCTGGTGGATAACGGCCGCATTGAAGTACTCAAGGAAGAAACGCGGGAGATGCTGCGGTGCATCCGTTGCGGCGCGTGCCTCAATGCCTGCCCGGTGTATCGGAAGATCGGCGGCCATGCGTATGGTTCGGTTTATTCCGGGCCGATTGGCGCAATCCTGACGCCGATGCTTAAGGGGCTGGCCAATTACAAGGACCTCCCGAAGGCGAGTTCGCTGTGCGGCGCGTGCTATGAGGCGTGCCCGGTGAAGATCAACATTCCCAAATACCTTGTGCAATTGCGCAAGGACATGATCAGCCAGCAGATTACGGGCGTGGGGGACCGGGTGTTTTATTCGGTGTGGGCCAAGAGCCTGTCGAGTCCGATCACCTACCAACTGGGCGGGTGGGCGCAGAAGGTGGCCTTCCGAGCACAGGCGTATTACAACGGGACGCTGCAGAAGGGCGATCCGTACTCGGCACGCGGATGGCTGGATAATGCGCCGGGGCCGGTGGCCGGGTGGACGCGCGAGCGCGACATGCCGACGCCGCCGGCAAGGAGTTTCAGGGATTGGTGGAAGCGGCGGGATGTGTGAAGAAGATGGGTATTGGGTTCTGGGTCTTGGGAAGAATCGAAATGGCCGATGAACCGCGACTCTGATTCCGATCTTTCCTCCAGACCCAGATATTGAATACTTGTGGCGATACCGAGAGATAAACGATCTACCCAAAGCAGCACGATGGCAAAATCAAGCACACAAGAAGAGTTTATGGCCCGGGTCCGTCAGGCGCTGAAGCATGAGAAGACGCTGCCGCCGGCAACGCCTTGCCCGGAGGTCAATGAGGGGTTGGCGCGGCTTGCGCGGTCGGAAGACGCGTTGATTGAGATGTTCTGCACGCGTGCGGGACAAGTGGGGATGATGGTGCAGAAGATTAAAGCTGATGGCATTTCCAAGGCCATCAACGCTGTTCTGGAAGAACGTGCGGCCAAAAGCGTGGTGGTGAGTGCGGGGTCGATCGCACAGGCGCTGCCTTTGAAGGAAAACCTTCGCCGTAAAGGCCTGGAAGTGATCGATTGGACCGAGACACCCGGCCTGGAACCGCTGTACCGCGTGGATGTGGCGATTACGGATGTGAATTGCGCGATCGCAGAGTCGGGAACCTTTGTTTATTGCTCGGATGCGGGGCACGGGCGCGGGCTGTGGCTGGTGCCGCCGGTGCATATCGCACTGGTGCGCAAGAGCGACATTTTGCCGGACATGATCGATTTCTGGGCGACATTCAAGGGTAAAAGCCCGGCGGATTGGCCTGCGGGGATGGTGTTCATCACCGGCCCCAGCAAGACGGCGGATATTGAAGGCGTGCTGGTGACGGGCGTGCATGGTCCGGGGTTGGTGCATGTGCTTGTGGTAGAAGATGTTTGAGCAGACGGGTGACGGGTAGTGGCAGAGAAGAGTTCAATTTTCTTGGCTTCCGATAGAACCCAGAACCCAATACCCAGAACCCATCTTGATCCGTGTTTGCTCGTTTGTGTGCCGGGGTTTACACTCCGGTTCAGGTCAGGAGGCCTTCTTATGCTGAAACAGAGCCTGTTGTGTCTGGCGTTGGCGGGTGCGTTGTTTTCGGTTGGCTGCAAGTCTCACAAGGATGCGCCGATGCGGTCAAGCGATGGGGAAAATCTTCCTGTTGCGCCGTTGCCGCTGAAACCTTCGGAAACGGCGGCGATTGCCGATGTGCCGATGCCTGCGGGGTTTGTGCAGGTGAACTCCTCAAGCCGCACGGATATCCATGAGGGGAGCCGCACGATCAATCACCTGTATGAAGGACGTGCCTCGATGCACGACCTGGTGACTTACCTGCGTGTGAACGTGGGCAAGTACAACTGGG
>CAZGOM010000240.1:0-7339 GCA_964527265.1 uncultured Phycisphaeraceae bacterium | reverse complement strand
CGCCATCGGTGCCATCGACGGTGACGCGGTAAGCGCCCACGTGCTGGGTGATGCCACCAGCTTCGTGTGCAGCGACGTCAGCCTTGCGGATCTTGTCGAGGAGGCTGGTTTTGCCATGGTCGACGTGGCCCATAACGGTGACAACGGGAGGCCGGGTGCGGACATCGAGCTCGGCGCGGGTGTCAAACTCGCTGGCGACGGCGTCAACAGCGGTCTGAGCTTCCTTGACAACCAGGTCGATGTTGTACTCCATGGCCACTTCAATCGCCGCTTCGTTAGCGATAGCCGAGTTGATGGTTGCCATCACGTTCTTCTTGAAGAGGAACTTGATGATGTCGGCAGCCTTCATACCGGTGACAAGGGAGAGAGCCTTGATGGTGATGGGCTCGGCGATTTCAACACGACCGCCGACGACTGCAGGGCTGGCGAGTTGCGCGCCGGCACCGTCATTCTTCTTAAGGTCGCGGCGACGCTGCTTGATGAAGCCGGTGGCGTGGTTAAGACGCGCATCGAGCTCAAGAAGATCCTGCTCGCTGAATTTGCTGGGGCCGACAGGGAGAGCTTCGGCGGAACGACCACGGCGCGCGTTGATGGACTTGCGCTTGTTGGCCGGGCCACCCTTGCCGGGGGTTTCCTGTTCGATGACGATGGGCTGGGGTGCGCCTGCACCACGACCACGGGTGGGGCCGCGGCTGCGGAGAACATCGCTTCCGGGCTGGCCGCCGGAGCCGCCCATCTGATTGCCACCCATCTGATTGCCGCCCATACCACCACCCATGGGGCCGCCGGGCCCGCCCATGGGGCGACGGGGACGCGGGGTGTTGAGGACGTCGGGCTTTTCCATACGGACAAGCCTGGGTCCCTTGAGGGTGACTTCCTTGGGCTTATCGAGCTGGCTACCGATGGGACGGACGAAAGTGGGACGCGTGGGGACGTTTGGCGTGCCAGCGGCCCTGGGTTCGGGGCGCGGGCCTTCGTTGCGGGCAACGACGCCGGTGTGAGGCGCATGAGGCTGGTGTCCGGGAGCCGAGCGCGGAGCGCCGCCGGAAGGGCCGGATGCCTGAGGCGAAGTAGGCTGGGTGAAGCCGGACTGGCCGGGGCGTACATGAGCCTGGCCTTGACGGCCGGGGGTCACAGGAGCAGCGGGCGCTGGGCGCACGGGGGCCTGTGGATTGGGCCGATGAGCCTGCTGAGGCTGGACGGTCGGCGCTGGTGCCGCAGGGGCAGGAGCGACGGCAGCCGGCTTGACAGGCTCGGCCGCAACAGGAGCGGGAACCGGAGCAGGAGTTGGCGCAGAAACCTGGGGAGCTGGCTCAACAGGCTGCGCAGCAACAGGAACAGGAGCCTGAACCACGACAGGCTGGGGCTCGGGCTCAGCCGCTGGCGCTGCCGGAGCGGCAACAGAAGCAGGAACCGGTTCAACAGGATCGCTGACGGCCGGGGCGGCAGCCGCTGCGGCCAGCTCAGCAGCATCGGAGGCGGCTTCAGCGGCTTGCTCAGCCGGAGTGCCCGCTTTGCCCTTCTTGCGTGCGCCTGCCTTACGGGAGGCGTTGGGATCGACCTTGTCGGCCGTCTCCACCGCATTGTGCGAGCTGCTGGCGCCGCGGGTGAACCACTCGCGGATGGTCATTTCAAGACCGATCTTCACCGGGGAAAGGTGATCCTTGATCCCCGGGATGCCCTCGGCGACGCACTTCTCAATGATGTTTTTGCTATCAACATTGAGCTCTTTGGCGAGTTGATGAATACGTTTGACCTTGGTTGCGCTCGTAGCCAATCAGGCACTCCTGTGCAATCGATCTCGAAAACCCCGGAATCATGTCAGACATTAATGGACACTTACAGGCGAAAGTTGGAAAGCGACCAGACAGCCTGCCTCTTTTTTTTAAGAAGAGGCTCAGCAAGGGTTTATGGTTTCTTTTCGGCGCCATCCTCTGCTTGTGGTTGACGGTTGCGTTCTTCAAGCATGGAGAGGATGTCCCCCCCACCGCCACCGCCGAGAATGTTGTCCGCCTGAGCCTGGCCGGCAGCCAGAGGCGCAGCTTCACCAAGAACGGCAGCAGCCTGGGCGTCGCCCGGAGTTGCGGGACCGGCCAGCTTGGCCTTCTCCGCGGCAGCCTTTTCGCGTGCCTGCTCTTCGGCGACGATCTTGGATTTTTCACCCGCCGTTTTGACGATGGCCAGCGCCATTTCCTCAGAAATTTCAATGGAGGAAACGAGGTAATCGGCGCCGACTTCTTCGATGTCGAAGACGTTGATGATGCCCAGTGCGGCAAGGCGGTCGATGTGGCTTTCGTCGATGCCAGGGATCTGCTTAAGAGTGGATTCCATCGTATCCAGACCCTTGGTGTATTCCACAGGAGTGAGGATGTCGATGTCCCACTGAGTCAGGCGGGCAGCGAGGCGGACGTTTTGCCCGCGCTTGCCGATGGCCAGGGAGAGTTGCGCTTCAGCAACCACCACGGTGGCGCGGCCGAGCTCAAAGCAAAGGCTGATTTCGACGACTTCGGCAGGCTTGAGGGCATTTTGAATGAGAATCTGGCTGGATTCGTTCCAGCGGACCACGTCGATCTTTTCGCCACCGAGCTCATCGACGATGTTATTGATGCGGCTGCCACGCACACCGACGCAGGCACCGACGGCATCAACCTTGGAGTCGATGGAGGCGACGGCGATTTTGGTGCGATAGCCAGGTTCACGAGAAATAGCCTTGAGCTCAATGATGCGCTCGGCCACTTCGGGGACTTCGACTTCCATCAGCTTGCGGATGAAGTCAGGCTGGGCGCGGGAGAGGACGATCTTGACCTGGCTGCCGACTTCCTTGACGTCGAGGATCATGCAGCGGACGCGCTCGCCGGGCTGGTGCTGCTCACCGGGGATCTGCTCGCTCTTGGGCATGAAACCTTCGGCGCGCGGGCCGAGAGTAACGACAAGGGAGCCGCCTTCGTAGCGCTGGGCGGTGCCGGTGATGAGTTCACCTTTGCGGTCAATGAATTCATTGAAGATGCTGGAGCGCTCGTCTTCGCGAAAGCGCTGGATCATGACCTGCTTGGCGGTTTGGGCGGGAATGCGGCCAAGGGTTTCGAGCGGAATTTCATCCGGGCCACGCCAGACGCGGATTTTGCCGGTGATGCGGTCGACTTCAGAGGAGAATTCTTCGAGATCTTCAGCGTTGAAATGCTTGCGGGCAGCGGAAATCATGGCCTGCTCGATGTCTTTGAACAGAGCTTCTTTATCAATGTTGCGATCGCGTGCGATCGAGTCGAGCAGCCTGAGCATTTCCGTTGAATTCATCGTTTTAAAGTCCCTGATTGTCTGGATTTTCGATCTCTGGTTTTTCAAACACCAAGGAGCTTTGAGACTCTTTGGCCGACAGGCGGATCGCCCGCCGATGCAACGCGCCAACAAATAAGGCCACGATGCATTTTCGCAGTCGTGGCCCGTAACAGCTCGGGAAGAATCCTTTGGGCATTACTGCCTGAAAAGGAAGATCCGTCTGGCTCCACCCAGCGGTTTTAGGCGCGAGGAGGAGGGGTTGCCGTGGAGAGACGCAAAACCGGTGAGCATGGCGTTCACCGGGGAAGCGTGTCAATTTGTTGTGAATCAGGCAGTT
The DNA here is from genome assembly GCA_964527265.1 of uncultured Phycisphaeraceae bacterium. GTDB lineage: Bacteria > Planctomycetota > Phycisphaerae > Phycisphaerales > Phycisphaeraceae > CAZGOM01. The sequence continues at coordinate 3,726 of CAZGOM010000240.1, read as the reverse complement.
TCTTCATAAAGAGCATGTCCGATTCACTCACGGGCCACACAGGAAAGGCACACGCCTGACCTGATAGAAGGTCTATAGTTTACGGGGTGAACAGTGTACTGTCAAACCCACGAAGGGATGAATAGTGTTGTAAATCTTTGATTAAAAAGAACCTACGGTATTTTATCCCCTGCGCTGGAGAATTGTTGACCAGTGCAAACATGAGATCGGCCTCAGATGCAATTGCCGATGAAATCAGGCGTTAGGCTGCCGGAAGAGGATGGCGGTTCCTATGCAAATTAAGCGCAAAACGGTGATGGCGTTTGTAAGCACGATCATTGCGCTGATCGGAATGGTGGGGCTTTTGTTGTTATTTTTCACTCATTTTGTGGGTAAAGGAGTGGATGCAGTGGGCACGGATATGCGAAGCGGCGAAGCCGGGATGTTTGAGGGTGTGCCGTGAAGGCAAAAATTAGCGCGGAACGGGCCCGGCGGTGCGGTCGCGGCAGAGCTCACCGGGGGCATTGGCGGCGTCAATGGCTTTGAGGGATTCCGGCGAGAGCTTTATGTTGAGTGCGGCCATGTTGTCTCTGGTCTGCTCAACGGTGCGGGGGCCGATGATGGGGCAGGTGACGCCGGGGACCTGGAGGCACCATGCGAGAGAGAATTGACTGCTGGTGATGCCATGCTGGTCGGCGAGGGTGTCGACCAATTCCATGACGGGCCACTGGGAGGCGGGGAAATCGGTTTTGCCCTGGGCCTGATACCACGCGCCCTGGGGGAACTTGCGGCCCCCGCGGGTGTAACTGCCGGCAAGGCGGCCCCTGGCGAGAGGCGCCCATGTGATAACGGCGACTTCATACTTGCGGCAAAACGGAAGGACCTCGGCTTCAATGCGGCGATCGATGATATTGAGTTGGGGTTGCTCCACATCAAAGCGGGCGGTGCCGAGTTCGCGGGCGATGAAGTGCGCTTCGGCGAGCTGCCAGGCGGGGAAGGTGCTGCTGGCAAGGTAAAGAACTTTGCCCTGACGGACAAGATCATCCAGGGCGCGAAGGGTTTGATCGATGGGCGTATCGTTGTCAGGGCGGTGGATGTGGTAGAGGTCGATGCGGTCGGTTTTGAGGCGTTTTAAGGATTGCTCGACCTCGCGGACGATGTGCCAGCGGTGGTTGCCGGAGTCGTTGATGTGGGGAGAACGCTTGCCGTGCACTTTGGTGGAGAGGACGATTTTGTCGCGGTTGCCGGAGGCGGCGAGCCAGTCGCCGATGATGGATTCGGATTTGCCGTCGTTGTAGACGTTGGCGGTGTCGATGAAGTTACCGCCGAGGTCGAAGTAGGCTTGGAGGACCTTGGCGGATTCGGCTGCATCGGTGCGGCCGCCGAGATTCATGGTGCCAAGACACAAGGGGGTAACTTTAACGCCGGTGCGACCAAGAACGCGGTAACTGGGCATGAGGCTTTCCTTTTTATGAAGAGCATCGGCTTACCGAGGGAATGATATGAACACGCGCCACACCCGGGCCTCGGCTACGCAGCCTTACCGGGGAACGTAGGCGCAGTCTGCGGGCTTGATGGGCTCGTTGGTGAAAAGGATGCGGTCAGCGATCCACCATGATGTGCCGTAGATCAGGCCTGTCCAGGCAACGTGGCCGTCCTGGTAGGCGACGTTGATGCCAGCGGCGGTGAATCGATCTTTAGCGAAGTGATTGGACTGTTGCGCCCAACGGTTGTCGGGGCCGGTTGTGCGCGCGTAGCCATAGTCATTGGCGATGAACATGCGAGAAGGCGGGAGTTTCTGAGGCATGGAGACTTCCTCACCCTTGACGCTGCAGCCCCCGTTGCCGACAGCGCTGGTGGTGGGGATGTAGCCGTCGTTGCGTCCGTCAAAGGTGCCTGCGGTCCAGCCGTTGACGTCGTTAAAAGAGAGGGGATGAGAGTTCTGGCGCCCCCCGTTGCCAGCGATGTATATATAGCCTAGGTACAGGGTGGTGTTAGTGTTGCTGTTGTAGCTGTAGCCGCCCGAGCGCGTCAGGATGGGGGTTTGGATCTGGGAGGGGCAGTTAATGATTTTCTCTGCCATGCCGTAATCGCGCTTGAGGGCGACATAGGGTCCGGGCCCGCCGTTCCAAGTGTGGAATGAATTGGCTTGGGTGGCCTGGCCAGTGGGGTAGTTTTTATAGTCCTGGTCGTAGGCCGTTAGACAGATGAGGAGTTGGCGGAGATTGGCGGCACAGCGAATGCGAAGTGTTTGCTCACGTGCCGCAGCGAGGGAAGGCATGAGGAAGGCCAGGAGAACACCAATGATGGCGATAACGACGAGGAGTTCAACAAGGGTGAAAGCGCGTTGAGTGCGACGGCATGGTTGCATTTGACGTGATCCTTTTTGGGTGCGCAAACAAATCCACCCGGAAAAGGAAACGATTGGTGATCTGGAACAGGAAGACGAACCAACAATCAGGTTTAAACAGCAACAAGAACTGGTTTATACCAACTATACGCGGATGCAGCATCCAAAGCCAACCGAAAGTATTCAAATCCAAAGAAAAGCGGACACCCGTGAGGGTGTCCGCCTGTGCGCGAAATGCAATGGAATGATCAAGCGGTGAGCTTGGTGGGCGATTTGCGGTGAGAAGCAGTGTGGGCGTGGCCGTTGTGGCTGCCTGCGGGGACTTTTGGGACCATGTCGAGGTACTTGAGGAGTTCTTCGACGTCTTCGGTTTCGGTGGCGATCTGGTCTTCAATCAACGTGCGGTAGGCGGTGTTGTCGTTAGCGATTTCCAGAGCGTGCGCGTAGGCGTCGATTGCGTGTTGTTCGTGCTCAAGGCTGTACTGGAGCATTTCGTGGAGGACGTTGGTTTCGTGGACTTTGCCCGGGAGGGTGGTGGGGACGCCGCCGAGGGCAACGACCTTGGAGGCGAACTTGCGGGCGTGGTCAAGGGCTTCGTCGGCGGAGGCCTTGAAGAAGCTTTCCCACGTGCGACGATCCGGGCCCATGAGGACGTGGGCGTATTGGTTGTACTGAAGGAGGCCTGTGAGTTCCAGGGCGATGGCGACATTGAGACGTTCGATGAGTTTTGCCTTATCCATGGCTTACTCCTTTAAGTGTGTGCGTGGTGAATGCGATGAATGAGTTACTTCCCTAAACAGTAGTTGTATGGATGGATGAAATCAATAGGGAGAATCAGTAAAAATGCCCATAAAAGAAGGCTTTTTCATTTAATTTTTAGTTTTAAGCGAGGCTAAGAATCAGTCTCAATTAGAAAGGCAATTTTGATTGAGGACGAGTCGCAGTTTCTCGCGGATGAGCCTTGGGTTCTGGGTCTTGGATCTTGTCAGATGACGAGGTTTGAGGCGCCGGAGGAATGCCATTGGGTTAATACAACGCAATGAATGGATTTTTACAGAGTCATTGACATGGAAGCAGACGCGTGCAAGAGCATTCTCTTCTTTATTTACCGGGGGTATCGCGTGACATACACGCTCAACCCCCCGGCTAGAGCATTTGTCATAAATAACCGCCATCAAGAGAACTCCACCGCCTCAGCCTAGTCCTCCCTGAGAGCTGATTTTTCCCTACATTTACGAATCGAGGATGTAAAAGGGGAGGTGAAAATGGGTTTCATGTTGGTGAGAGGTGTGCGGGGGCGTGTTGGAGAGATTCGGGCTTCGCCCGAACGCTTGCTTGCGCTGCGCGCTAATACTACAACGCTAGAAAGAATCAAAGTGTGATAGCCCAAAGAGCCG
>CAZGOM010000239.1:0-7352 GCA_964527265.1 uncultured Phycisphaeraceae bacterium | reverse complement strand
CAGGAAGCCTTCGTCACCATGCTCGCCAAGCGCAGCATCACCCCCGACCAGTTTGTGGACATGGTCATCGCCGAGATCAAGCGCGACAACGAAGGCGCCAAAGGCCGCGTCTTCCTCCTCCTCGAAGAGGCCCGCCGCAAATGGGAGGCCGACACCAAAGCCAAAGCCGAGGAGGCACGCAAGGAAGCGGAGCTAAAAGCCAAGGAAGCCGAAAAGGCAGCCAAAGAAGCCGAACGCAAAGCCAGGGGACAGCAGCGCAAAAGCACCCGCTGAATGCCAATCCCCTTTTCCTCCTCCTCATCCTACAATCAGCTTGTGCGGAAACGGGTCCGGTATTCCAAGGGCGCAATCGCCTCATGCTGCTTGAAAATCCGGTCGATCTGCTTAGCCGTGCGCCAGCCGCAGACTTTCGCCACTCCGTTGATCGGCATATCCGTTTCGGTCAGCAGCAGCTTGGCCCGATTCAACTGCACCCGGCGAATCTCTCCGTGAAGGCTTCGCCCACACGCCTGAAATCGCTCGTGTAGCCGCCGGTAGGAATAACCCACATGCTCCGCCACATCCTCCACTCCGATGGGGTCGCATGCGTGTTCCACTATGTAGCGCGCCGCCTCCGCCACCACCGGGTCGCTCACCACCGTCGCCTCCGATGACCGCCGCGTGGCAATGCCGTGTGATGAAATCACAATCGGCTGCTTTGGCGCCTCTTCACCTTTCATGAGCCGGTGCAGCAATGCCCCCGCCTCGCGTCCCATCATGTCAAAGGGAATCCTCACACTTGAAAGCGGCGGGTGGCAAAAGTTGCACACCTCCACGTCATTCCCCACCGCGACCACCACCAGCTCATCAGGCACCGCAATGCCCATCCGCCGACATGATCCAAGCACCAGCGTTCCCTGGGAATCGTTGACGGCAAACACGGCTGCCGGTTTGGGCAACTCGCGTAACCATTTGCTCAGCGCCCTCCGAGACACCTCCGCTTCCGTACCCGAAGGCTCTGCGTACTCGCGCACGCGATGACCGGCTTGTTCAATGGCCCGAATGAAACCCTCTGACCGCGCTTGGCTCGAAATCCGCTCACCGGCGCAAACACCGAAAGTCTTAAACCCGCGAACCAGAAAATCCGCCGCCACCTGCCGGCCAATGCCTGCGTTGTCGTCGCAAACGCTCGGCAAAGATAGGTTTCGCGCGCCGGACACCAACACCACGCAAGGCACCCCCGTTCGCAGGATCGACCGATGCCACGACGGCGTTCCCCCATAAGTGATCACCCCGTCACATTCGTTCTGAATCCAGCGGCATGTCGCCCTGTCCTGCTGGGAACGGATCTCAAACGTCCACTTTGAACCCAATTCGAAATGGACCCGAATTCCCCTCATGATCGCCCTCGCAATGGGCGTAAAAGGCAGGTTGATCGCGATATGCCTGGACTTTTCCATAACGTAATCCCAGTCGGCCAGAATCCTCAACATCTGCCCATTCAAATCATCTGCAGTTCCGCAGAAAATGATCTTCAAGTCGCATAATATGAGGATTGTGGCGCAAGATCCACCCGATTAGATTTGATCGTCCTATGAAGCCGCATCCGATTCACGTCACTCATGTCACACGCCAAAATGGTTTTTCGCTGGTGGAAGTCCTCCTGGTCATCACCCTCGTGACTGTTCTGCTTTCCCTGCTGTTGCCCGCTCTGAGCCAGGCGCGTGCCGTTGCCTTGAAAGTTCAGTGTGCCGGCAATCTGCGCCAGCAAGGCGCCGCCATCATGGCGTACTGCAACGACAACAAACGTAAATTCCCATCCACCGGCCGGTGGGAAGCCGACTGGATGATCGGCATCAGAGGGTATATGGGTTATGTCGACCGCCCCAGCGTCCCCAGCATCAGCGGCCGCGTCGGCTTTTCCCACAGCATCGACCGCCTCGTCCCCGCCTTCCGATGCCCCCAGACCAAAACCTGGCCCGCTCCCTCCTACTACAACGGCACCTACGGCATCAATCTCATCACCGTCAGCCCCGAATCAATGCCCGGCCTCACCAACAACAACATGCCTTACGGCCGCAAAATCTCCAACCTCATCAACCCTCCCTCAAACATTCACCTCGTCAGCGATAGCTTCGTCTACAACATCGAAGACTGGAGCCAGCTTTCTGATATTGTCAGGCCCGGTTTCAGCCGCCCCCGCCACCACACCTGGAAAGTCAACATCCTTTTCATGGATGGTCACGTCCAATGCCTCGGCGAAGGCGAAAATCACGATCTCTTCTTCAAAGACGAATCCACCCGCATCCCCAACGGCTGGTGGTGAATTGCGTCTGCCCGCCGATCCGCAATGCCCCCGCATTTGCTCGCCTCTTCTCGCGTAAACGAGAATCCTGCTCGGGAAATGCCGATTGTCGCAATCCACTCACTGCTACAATCTTGGCATTCCAACCCGGGCAATTTCATGACCAACCCAAACAAAATTTCCGAAGGCCGCCAGGCCGCGTACATACTCGGTAACGCCCTCACCGTCATCGGGGTTGTCTTCGTGATCTGCTTTTTCATCTCCGCTTTCATGAGCACGCGCAACCCTGAGCCGCTCGCCTTCCCCTCTCTGAGTTCACATCCTGAATTCGACCATTTATCGTCTGGCAATCGGCCCGCCTTCCCGCCTGTCGTTGGCCCCTCCAGGTCAGGTCCATCGTTCGGCTTCATCCTCGCTGGAGTCCTCTGCCTCATTGCCGGCGGCGTCATCCGCAACACCGCAGCCAAAGGCATCGCCGGCTCTGGCATCATCCTCGACCCGGAGCAGGCACGTGAAGACCTCAAACCCTGGAACTCCGCCCAAGGCGGCATGGTCGACGACGCGCTCCAGCAGATCCCAGTCGTCCAGAAACTCGAAGACGCGCTCGACAAAACATCCTCTCAACAGCCCGCTTCCCAGGTCGTCAAAATTCGCTGCCGGGCATGCAAAACCCTCAACGATGAAGATGCGCAATTCTGCAAAAGCTGCGCTGCCAGGCTGTAAATCGATTCCGTCGTTAAAGCACCCACATCACCCGTCCACACCTCCCGGCACTCACTTCAACGTCGCCGCCCACTCTGAAAACGTCACAAACTCACACTTCCCCTTCAGCCATCCCACAAACCGATCCAGCCGCGCCAGCATCAAGTCATTGTCGATCCGCCGGATGTACCCTGGGATTGCCGGGTATGGCGACAGGTCCATGAACTCCCACGGGTGAAAAAACAGGTTCACTACCCCGTCATACTTGAGCGTCCACGCAATAAACACCTTCAGCACTACCTCAGGCACCACTTTGAAACTCAGCCAGAACAAAGGAAACCGGATCATCGGCGTCGCCGAGATCGGCACATTCAAGAGCCCGCCCGTCTTATACGGCCGCCGCGGCTTCATCAGATTGTTGTACCGCCCAGGAAGCCAGATCGGGTTCTCCGAACTGTTGTACGTATACCCCGCCGCCTCAATCTTCCCCCGATCCGTCTCCGCAAGCCGCGGCCTGCGGAACCCCACCACGCGCGTCTGCGTGATCTCTTCCAGCTTCTCCCGGCTCGCCCTTAGATCCCCATCCTCAAACGTCGAGTGGTTAAACGCATGCGACGCGATCTCATGCCGCTGTGCCATCCGCCGCGCCAGGTCCGGCCGCTCGATGGCAAACCGCGCCGTGGTGAACATCGTTGCCTTCACTCCATGCCGATCCAGCAGATCAAGCACCTTCTCCAGCCCCGCCGCACCCACCCGCATCTGCGTCCCGAAATCCACGTTCTGGCCAAACTCGACAGGTATGTCGAACTCCTCGACATCAAAGCTCAAAAGCACCCTTTTAGTCATAAAGCCCACGCAACCCGTTGAACCTCACGCGCACCAGGTCCCTGAACATTTTGATCGGGTCCATGATCAGGTTCATCGAAGAACCCTTGGAGTTATGGTCATCCGACACATGCGCCGGAATCTCCACGATCGAATATTTCTTGCGCCGCGCGATGAAAATCAGCTCCACATCAAATGCGAAGCCTTTGAGCCGCTGGTGCGAAAAAATATAAAACGCCGCTTCCCGCTTGAATCCTTTGATCCCCGCCTGCGTGTCCGTGTATGGAATCCCCGTCACCACCCACATGACCCGGTTGAACGCCTCCCCCAGAAACCAACGCAAAAAGGATCGCTTGTTTCCACCTTCGTCACGAATCAACGACCGCGACCCGATCGCCATGTCATGCTTTTCCAGCGCCTCCCGCATCACTTCCAAATGATCCAGCGAGTAGGCCAGGTCCCCGTCCATGAACACGATCGACCGTCCGTGCGTGTGAAACACCCCCGTCTTGATCGCGTGCCCCTTGCCGCCATTGGTCTTGTAGCTCACCAGCCGCATATTTCCCGGTGTCTCCGGCTCGCCCAGCATTCCGGCGATCTTTTCCCCCGTGTCATCCGGCGAACCGTCGTTCACAAACAAAAACTCGATGTCCGCATGCCCCCTCGCATATTCCTTCACCGACTCAAACGTCTGCGCGATCCCATGGCTGTAGCGGTAAACCGGCAGCACCACCGACATCACATATTTCACATCCCCCGCTGCTGCACCCGTCGACGGATACACCGTCACCCCCGACGCCCCCGCCACTCCCCCGCCACCGGAGGCAACACCCTGGCCTGTTACGCTCGAACTGACAGTCATGCAGGTCCTTGACTAGGGACACGGAATTCGCCCCCGGCCTTGCCCGACCTGGGATTCAAACGGTCAGTATACCACTCCCTCCCATCCCCTTGTCTCCCAATCCGCTGCGTCATATCAGCCTCATTCCCAGCCCTGCAATATCCCTTGGATTTTGCCCCATCCTCCTTTAACATTTCTGGGTCATCATGTAACGCTACCTGCCACATGCCTGTTTTTTATTATCCCGTCACACGGCTCTTGCCTCCTTAGTCCAAGAGGTTTCATAAATGCCACGCCTCCATCGCCAAAAAGGTTTCACCCTGGTCGAGCTCCTGGTCGTCATCGCCATCATCGGCGTCCTCATCGCTGTTCTCCTTCCGGCTGTCTCCAAAGCCCGCGAAAGCAGTTGGACCGTCATCTGCGCCGGTAATATGCGCCAGCTCAGTGTCGCCTCCCACACCTACAGGCAGGACTACAACCAGTATCTCCCCATCGCCGTCATGCAATCGCCCATCTTCCCAGCTGTTGCCACGCCTGTCCCCCTGGTGCCCATGTGGTTCAAAGCCATCGACCCCTATCTGGGTGACGCCCAGATGTGGGACTACACCAAGCGCAAGCGCACCACCGCCCCCGCCAACGGCGAAATTGAAGTCGTCGGGGCAGGTAAAGCCTCCGTTTATGCCTGCCCCGCCACCCGAGGCAGAATCAGAGGTACTTCCGCCGACACCTCCGACTGCTTCGGCGCCTACAACGTCGACTACGCCATCAACGGCTCCTTCACCGGCTTCGGCAAAGACCTTAACGCCCAGCGCCGCTTCTGGTACGAGACCCCCAAACGCAACGCCCCCAACCCCTCCAAGGCCTTTCACCTCACCGACGGCAACGCCGGCGCCGCCAGCGCCATCAACACCCTCGTCTACGGCTCAGCCGCCTTCCGCGAAGAGACCGGTTTGATCTATAACGCCTCCACTCAGACCGACTACCGCATGAAAACCGTCCGCCACTCCAACCGCACCTGCAATTACCTCTTTGGCGACGGCCACGCCGAAACCGGCTGGGATTGGACCCAGATCGTCTATTACTCCTATGGTCCCGACACCACCCTCCGCAACAACTTCTGGCGCGGCGCAGACCAACCCGCCGACGGCGTCGTCTATTACTAAGCTTCGCTCTTCATTGACTCCAAATCTTCTCGGCCAGGCCGGTCGCCACGGGACAGATTCTGATTCCGATCAGGCCCGTATCTTCTCCATCCTCTTTATCCTCTTCCCTGGCCATTGATCACTCGCCATCATTTTCCCATTCCCTTAAGCATCCTTTCACCCTAAAATGCCCTCAATCACATTTCGCTCTTAGATTCATTTGAAAGCCAATCCATGTCCCGTCCCCCCATCTATTCCGGTTTTACATTGATCGAACTCCTTGTCGTCATCTCCATCATTGGCGTCCTCGTCTCCATGCTTCTCCCCGCTCTTTCCAAAACCCGCGAAAACAGCTGGACCGTTATCTGCGCTTCCAACATGCGCCAGCAGGCCCTCGCCGCAGGCAGTTATCAGGGCGACAACAAGCAATACAACCCCATCGCATGCATGGCCCCCGCTCCCTACTACGGCGGCAACAACGCCCCCATGGTCGAACGCTGGTACAAAGCCCTTGATCCCTATCTTGGTGGCTCCCAGCTCTGGGACTATGCCAAACGCAAGCGCACCTTCCTCGGCTACGAAATGACCACCCCCGGCATCGCCTCACCCTACACCTGCCCCGCCACCCGCGGCATCGCCCGCTCCACTTACGGCATCGCCTCCAACTGCCTCGCCGCCTATGACGCCGACTACGCCATCAACGCCTCCTTCACCGGCTACAGCATGGGCGCCGACAGCACCACCGGCCAGCGCTACTGGTACGAAACCCCCAAACGCAACGCCATGAACCCCTCCAAGGCCTGGCTCCTCTCCGATGGCGATACCTGGTTCTCCGGCAGCGCTTATGAGTCCTACGCCTCCACCAGCGCCGTCTACGAAATGACCGGTGGCATCTTCACCACCTCCCTCTGGGAGCCCCGCATGAAGTACGTCCGCCACACCAACGAAACCACCAACTACCTCTTCGGCGACGGCCATGCCGAAACAGGCTGGGACTACACCAAAACCATCTACAACGCCTACGGCCCGGACTTCACCATCCGCAACCTCTTCTGGCGCGGCCAGGACAAACGCCCCGACGGCCTCGTCTTCTATTAATCCCTGTCTACTTTCTACTCTCTATTTTCTACTCTCCAACCGCGCGCCGCGCGCGGTCACCCTCCCATCACCGCCGTCGGGCTCAGCCTCATCACCGGCCTGATATTCAGCCCCGCTGAAATCCCGCACACCAGAAGCACGCACGTCCCGCTGAACACCGGCGACCACCACACCAGCAAAAACGGAATCCCGATCTCCGTCCCCGCGTATCCCACCAGGCACGCCACCCCCGTTCCCAATCCAAACCCCACCAGACCCGCCGTCGCCCCCTGCAGAAACAGAATCGACACCAGCGTCAAATTCTGCGTCCCCATCGCCTTCAGCGTCGCGTAATACCGGAAGTTCTCCCGCGTGAACATCGTTAATAACAGCGCCACCGTCGCAAACCCCACCAGCATCCCCAGCCCCACCATCATCCCGATCTGCGTCAGGATCTCCGTGTTGTTCTTGTAATAGTCCT
>CAZGOM010000238.1:0-7359 GCA_964527265.1 uncultured Phycisphaeraceae bacterium | reverse complement strand
AAGTCGGCCGGTTCGACCAGGACCTGCGTTTTGCCAGCCAGAGCTACAAGCACGCGTTCTTCCTGGTGAAGCTGCTGATCGACAACAAGTACTCGGGCCCCAAGCACTTCGACAGCCATGCTTACCGCACGTCCGACTTTGACGACGTGGTGGAATTCGCACGCGGGTCGATGCGGTCGTACAAGATCCTGGAGCACAAGGTCGCGCAGTTCAACGCGGACAAGGAAATCCAGGCGCTGGTCAAGCAGATCGAAGCCTCCGACAAGAAGCTGGGCTCCATCGTGGGCAAGTATTCTTCCGCGGGCGCCAAGAACCTGCTGGCGGCGGATCTGGATCGCAAGAAGCTGGCACAGCGCTCGCTGCCTTATGAGAAGCTGGATCAGCTGGTGTTTGAACTGCTGATGGGCGTTCGGTAAAAGTAGCCGATACAGATGAATCGCAAGCCGGGCCGGGATTTTCCCGGGCCGGCTTTTTTTACTAAAGCTTCAATTGCAGGGCAGTCGCGAGGCGGGCTGGATTGGCCTAAAATGGCAGCTGAGGAAACTGCACCCGCCCGATGAAACTCAGCACCAAAATATTGCTGTCGATGCTGGCGATCACCTTCGGGCTGACGTTTCTTGTGAGTTGGATGGTGGGGATGAACGTGAAAACCCACGAAACCGAGCGCGTGAACAACGCGATCGGCAATGAGATTTTTCGTTCGATCCGGCGGACGGGGCGCATCCAGCGGGAAGTGCAGCAGGTGGTGCGCTCGGCGCTGGAAACGCCGGAGAACCAGAGACTGGTGAAGGCGGCGCTGGACCCGCGGGCGGCGCAAAGCCCGGAGGCGCGGAGCTTCAGGCAGGATGTGGTGGAACTGGGGATCGCCAGGGAGTTGGAATCGCTGGGGGTGCCTATTTCGTTTGTGGCGCTGGCGGCCAAGGGGGATGCGGAGAAGCGGTCGGTGAAAGTGCTGGACAGCGAACCGACGGCGCTGAAGGATTACTTTTCGTGGGCCAGGACGCGGTGGGCGGTGGACCGCGTGCTGGCCAGCGAGACGCCGGTGACGCAGTACATGTGGACGCCGGCGGGGCTTTTCATCGCGCTGGGGCTGCCGGTGGAGATTGATAAGCAGGGCGGGCAGCGGGTGGCGTGCTTCATCGGAATCGATGTGGAGCGGGTGTGGAGCAAGCAGTTGTTTGATGCCGAGGGGAATAATGAGGTTGAGCTGACGGCGTGGTATGAGGTGCAGAACCAGATTGTGGCGCGTGCGACATCGCGGACGATCGGTTCGACGGGGGCGGCGAGCAAGATGCAGCCGGACCCGAATTTTCTGGGTTCGAGCGTGCAGAAGGTGAAATTCGCGGGGTATGACATTGACCAGATTATTTTTGAGGCGGCAGGTGAAAAGTATGTCGGGCAGGTGATCGGCCTGGAGCTGGATCACCCGATGGAGGGGCGGTTTGTGATTGCGGCATCGCTGGACCAGGCGCTTTTGCCGCTGAGGAAGCTGCAGCAGGAGATCATCATCGCGGCGCTGCTTGGCGTGGTGGTGTCGCTGGTGGCGTGCCGGTATCTGACGGGCTTGATCGTCAAGCCGGTGGAGGAACTGCTGGCGGGGACCAAGCGCATCCGCGAGGGAAAATATGATCATCCGGTGCGGATTGTGCGGGCGGACGAACTGGGGGTGCTGGCGCAGAGCTTTAATGAAATGGCCCAAGGATTGGGCGAGCGGGCGCGGCTTTTGGAAGAGCGGTTTCGGATGGTGAAGCTGGAGGAGGATCTGGAGGTGGCGCGGCGGATTCAGCAGGGTTTGCTGCCGGCGACCTTGCCGGTGGTGCCGGGGTATGACCTGGCGGTGTTCAGCCTTGCAGCGCAGCAGACGGGGGGGGACATCTATGACATTGTGGAACTGCCCAGCCACGAGCCGGAGAAGCCGGCGAAGGTGCTGATTTTGATTGCGGATGCCACAGGGCACGGCATCGGGCCGGCGCTGAGCGTGACACAAATGCGGTCCATGCTGCGCATCGGCATCCGGCTGAGCACAGACCTTGGAAAACTGCTGGATACGATCAATTTGCAGGTGTGCCAGGATTTAGAGGCGAATCGTTTCATCACGGTGTTTGTGGGGATTCTGGACCCGGCGACGCACACGATGCAATACCTGTCGGCGGGGCATGGTCCGCTTTTGATTTATCACGCGCAGGACAAGTCGGTGGAGTTGCTGAAGCCGACATCGATGCCGATGGGGGTGTCGCCGGAGGCGCGGCATGAGGCGGTGAAGAACGTGGTGTTTGAGCCGGGTGACCGGGCGGTGCTGCTGACGGATGGGTTTCATGAGGCGATGAATGCGCAGCGCAGGACGTTCAGCCTGGACCGGATGATCGGGTTTGTGCAGTCGCGCAATGGGGATACGTCGGAGGCGTGGATTGCCGCGCTTCTGGCGGAGATCGATCTGCATGCGCATGGGGAGAAGCAGGCGGATGACCGGACGGCGGTGGTGTTTAGGCGGGTGCCTTGAGAAGAAGTCGCGGGTCCAGAGTCCCGAGTCTCGAGTCCCGAGTCGAAGAGGGGAGAAGAGTTATTAAGAGTTGTTAAGAGGTCAGGCGGGGACTTCGGCGAGGAAGACGGCTTCGACGAGCATGTTGGCCTGGAGCTGGGCGCCGACGGCGATGCGCATGGGGGAGCAACCAGCGAAGTAGGCTTTGTAGACCTCGTTGACTTCTAAGATGTCGCGGTTGACGTCCTGGAGGTAGAGGCGGACGGAGACGACGTTGGATTTTGGGGTTTTGCAGAGGGCCAGGACTTCATCGAGCTGACGGAGGATTTCGGCCATGTGATCGCGCGCGGAGCCGGGGACGGGGGTGGATTGGCCGTCGGGAATGGGAGTGATGACGGTCTCCATGATCTTGCCGGAGTAGATGACGGCATCACAGATGGGGAAGGATTTGTAGGGGTTTTTGAATTCGGGCATGGGAGGGGTCCGTGGTGTTTCAGGTAGATTCGTGCGCCCGGGTGATCGGGTTGCCGGGTTGTCGGGGGGCTTCGAACAATTGCCTTTGCATCCAATGAAATGCTTCAGAATAAAGCAAACGTAAGAATTTCAACAATGCGTCTCGACGACCCTCGATAACCCGACAACCCGATCACCCGGGCGCGACGGCGTACGATTACTGCCCAGGCTGAAGATGTTTGGCCAGGAAGGCGGCGGCTTGGTCGCCGAAGTGATCGAATTGGGCGGCGGGGTCGGTGATGTGGGGGATTTCCTCGGATTTGCGGATGATGCATTCGACGCCGGCTTTGTCCATGTATTCCTTAAAGGCGGAGGCGAAGCGTGGGTGGTGGATGCCGGGGCCGGGGGCCAGGTCGGGGGTGAGGGGGGCGTCCTTGGTGAGGTTGAAGATGAAGGTGGGCGGGGCGGTGCGGTCGACCATGGCGGGGAAGTGAAGAAGCTTGAAGCGCTCGCGGGCCAGGGGGGTGTCGTAGGCTTCCAGGGGGACCTGGATGAGCTTGGCGATGGTCCAGAAGGCCCAGGTTTCGCCGGGGATTATGGATTTGATGAAGGCGGGGTCGAGGGAGGTCTGGGTTTCCCAGCTTGCGATGGCGGTGAGGCGGGTGGATTGGCGTTTGATGGGGTCGGGGGAGGCGGGGTCTGCCTTGTCGGGGTGGAGGCCGAGCCAGAAGGCGCTGACGGAGCCTGCGGAGCCGCCGCCTGCGGAGGCGCGGGTTGGATCGAGGTTGTATTGGGAGGCGTGGTGGCGGAGGAATTGGAGGGCGTGGACGGCATCGTTTAGGGGGGCGAAGAGTTCGGGGTCGTCGGTGAAGCGGTAGGCCATGGCGGCGACGGATATGCCGCGGGTGTTGAGGGAGGTGATGAAGGCGGGGGGGAGGTTGGCTTTGCTGCCGCCGACGAAGCCGCCGCCGTGGATGTAGAGGTATAAGGGGCGGGGGCCGGGTTGGGGGGCGAGGTGGAGGTCGAGGATTTGCTTGGGATGCGGGCCGTAGGGGATGTCTGAAATCATGGAGGAAAGTTTATCAGGGGCGGCGTGGCATGCCGAAAAACGAACCTCATGGGTTGTTGGTGCTGTAGTAGGTCCAGAGATTTACAAAAGGCGTTCCGCCTGCGTAGGCATAGCCTGAGAAGGCATCGATGGCGATGGCGTAGGTTCCACCCGCTTTCATGGTGTAATAGGCGTGGGGTTTGATGGCGCCGGTCATGCCGACGGATGCGCCGGAGATGTCCTTGCCGCCAAATGACGCATGCCCATCGAGGAAGCGGATGTTGAGGCCGTCGCCGTGGGCATCAAGGTAGGTTGAGGTGAAGGCATCCCATTTTTCCATGCACACGGCGACGGCATCATCCGGCTTCCACTGGTCGGCCTTGGGTGTGGCCTGTTTGTAGGTTCCAACACCGGTTGTGCGGCCCCATCCGCGTGAGATGTAACCTGCATTGCAGGCATCGGCGTTGCAGTCCCAGTAGGGGTCGCCGGTGTTGATGTTGTTGTTTTGAGCGGCCAGGACGGGGGTGATGTAGGAGAAGGAGCCGTAGAGCGTTTCCTGGGATTGCGCCTGGCTGATGCCCATGCCGCGGAAGTTGGCTGCGCCCGGGCAGTCGAAGATGCCAAGTTTCACGCCCTTGGTGAAGCCGGACTGGTTTCTGACTGCCGGCACGTAGCCTTGCCAGTAGAACCAGCCGAATCCCACGGCATACGTTTTGCCCGCGCCCATCGGGCAGGTGGCCAGCGCCCCGGTGCGGGCGGCAATGTCCTTGGACCACAAATATCCACCGACCTGCAACTGATGCGGTGCGGCGGGCATGGGGAGAAATCCCTTGCAGTCGAGCGTGTACTGGGCCGTCATTGTTCCATGCTGGCGCATCTGGCCAGCGCATATGGCGATGCGCGCGGCTTCGCGCGACCGGTTGATGGCCGGCATCAGCATTGCCATGAGCACGCTTAGAATCGCGACCACAATAAGGAACTCCACCAGGGTAAAGGCATGGCGCAGGGGATGAGGAGCGAGTGGGGTCATGGGTGGTCCTGGATGGTTCTGTGATGGTCGGGGGTCTGGAGATGCCCACCGCCTGCCCGGGTAAGCAAGATGGAGGTGGATTTGTCATATCATTACGGCGCGGCTTGGTTGAGTCAATAAAAACCACAGCGCTGGCCGTGCGGCAAGCAGGTGAGGGGCACTCCCAGACTCATTTTGGGTATCAGGTTAAAATCGCTCCATGCAAACGCCATCCGCAGACAATGACACCCAGGCACGCCTTGCCCCGCACCGCAAACGGATCGATGAGATCGACCGGGAGATATTGGAATTGCTCAATGAGCGTGCGACGCGGGTGATTGAGATCGGGAAGATCAAGCACAAGGGGGCGTCGCCGGTGTATGCGCCAGACCGGGAGAGCCAGGTGCTTTCGCAGGTGCGGGCGAACAATAAGGGGCCGCTGCCGGACAAGTGCGTGACGGCGATCTGGCGGGAGATGATGTCGGGGAGCTTCGCGCTGGAGCGGGGTTTGCGCGTGGGGTATCTGGGGCCTGAAGGCAGCTACAGCCATGTGGCGGCGAAACGGAAGTTCGGGGACAGCATTGATTATCTGCCGTTTGACACCATCAGCGGGGTTTTTGACAAGATCGAGCGGGGACAGCTTGATCTGGGGTTGGTGCCGATTGAAAACTCGTACATCGGGGGTATCAACGAAACACTGGATACGCTGTCGACGGCGCGGGTGAAGGTGTATGGGGAGGTGTTAATCGGGGTGCATCACAACCTGATTTCCAAGAGTCCGCTGGAGAAGATCACGCGGGTGTATTCCAAGGCGGAGGCGATTGCGCAATGCCGCAACTGGCTGAATCTGAATTTGAAGGGCGCGGCGCGGGTGGATGCGTCTTCGACGTCGCGGGCAGTGGAGATCGCGGCAACCGAAGAGGGCGCGGCGGCGATCGGTTCGGGGTTGGCGGCGGAGATTTACGGCGTGCCGGTGGTGGCGACGGAGATTGAAGATGATTCGGGCAACACGACGCGGTTTTTGATCATTTCGACCGCCAGCGCGAAGCGGACGGGGGATGACAAGACATCGATCATGTTCACCACGGCGCACCAGGCCGGGGCACTGGCGAACGTGCTGGACGTGTTCCGCGATCACAAGCTGAACCTGACGCACATCGACCAGCGGCCCAGCAAGCGTGTGAACTGGGAATACAACTTCTTCATCGATTGCCTGGGGCACCAGAGCGACGCGCAGGTGGCGTCGGCGATTGAGGCGGCCAAGGCGCACTGCCTGCACCTGAGCGTTTTGGGTTCATTCCCCAAAGCTTCCGAAGTGTTTTAAACATTCGGTTTCCACTATGTGGAACGATGCTGGGGATTCGCTAGAATCTCTGCGCTTTCACCTGGGCCTGCCGGCCCCTGGTTCCTTTTGCATGCCGTTGCTGCCGTACATTCCTGCGTGGTTTATTGGAAAAGCCGATCCGAATCGGCGTTCGACGCTTCAGGCATTTAATTTAAATCTCGGCACGCGGATGACGTTCGACCTGGTGTGCGGGGCAGGGTCGATCATCCTGACGGCTTATGCGCTTGCGCTGGGTGTCGACAAGACGGACATGGGATACCTGGCCTCGGTGGGCTATCTGGCGGTGTGCCTGCAGGTGGTGTGCATCTACCTTCAGCCGGCGATTAAAGATCCCAAGCGGTTTGCCATCGGGATCGGCGCGATCGAGCCGGTTTTGATTATTTTGCTGGTGGCGCTGATGCCGCTGGTGGCGCAGGGGTGGCGGCTGCCGATGCTGGTGGGGTTCATTGCGCTGGCGGCGGGAACGATGCATTTGACGCGCCCGATCATTGACGACTGGATTGCGCAAAGCATTCCCGAGCGGCTGCGGCCGGCGTATTTGAGCAAGCGGACGCAGGTGATGGCGGTGGCTCAGATCCTGGTGGTGATCAGTTCGGCGCAACTGGCGGATTTCCTGGGGAAAAACGACCCTGTGGCGCTGGGGGGGATCATTATTTTCGGAGCCGGGGTGGGGCTTATCTCTCTGGTGACGCTGCAGGGGGCAACGCCGCCGGTGGCGGACCCGAATCGCCCATCGCTCAAGGAATGTCTGGGGGTGTTTGCACACAAGCCGTTCATGCGGGTGCTGATTGTGGCGCTGGGTTTTAATTTCCCGTTTTATTTCGGCGCGCCGTACTATCAGACGTTCAATCTGGAAGTGCTCAAGATGTCTGCGACACAGGCGGGAGCCTTCACGGTGTTGTACGGCTTAAGCAAATTCGGCGCGTTGTTTCTGGCATCCAAGGCGATCAAGCGGATCGGCGGGCGGATGCTGCTTTTGTTTTCGACCCCGTTATATGCGGGGTTTTTTATGATCTTTTTAACGT
>CAZGOM010000237.1:0-7457 GCA_964527265.1 uncultured Phycisphaeraceae bacterium | reverse complement strand
GCGTCGTCTCCAACCCCGTCGCCGTCAGCTACACCGTCGACTGCATGCACCGCGAGCTTCTGGCCCAGAAATACCACGCCAACCTCACCCCCTTCCAGAGCCGCTTCTCTATCCTGGAGGAAAGCATTCAGACCATGCTCGCCTGGCGCGTTGACGGCATCATCCTCTCCCATGTCTTCGCCACCGACGACAAAGACGGCCGCTGGCCCGAAATCGAAAAATCACTCGACAAAGCCAAAGTCCCCATCGTCTTCATCGAATCCGACATCCCCACCGTCAAACCTCGCCCCAGCGTCAATGCCGACCTCGGCCTGGCCATGGAAACCGCCGCCAACACACTCATCAAGTACGGCCATAAAAAACTCGGCTTCATCACCGACCACCGCGGCCCAACCCCCGACCGCTGGGCCGGCGTCCAGCGCGCCATCGCCGCCCACCCCGGCGCAACCGTCCAGCCCATCGCCCCAATCTACGACACGGCCGCATCCCCCATCCAGCAGATGACCCTCGCCGTCCAGCAGCTTGGCCGCACCCTCGCCTCCTCCCAAAAATCCGACCGCCCCACCGGCTTCATCTGCACCAATGACTTCGTCGCCGCCAGCCTCATCACCGGCCTGCGCGACGGCGGCCTTACCGTCCCTCGCGATGCCGCCGTCACCGGCTACGACAATTCCGAACATGCCGTCCTGGCCCGTCCCACCATCACCAGCTTCGCCCCACCCATCGAACAAATGGCCGCTGCCGCCGTCCGCCTTCTCCTTGAGCAGATCGAAAACCCCAAGGCCAAGCCCGCAGCCCATCGCTTTGAAGCCCCGCTCGTCGAACGCCAATCCACGGCCCAGGCTTAAACCATCTGCCTCCATCCTCTAAGCCCTGCCGAAAAAGCCGCGCCAGGCCCTCCAGACAGCGCACTCTAATAACTCATTTCAATGGATCCTATTGACTCTCACCTCTTCTGGACCTATTTTGATTAATAATCAAATCATCGCACAATCAGGCCATCATGACCATGACACGCCACCTCCTCGCCATCCTTTTCATCGCTCTCCTGAGCGTTTTGCCCCCCGCCCTCCGCGCGCAAGGCTCAGCACCCCAGCCCGCCGCCGCTCAGCTCGCGCAGGACAAAAAAGCCCTCCTCGTCATCACCATGCCTCCCGGCTCGCCTGCCCGCGTCAAGCAAGCCGCCGGCACCCTCGCCGCGCAGCTCAAACGCATCTCAGGCGCTCCCTTCCAAACCCTCGAAGCAAATCCCAATCCGCAACAACCTGCCATTTACCTCGGCCTTGCGAGCGACTTCTCCAGCCTCCCGTTCAAAAATCCATTCACCTCCGACATCGCCGACAACGAAGCCTACCTCCTCAAAACTCACGATGGCTCCCTCTACATCCTCGCTAACTCCCCCCTCGCCCTCGAACACGCCGTCTGGGACACCCTCCACCACCTCGGCTACCGCCAGTTCTTCCCCGGCTCTGACTGGGAAGTCGTCCCCAATACCCCAGCCCCCTCCATCGCCATCGACACCATCCAAAAACCCAGCTATCTCTACCGCAACCTCTTCTACGGCAACGGCGGCTTCATGCGCCCAAACCCTGAGCGCTTCACCGACTGGGCCATCAAAAACCGCATGTCCGTCGGCGACCGCGCCTCCATCGTCCTCCAGACCGGCCACTCCTACGCCGGTCTCGCCGGCACACTCGCCCCCCAGCTCAAGGAACATCCCGAATACCTCGCTCTTGTTAACGGCCAGCGCGCCCGCAAGACCAATTCGCAGAAATTCTGCACCTCCAACCTCGACCTTCAGAAGCTCATCACTGAAACCGTCGTCGCCAACTTTCTCAAAAAAACAACCAACTCAAATATCGCCCCGGCCCAAAGCGTCTCCATGGATCCCAGCGACCTCAACAACTGGTGCGAATGCCCTCAGTGCGCCGCCATGGGCTCTCCCTCCAATCAAGCCGTTACCCTCGCCAATCTCGTCGCCGCGGATCTCCAATCCAAAACCGGCCGCAAAATCATCGTCGGCATGTACGCCTACAACCAGCACTCCCCACCTCCCACCATCAAAGTTCACCCCAACGTCGTCGTCAGCGTCGCCACCTCTTTCATCCGTGGCGGCTTCACGCTCGATCAACTCCTCGCCGGCTGGTCTGCTCAGGGCGCCACGCTCGGCATCCGCGAGTATTACGCCATCTTCGCCTGGGACAGAAACCTCCCCGCCCGCGCCCGCGCCTCCCGCCCCACCTACATCCGCGACTCCATCGCCAAGTTCCACGCCCTCGGCGCACGCTACATGACCGCCGAGGCCACCGAATCCTGGGCCCCCCAGGGTCTCGGGTACTACCTTTCCTCCCGCCTCCTCTGGGACGCCTCCCAGGCCTCCGACGAAAATTACAACGCACTCCTGACGGACTTCTTCGACAAATCCTTCGGCCCCGCCTCCACCAAAATGCGCACGTTCTACACCCTCCTCGACCCCGCCGGCAAAAAACGCCTCAGCTCTGACCTCGTCGCCCGCATGTACACAATCCTCAAAGATGCCCGCACCCTCGCCGCAAAAGATCCCGGCTCAATCAAACGTATCGATAACCTCATCCTCTATACCCGTTATGTCGAGCTCTACATTGCCCTCACCCAGGCAAACGGCAAAGAAGCCCGTCAGGAAGCCTGGGAAAATCTCGCACCCTTCGCATGGCGCTTCGGCTCTCTCACCGGCATGATTGATGTCATCGGCCTCTGGCGCGATACCGAAGCCAAAGACAAATCCCTCTCCTTCCCCACCGACTGCGACCTCCGCATCCCTGCACCCAAAAATCCCTGGAAAGACACCACCCCCTTCAACAATGCCGAGATCCTCCTCATCCTCGACGACGGCCTCAAAAACAATAAAATCCTCGACTTCGACCAGGTCGCCTTCTCCGATGACCTCGCCCCCGCCACCGCCCTCAACCTCATCAACATCAAAAACCCCGGCACCGTGATCGGTTCCGGCCACCGCGGCCGCCTCACCTATTTCCTCTGGCTTGACCAGCCCGGCGATGTCACCCTCACCCTGAAAACCGGCCTCATCTACAAAGACCGCGGCAAGGTCCAGCTCTCCCTCTTCGCTGATGCAGACGAATCCCTCCAACCTGTCGCTGTCGACAACGACACCCCGCCCGACGGCAAAGAACACACCGTCACACTCAAATCCACTTTCGCCGGTCTTCACCGCCTCATCATCAACGACGGCAACGACCGCACCCAGGTCACCTTCCCTCCCGGCCTCAAATACACCGCCACCGGCACCTACTCCATCGGCCGCTGGGCCTCCCACTTCTATGTCCCCAAAGGCACCAAAAATGTCATCGGCTTCAACAACGACGACACCGGCCAGGTCCTCGGCCCTGACGGCGCTGTCCTCTACGACTTTGAAAAGCACCCCGCCCCCGGCTATTTCAACATCCCCGTCCCCTCAGGCGCCGACGGCAAACTCTGGAAATTCACACAAGTTTTAGGCACACGGGAACTCTTGAACGTCCCACCCTATCTAATCCAGGATGCCGCCAATGCACTCCTCCCCATCGAAGTCATCAATGCCGATAAATAACTTCCTGCGCTTTCCAAATACATCTGACATCAAACATCTCACATCGAACATCCACCCCATGATGCAAAAAAAACTCTTCACCATTTCAGCAACTCTCCTCACCTTCTTCTGCTTCCTCACAGCCGCCTTCGCCGAAGCCACCCTTACCCATGATGGCAACCCCACCTCCATCATCATCCTCCCTCCGAACCCGGATAAAACCGAAACCGCCGCCGCCGCCGAGCTCCAGACCCACATCCAGCTCATCTCCGGCGCAAAGCTCGATATCGCCACCCTCACCGACGGCCAATCACCCAAAGAAGCCGCGCAGGGCAAAACCCCCATCCTCCTCGCCCGCCCACCTCAACATAAAATCCCCACCTACGCCCACCCCTCCAGCAAAGACGCCAGCGCCTTCACACTTTCCGTCACATCCGACGCCGTCACCATCACCGGCAACCAAAGCCCGGGCACGCTTATCGGCGCCTATGAGCTCCTTGAGCAACTCGGTGTTCGCTGGTTCATGCCCGGCGAACTCGGCCGCGTCATCCCCTCCGCCAAAACCATCACCCTCAAAGACCAGTCCATCGCCCAGGCGCCCGCCTTCTCCGCGCGCTGGGCCGCCCCACTCGACGCCACCTGGCAGCAGCGCAACCGCATGGGCGGCCATTACTTCGCTGGCGCGCACGGCATCGCTCCCTTCGCTGGCTCCGCCGAGCAACGCAACAAACAACTCGCCGCAGACCCCGAACTCTTCGCACTCAAAAAGAAAACCGGCAAGCGCGTCATCAGCCAGGTCTGCGTCTCCAACCCCAAAGTCCTCGCCGCTGTCATCCAAAACACCAAAGAATACTTCCGCAAAAACCCAAACTCCGCCTCCATCGCCATGGGCCCAAACGACGGCTCGAACTTCTGCGAATGCGATAACTGCCGCGCACTCGACGCCGACGACTGGGACGCCTTTTCCAATGAGCTCTCCGTCACCGACCGCTACATCTGGTTCTACAACCAGGTCCTAAAAGGCATCGAAGACGAATTCCCTGATAAGAAAATCGAAACCTACATCTACCACTGCTATGCCAAGCCGCCCGTCAAAGTCGTCCCTGATCGCCGCATCCGTGGTGCGCTTGCACCCA
Organism: uncultured Phycisphaeraceae bacterium; assembly: GCA_964527265.1. GTDB lineage: Bacteria > Planctomycetota > Phycisphaerae > Phycisphaerales > Phycisphaeraceae > CAZGOM01. The sequence continues at coordinate 2,756 of CAZGOM010000237.1, read as the reverse complement.
TCGCCCTCTGCCGCGTCCACGGCCCAACCAATCCCATTTGCCCGGAAAAATCCTACTACCTCTGGATGGCCTCCGCCTGGGGCAAACTCCTCCCCGAAGTCTTTGATCGCGGTTATTGGTTCAACCTCGCCGATCCCGGTTTCCCCTTCCTCATGGTCGGCCGCATCCGCGAAGAAATCCCCGCCGCCAAAAAAGCCGGCGTCACCGGCTGGCGCGTCGAAGCCGTCGGCCACTGGGCCAGTGAAAACCCCTCCCTCTATATCGCCGCCCGCCTCATGTGGCACGACCAGGCCAACGTTGACGCACTCATGCAGGACTTCTTCGACAAGTTCTATGGCCCCGCCTCCAAACCCATGGGGCAATACACCCTTCTCATGGACAACGCCCTCACCAATAGCGACTTCCACACCGGCAGCTCCTTTGATATGCCTAACTTCTATCCCGCCCCGCTGCGGCAGAAAGCCCGCGCGCTTCTGGACGAGGCCGCCAGGCTCGCCCCCGCCGATTCCCTTTATGCCAAGCGCGTCCTGCTCACCACCAAATCCTTCAACTACGTCGATGCTTTCATCGCCATGATCGATCTGCGTAACCGGCACGACTATGTCGCCGCGTATGCCGAGTTGGAAAAAATCGACGCCATCCGTACTGATCTCACCAAAAACTATGACATTCCCATGCTCAACCTGAAACTCGCGGAAAGCTACCTCAAGCGCTTCTTCCGCACCCCCACCGAGCAGGGCTACAAGCGCGTCACCGGCGGCAATGAATTCGTCGCCGGCTTAAACGACCAATGGTCTTTCTCGCTCGACCCCCAGGGCATGGGGGAATTCATGGGCTTGGAGCGCCCCGACCTCACCGGCGCCAACTGGCAAAACATCCTCACCTCCTCCAAAAGCTGGTCCGACCAGGGCCTGCGCTATTACAAAGGCGAAGCCTGGTACAAGCAGACGATCGAAATCCCCGCCAAATTCGCAGGTAAACGCATCTTCCTCTGGGTCGGCGGCGTCGATGAAAAAGCCAAGGTCTTCCTCAACGGCAAATCCATCGGCATCTCCGGCGGCGGCGCGTTCGTCCCCTTTGAAGTCGACGCCACTGACGCCATTCAACCCGGCAAACAAAACACCGTCGCCATCCGCATCTCCAACACCACCGTCAACGAACTGGGCACCGGCGGCATCACTGCCCCCGTCATGTTCTACGCTCCCAAAGACGGCAAAGACGCAAAACTCGAAAACATCCGCGTCCTGGGCTCCACCTTCCCTTGAGTCATCTCAAGAGCAGGCCAATTACAGAGTGCCACGGATCGGCGTCTTCGCCGATCCGTGTCTTGTCCGTGCTTCCTTCTTGTTTCAAGCCCCGCCTTGAAATCGGAATTTCATCCCGATCACTTCTCATTCTCCTCAAAAAAATCTCTTGCATCTACTTTCCGACGAATTTAGGATTAGATTATTAATCACTCGAAGATTCGGTTCCTTCCGGGCCCACGTCCACCGCCTCTAATGGGAGCCCACGCATGCGTCGTCCAGCCTTCACACTCATTGAGCTTCTCGTCGTTATTTCCATCCTCGCGGTCATCATCTCCCTCCTGCTCCCTTCTCTGGGTCAGGCGCGTGAAGCCGCCCGCGCCGCCATTTGCAAGTCACGCATTCGCACCATGCACCTGGCCATTGAAAGCTATCGCCTCGATAACAAGGAGTGGTACCCCGTCAGTTCCCTCACCGTCGATACCTACTGGCAAGGCGACTTCACCTTCATGCCTCAGATCGACCCCTATCTCGATGTCGTCAAAGTCAACGGCAGCGTCCAAAGCGCTCAACTGGGCATCAAATCCAACCCTTCAAAAAACTTCATCATGTGTCCCTCCTCCACCTTCATCCCCAATATGGCCCTCACCGAAGCACGCAAGCACGTATACGACGGTCCTAATGGCCGCTACGGCAATTACTGGATGAACGCCCGCTTCGGCATGGATGGATCCTCCTTCTCCTACCCTCCTACCAAAACCGTCCCTGGCCGCCCCTCCACCACCATCATGCTCGGCGAAGTCTCCGACTCCACTTATGCCCGCTTCGGCCACGTCACCGGCGGCATCGGCGACGTCAAGTACTACCACGCAAACGCCTCCACCCACTACCTCCTGGCCGACGGTCAAATCCGCCAGACCTCCGCCAACACCGGCACCACCCTAAATCTCCAAGGCATGTACCTCGTCAATGGACCATGAAATCAGTCACACGTTAGCCGCATCCATCACAAAGCTTCTTTTTTCCGACCGGGTTCGCCTGCACCTCAAGGATTGCTCTATGCGCCGACACGCCTTCACTCTTATCGAGCTTCTCGTCGTCATCTCCATCACGGCTGTCCTCATGGCTGTCCTCCTCCCTTCCCTTTCCCAGGCGCGCGAAGCCGCACGCACCGCCATCTGTAAATCCCGCATCCGCACCATGTACCAGGCCATCGAAAGCTACCGTCTCGACAACAAGGAGTGGTACCCCGTCAGCGCCCTCACCGCCGACACCTTCTGGAAAAACGATTACTTTTTCTTGTCCCAGGTCGAACCCTACCTAGGCGTCATCAAAAACAACGGTGTCCCCCAGGTTGCGCACTTTGGCATCAAATCAAGCCCCTCCAGCAACTTCATCATGTGCCCCTCGTCCACCTTCACCCCCGGCATGTCCCTCACCGAAGCCCGCAAAGTCGGCTTCGTTTTTGAAAGCAGCCCCAACCGCTACGGCAACTATTGGATCAGCGCCCAT
>CAZGOM010000236.1:0-7542 GCA_964527265.1 uncultured Phycisphaeraceae bacterium | reverse complement strand
ATAAGAACGTCACCTACAGCATCACCGACCTGGGCCCCCTGGGCACCTTCCGCCGTATGGTCTCCTCCGCTGACAGCACCGTCGTCGTTGACGGCGTCAGCATCCGCATCCAGGGCACCGGTCAGCTTGAGGTCTACGACACCGCCGTCGGCGGCGGCATCGACACCATCGTCATCACCGGCTCCAACGCCGCTACCGTCATCACCCTCTCTGGCGCGCCCGTCGGCCGCATCGTCGCCGCCGACGACACCGTCATCGGCACCCTCAACGCCTACGGCGTCACCCTCTCAGGCTCGGTCGCCGGCTCCCTGGCCGACCTCTGGCTCGAAGGTGCCACCCAAGTCAGCCTTGGCACGCTCGGCTCCGACGCCTCCGGCGCCATCTCCGGTGCCGTGAATACCCTCAAAATCAAGAATCAGGGCTCCGGCCTCGTCCGCATCGACGGCTCGGTAGGCACCGCCACCGTCGAAGGTGGCACCGGCTACGCTATCGAAGGCACCACTTATGCCACTCTCACCGGTTCGGGCAATGTCACCGGCGCCGCTTCCGATCAGAACGGCGGATCCAGCCTCTTCTATATCCGTAACGGCCGCCTGATCAACGTCGGTAACCCTGTCGCCTTCGGCGCGCAAACCACCTCCGTCGTCGTAGACAAGTTCTCCGGCACCACCGTCACCGGTGTCGACCTGACTTTCACCGGCCCTGGCGCTTCCGCGCTGGCCCTGGCCAATGCCCGTTCCTATGCCCCCGTTGTTCAATATGAAAGCGCACTCAACGCCATCGGCCTGACCAACATGCGCTCCCTCGCAGTTGACGCCAATGGTGTCGCTTACGCCCTGGCCACCAACAACACCGGTAATGACGTCCTAGTCCGCATCGACTCCGAAGGCGCTGCCCACAGCATGGGCATCCTCCAGGACGCCGCGCTCAACACCTTCGATGGCGAAGTCGTCGCTCTCGGCTTTGACAACATCGGCGGTCTCTACGCCGTCATCCACTACGATCTGGCCAACCCCGATGGCACCCGCGCCGGCAGGCACGCCATCGCCAAGGTCTCCACCTCGGCTGTCGGCTCCGGTGATACCGCCACCATCCTCGTCTCCGGTCCCACCAGCCCTCTGCTCCTGCCCACCCTCCTGAACCTGCCCGTCAGCGCAGACAACCAGATCACGGCCATGACCTTCCAACCCAGCACCAACGCCGTTTACGCCATCCGGCGCGACGCCGTCATGGGCCAGGATCGCCTGGTCAACATCACCCTCACCGGCCAGGTCACAGACGTCGGCGCAGGTGTCATCCAGCTCAACGGCGCGAACACCGATATCCGCGGCATCGGCTTTGATGATCTGGGCAACTTCCTCGCCCTTAACCTCAATGCCTCCATGACCGCCTCCAGCATCATCGGCCTCAAGGCGTCTCAGATCTTCAATCCTGCTCTCTTTACTCAAGTCACCGAGGCCGACCGCCTCTCCCAGAACCTCACTGCCTTCGCCACCGGACGCGGCAATGCCGCAGCCACCACCTACTCTTACGACTCTGGCTCCTTCGACTTTGGTCAGGGCAAGTTCTTCTCCGGCACCGGTGCCACGCTCGTGCCCACCATCGGCACCCTTCAAACCCAGGGCGCCACCGCCGGACAATTCACGCCTCTGGGCCCCGTCCTCAGCCTCACCGGCCGCCCTATCACCGTCTCCGCCGTGGCCATCGCAGAAGTCGCAGGCAGCCGCTATGTCGCTCTGGCCGATGGCCAGATCCTCCAGATCAACGCCAACGGCGTGACCACTGCACAGGCCCGTTTGAACGACAGCTCCACCGGCCAGTCGCTCGTCGCCTCCGACCTGTTTGTCACCTCTACCGGTGAACTCGTCGCCGTCGACGCCACCAGCAAGCGCTTCGTCTTTGTCGATGTCGGCGCTGACTTTGGCCAAACCCGCCCCCGCACCGAAATCGGTTCCGTCGCCGCGCCCTTCAAGGTCGTCGCCGTCAACAATCTCACTGGCGATGTCTTTAGCTACAACTCCAGCACCGGCACCGCCAACTCCAACCGCATCGTCCAGCTCCGCGGCACCGGCCAAAATGATCTGGGCGGCCTCGTTGCCAACAGCATCACCTCCCTGGCCATCACCGGCCCTTCCACAGGCCGCATCGCCACCATCTCCGGTGCGATCACCAACTCCAAGATCACCGGTAACTTCAACGGCTCACTCTCCTCTGCCGCCACCGTGGGCAACGTCACCATCAACGGCAACCTCAACGGCTTCATCTATGCCGCGGCCGGTGTATCCAACATCCTGGTCAACGGCGGCGCCGTCACCAGCACCGGCGGCATCGATACCGGAGGCACGCTCGGCGTCCTTAACCAGACTGGCACTGCAAACTTTGCCGGCACCATCACCGCCCGCAACATCAACTCCATCACATCAAAGGGCGCCTTTACCGGCACCATCTACGCCACCGGCACCACCGGTGCCATCAACATCACAAACGCCAAGGACTTCTCCGGCTCGCTCACCACGCACGGCCTAAACAGCCTCACTGTGGCGGGCGCAGTCACCGCTGGCAGCCGCGTCATCTCCAAGGGCTCCCTCAACGCCATCAATATTAAGGGCCTTGGCCTTGACGCCTTGATCTACGCCGACGGCAAGATCAACTCCATCAACGTCACCAACACCAACTCCGGCATGATCATCGCCAACGGCGGCTTCAACATCGCCACCTTCCAGACCCTCACCAACGCGATCATCACTGCTGGCGCCGCCTCCGGCACACTCAGGGTCGCAGGCAACACCACCAACTCCATCATCTCCATCGGTACCCTGCATCAGCAGTCCGCCGATGTCCCGCTCCCGCTCTATAACACCGCCTCCGACCTCATCGTCGGCGCATCCCTTACCAACGCCACCTTCACCGGCAACTTCACAGACTCCGTCCTTGCCGCCGGTGTCCTCCCCAACGTCAGCGCTGGCGCCGTCGCGCCCAGCACCGTCACCACCCTCAACTTCAACACATTCCTCACCGATTCCACCGCCTCCATCTTCTACGGTCCCCCGGATATCGGCGGCCCCGTCCTCAGCATCATCGGCTCGGTCACCATCAACGGCCTGGCCGCCTCCACCAGCACCAACACCGGTCGCCGCTCCGCCATCGTCTCTGCAGACCAGTTGGGCAAAGTCACTATCAAGCAAGGTGCTGGCGCCGTCGCCACCAGGGTATACGACACTCTCCAGTCCCTGCGCATCGTCAGCGCCACCGCCATCAGCAACAACGAAATCCGCGTGGTCTTCAACCAGACCTTAAACGCTGATACCGTTATCCGCTCTAACTTCGTCGGTGATCCGGCGGGCACCGTCCTCCTCACCAACGATCTCTTGGATGTCATTGACTCCACCGTGATCTACACCAGCGAAACCCAGGCCAACGGCACGCTCCTGGGTGTCATCCGCATCATCACCACCGCCCCTCTCCCCACCGATAACTACCGCCTCACGCTGTATGGCCGCAGCGCCGGCACCACCATCACGGGCCCCCAGACTTCCTCCCGTGCGGAAATCACTGAGCTCGTCCAGCTCAAGTTCATCGGTAACGGTCAGGGTATCGCTGGCGGCGATCTCGCCCTCAGTTTCGAAGAAATCTGATCTCTCTCATAATCATCACAACTTGATTCCCCCCAGCAAACCCCGGCTCTAAGCCGGGGTTTGTCCTTTCCCAGACCTTGCCTTCGCTCCTCGCTATACTTGTCCCCTATGGCAGAATCCCCGCAAATCCCAGCTCCCGCGCTCATCTCAAAACCTATTCAATGGGCTAAGTTCTTCCCTTGGATATTGCTTGCAGGCATTGCTCTGATCTACTGCCAGACTCTCTACTACCCTTTTATTTTCGATGGCGTGAGCGGCATTCAGCTGAATAAGTCCATTCGCTCTTTCCCCGCTGCGGATACCGATCTTCTCTCTAGCCGGCGACTCATGGTCTTTCTTTCCTTATGTGCGAACTTCGCCATTTCCGGTCTCAATCCCGTTAGCTATCACCTCTTTAACATCGCCATCCATATGGCTAACGCCCTCCTGGTCTATTGGCTAATTCTGTTGTGCCTCCGCCTTCCTGACACCCATCCCGATAATCCTGCCCGCCTCCCTCTCATTTCCAGCGATCTTCGCCCTCTGTTTGCCTTTGCCGTCGCAGGACTCTGGGCCGCTCATCCGGTTCAGGTCCAAAGCGTCACCTACACCATCCAGCGTTCTGAATCCATGGCGGCACTGGGGCTTCTGGGCTGCGCCCTGACAGTCCTCCTGCATGATTCTTCCTCGTCCACGTTGCGTCGCGCCCTCCTGTCGCTCCTTTTTGCCTTCTTCGCTTTTATCGGCATCTACAGCAAGGAAGTGGCCCTGGTCCTCCCGCTTTTTATCTACCTCTTCGACAGCCGCGTCGTCACCGGCAGTTGGCTCCAGCCTCTCAAGGCCCGCTGGCACCTCTATGCCGTTTCTACCCTGCTTTTGATTCTCCCCCTCATTTCCATCAAAACCACTGAAATGTCCGCGACCTCTACAGGGGGCTCGGCAGGTGCTTCCCAGCCCTACATCAGCTGGCATGCCTATTTCCTCTCTCAGCCCCGTTCCATCCTTCATTATCTGTGGATCAGCGTCTGTCCCGCCAATCTAACCCTTGATCTCGGGTGGTACGTCATGCGCCCCGGGCTGACTATGGTCCTTTTCTTTATCCTTGTCGCTGCCCTCTTTGCGTGGGCCGTTTACATGCTCTTTAAGCGCCCTTGGTTGGGCTTCCTCTGGCTTGGTGTCTTCTTTGTGGTCTTGGCTCCCTCCTCCAGCTTCGTGCCCATCCTTGATGTCACCTTTGAACACCGTATCTATCTCCCCCTTCTGGCCGTTATGGTCAGCGTCGTCGCCCTCCTCTGGCTGGGCATCCAGAAAATGGTCGCCAACGGCACCATTCCTTCCGAACGCCTCGTACGCTCCATGGTCATCGCAGCCTGCGCACTCATGCTCGTCCTGACCGCCCGCGCCTATGCCCGCACCCTTGATTTTCGCTCCCAGATCGAAGCCTGGCGCGCCGTCACCAACACCGCCCCCGACAACCAGCGCGCCTGGTATGCCATTGCCGCCGCCTATGTCCAGGAGGGTCTCTACGACGAATCTCTTCCTTATTACGAACGTGCACACGCACTCGAACCTGAAGATCCGGAACCCCTCGCCGGTGCCGCCCTCGCCCAAGCCAAAATGGGCAACATCCAGGCCGCAGCCCTCGCTTTCGACGCCGGCTGGCCCACCGCTCATCGCATCAAGCGCTCCTACGTCCAGTTCGGCGAAGCCGCGCTCGCTTTCAATGACCTGCCCCGGGCAAAGAAAGCCTACATCGAAGCCATCAAATTCGACCCCACAAACGTCATTGCCCACACCAACCTTGGCGTCATCCTCGCCCGTGAAGGTGATAAGCAAGCCGCTTTCAACGAATTCCAGACCGCCTATGACCTGGCCCCCGAGTACTTTGACCAGCAGTGCAACCTTGCCGAGGCATACCAAAGCCTGGGCAACGATTCAGAAGCCATAAAGCGTTACACCGACATCATTCATCGCTTCCCCACCCAGGCCCGAACTTACCTCCTCCTCTCCAAACTTTACATGACCAAGGGTCTCCTGTCCTCGGCACGTGATGTTCTCGACGCGGGCCTTCAAATAGCTCCCAATAACCCTGTTCTCCTCAGTCAGCGCGTTCTCCTCAGCGTCCTGTCACGCGATTACAAAGCCCTTTCCGCTACCCAGGACCTGCTCATTGCCCAAAATCCCCGGAACGTCCGCCTCGTCCACGACAGGGCCTGGACGCTCGCCACTTGCCCCGACCCCGCTTTCCGCAACCCTGACGTTGCCATCGCCATGGCTCAGGCTGTCGTGAAAGCCACCAACGGCACAGACATCGATGCCATTCAAACCCTTGCCGCGGCCCGTGCCGCGCGCGGTGAATTCGACAACGCCATCAAGGTCCTTCAAGAAGCACGCCGCCGCGCTGTCGATGCCAAACTCACCGCCGCCCTCCCCCAGATCGATGCCCGCATCGCACTTTTTGAAAACAAGCAACCCCTCCTCGACACCAACCCCCTGGCCGGTTCCCCCTATGAAGAACTCGACAGGAAGTTAAATCCTCCCCCCGCAACCCAGCCTTCCACGCAACCTGCAACCCAGCCCGCCACTCAACCGGCTCCCTGATTCATCTCCACCTCTTATGCTCCCAATCAATCAAGATTCAGACATCCCCCTGGGCCTCTTTGTCGAACTTTGCTACGACAAGGAGCCCATCATTCCCGTTGAAGTCTTCGCCGCCCGCCTGGCGCAGTTTCTGCCGCAATCAAAAATCGTCAGTAATCCCGCCGATCCGTCCATGATTCTCATTCACCACTTGAACCACATCTCCGATTTTCCCCAAGCTCAGGGCGTCCCCGCTCAAACCGCCATCATGCGCGCCCAGCACGGCGACGCCGCCTCCCTCCAGCGCGCACTCGCCCAGACCTGGACCTGGCCCGGCGCCAAAGACGCCGTCCCCCGCATCACCCACCAACTCGCTATCTGCGAGTTCATGACTCAGAAAATTCCCTACAAAACCCGCTCCGCGCTCTTCCACACCGTCATGGAAACCCTCGTCCAGGCCGTGCCCCCCATCGCCCTCTTCGCTGAATACGCCCAGTGCATCATCAACCCCGCCGCCATTCCCGCTCCCTCCATCAAAACCGGTGACGAAGCCCCATTTCTCAACATCCGCCTCTTTCACGTCGAAGGCATGAATCCCGGCGACACCCTCATGGACACCCGCGGCTTAGCCGCCTTCGGCCTCCCTGACCTCCAAATCAAATTCAACGGCTTAAACGTCCAGCAAGCCGCAAATCACCTCTACAACTGCGCCCTTTACGTTTACTCCCACGGCAACGTTATCAAAGACGGCCACTCCCTCCCCGGCCTCACCCCCTCCCAACGCTGGGCCTGCAAACTCCAAAACGCCCTCGTCGAGCCCCCGCGTCCCGTCATCGACCTCGACCCCGGCAAGCCCTACGCCATCGTCCCCACCGAAGCCTGACTCTTCATTCTGACTCTATATACGCCCTCCTTCAATCTTCCTGATACCATTTGCGTAAACGTTAACGCATCTTCATTTCAAGGACGAATTCCATGTCCCACCGCCTCCAAAACAAAGTCTGCATCATCACCGGCGCCGCGCGTGGCATAGGCTCCGCAACCGCCCGACTCTTCGCCTCTCAAGGCGCCAGCGTCGTCATTTCCGACGTACGCGATTCCCTCGGCCAAGCCGTCGCCTCCGACATCACCTCCGCACGCGGCAAAGTTATTTACGTCCACTGCGATGTCACAAAGGAAAACGACGCCAAAGCCCTCATCGACACAACCGTCTCCGCCTTCGGCCAAGTCCACGTCCTCTTCAATAACGCCGGCACCGTCGTCGCCGGCAAGCTTGAAGAACTCACCGAGCAAGACTGGGACAAAACCTTCAACGTCAACGTCAAGAGCATGTTCTTCTGCTCCAAAT
>CAZGOM010000235.1:0-7550 GCA_964527265.1 uncultured Phycisphaeraceae bacterium | reverse complement strand
CACCTCCACCGGGTCATCAAGCTGATCCGTCAGATCCACCACCGCCGTGTCGAACACCACCAGCTTCGTCGTCACCGCTGGTATCGACGCCATCACCGCCCCGAAAATGCTTGAATACACCACGCTCGCCGCCATCGAACCCGACTGGTCGATGCACAGCACCACATCCCGCAGGCTCGACCGCTTCCTTCCGTAGCCAATCCGCTTGTGCGGCACGACCGTCTTAAAGTCCGGCTGGTAATGCCGCAGATTCGCCCTAATCGTCCGATGCCAGTCGATCTCCCTTAGCCGCGGGTTCATGTTCCGCACCGATCGGTTCAGCGCCCCCGCCACCGCCGACCGCATCGGGTTCTCCACCTTCCGCATCAGCTCATCCACCAGCCGCTGCACCACCACCCGCGCAGAGTCCCGCGTCTTGACTGGCAGAATCCCCCGCAACGACAGGATCGACGCCACCATATGCACATCCGGCGTGATCTGGTCCAGCACTTCCTTCTCGAGTAGCAAAGACGTCATGTTCAGCCGGTCAATCGCATCTTTCTGCATCACCCGCACCACACTCGACGGGAAATACTTGCGGATATCCCCCAGCCATGTCGGCACGTTCGGCGAACTGGGCCCCAACCCCGACTTTCGATCCCCCGGGTTGTAAAGCGCCTCCAGCGTCCGATCCATCCCCGCGTCTTCCTTCGACAGCGTCGCCCCCATCGGCTCCTGCGCATCCTTCCCCAAAGCCAGCCGCCATCGCCGATCCCGCTCATGAGTACCGCTCATAACTCGCCTCCCAAAATCAACCTCAACACCGGCAATACTGCCCGCGCCCGCTCCGCATCAAACCCATCCCCCACATCCTTCCCCTTCACTTTCATCACAGCCGCCCCCTCCGCCGGCATCGTCTTGATCTTCTCCCCGATCATCCTTCTCTCCGGCCCCGAAAACTCCGCAAACGCCCTTCTCACCAACGGCAAAAGCTCCACAAACCGCTCCGCGCTGAGCCCCGTCAGCCACGCATTGATCACCCCAAGCAGCGCCTCATCATGCACCAGCACCTGCCCCGGCCCGGCAATGAATCCCCCCAGCCACGCTGCCGCCGCGCCCGGGTCCGCACCCTGAGACAACGCCAAGCCCAGTCGCCCGCACGCATCCTCCGCGCTCATCACCTGCCGATCCCGCAAAATCCGCACCGCACGCCCTCCCACCGCACCATGCAAACCATCCCGATCCGCCAGGCCTGACAAACACTTGTTCCACGCCTCCACATGCGCGGCATCATCCAGCGTCTGCACCGCCGCGTCTGCCTCATTAATCAACCCCGTCCACTTTTCCGCCGCATCGTCATCCAGGCTCCACAGCGCCGATGGCAAGCCCACAATCACCCGCGCGATCAACCCATCCACCACCGGCTTCACCATCGCCGTATCGGTTTTCCTCACATCCCCATACCGCACCACACGCACCAGTCCCGGCATCGCCGCGATAAGCTGCGCCACGTCCCCCGTCACCGCCGCCTTCCCCTGGATCGCCCCGATCAACCGCTCCACTCCGCGCGGCAAATCCGCCAATATCGCGCTGTCCAGAAGCTCTGCCAACTCCTCCAGTCCGCACGTCTCGCTCTTGTGCGCCACCGCCCCGCCCGCTGCCTCCTCCACGCTGTTGCCGAACCGGCTCGCATCGATCAGCTCCACCGCCATCTCCGGCTTCCAAATCAGCGTCCACACCTCTTTGAACGTCCCCCGCGTCCTCCCTCGCCCGGAAACCTTTCCCCATTCCAATCCCAGCACAGTCAGCCGATGCAGAAACTGGCTCTTCTCCAGGTCAAACGCCTGACGCAGATCCAGCTCGATCTCCTTTTCCACCTCCGACATCGCCAGCCTCAGCCGCTTGGCCGTGCGCGCAAAATCAAGCTGCACCGGCGTCTGCGGCACGCGCTCAGGCACCTCGCCGATCCGCTCGCCAATGATCAGCCGCCTGTGCACCAGCCGCATCGGCGCTTCATCCGCATGGCAGATCACCGACAGCGCCGCTTCGCTTAATTCCTCCAGCGTCGGCATCGGTCGCCCACGCATCGCCGCCAGGCTGTTGGCCAGCCGTGCCGCTTCAATCACGTGCGCGCTTGAAGCATCCAGATCCCGCTCCCGCATCAGCCGCGCCACCCGCGTCAGCCACACCGGCGCAATCTCCTGTGTCCCCGTCCAAACTGTGTGATACCACTCCGGCGACACCACCCCTGCCCCATACCCACTCGCGCGGCTTAGCCGTTGATAGCTCCACGGCACCCACGCCGCACCCACCTTCACCTTCGCCAGCCCTTTTAAAAGCTCTTTATCCTCCTTGGCGCTCCCCTTCGCGTCATATCCCGCCAGCGCCGGCGAATGCCACGCCCCCGTCACCACCGCCACCTTCTGCGCCCCCTCCTTCACCGCCTCTCTGATCGCCTGCCGCATGTGCGCCTCCCGCCGTTGCTCCCACACATCCGGATCCGGCCCCATCTTTTCCCGCAGCGCACCCATCGCCTCCAACACCCCCTGAAACACCTCCAGCGCCGCCGCCCCGGCCTCCTCCGCCGACCGCGAGCTCCCCGGCGTGGATTCAATCAAATGATCCCACCACCGCTCCCCATCCCCATATCCCGACATCTCCCCCAGCACCCCCACCGGGTCCGCCCGCACCCGCGCATGCAATTCATCCTCTTCCCCTGCCTGGGTGGCACAGCCCGGCCCGAAGCCGTGCTGTGTCTGGCCAGAGTCTCCCGTATCCCCACCGGGTGCTGAAGTTTCTTCCACCCCCTCCCCCCCTCCTGTTCCCCTCTCCCCTGCTCCACCCTCTTTCTCCGTCTTTTCCTCCCCCATCCTCACCCCCTGCGGCAAATCAATAAAACTCACTCCTGCCCCCGCCTTGATTGCATACTTCATTGCCTGCCATTCCGGGGAATACTCCGCAAACGGATAAAACGCAGCCACTCCCGGCGCATCCACCGCATACATCAAAATCGCCACCGGCGGTGCCATCTCCGCATCCCCAACAAACCCAATCAGCTCCATCGCATCTGCCGGGCCCTCAATCAGCACCCGGTCCGGCCCAAACGCCTCCAGCGCACGCACCAGCGACCTCGCCGACCCCGGCCCATGGTGCCTCACCCCAAAAAACTTCACCCGTTCATCCGTCATCGCATTCGCTTTCCGCAAGTGTTCGTTCATCCGTCGATCACATGCACCCGGGGTATCGGGTGGTCGGGTTGCCGGGGGGCTTCGAGCGTCGGTTCTAAAAGCCGAGGGTCTGGCTTCGTGATGGAGTCTGCCTGCAAGTTCTTCGAAATCCAACTCGAAGCCCCCGGCAACCCGATCACCCGACCACCCGGACGAAAAGACTCCCATCATTCCCAACCACTACAGTATTTCGCGGCACGCCCGATAAAAATCCTTCCACCCCTCCCGCTCCTTCACCACCGTCTCCAGATACTCCTTCCACACCACCGGGTCCTGCGCAGGGTCCTTGATCACCGCGCCCATCACACCCGACGCCACATCGGATGCGCTCACCGGCCCGTCCCCAAAGTGTGCCGCCAGCGCCAGGCCCGAGTTCACCACGCTGATCGCCTCCGCCGTCGAAAGCGTTCCCGACGGGCTCTTGAGCTTGGTCTTGCCGTCATCGGTTTTCCCATCGCGCAATTCACGAAACACCGTCACGATCCTTCGGATCTCCGCCAAAGGCGCAAGCTCCGCCGGCAGCTCTAAACTCTTCCCTAAAGACGCCACACGCTGTTGCACAATCTCCACTTCCTCTTCAATCGTCCCCGGCACCGGCAGCACCACCGTGTTAAAGCGCCGTTTAAGCGCGCTGGACATTTCATTGACGCCCCGGTCGCGGTTGTTCGCCGTGGCGATCACATTGAATCCCCGCGCCGCCTGCACCTCATCGTTCAACTCCGGAATCGGCAGTGTCTTTTCAGATAACAGCGTGATGAACGTGTCCTGCACATCCGCCGGGATGCGCGTCAATTCCTCCACGCGCGCAATCGCCCCCTTCTCCATCGCCCGCATCATCGGACTGGGCACCAGCGCGGCTTTCGACGGCCCCTTGGCCAGCAGAATCGCATAGTTCCACCCATACCGCACCTGCTCCTCGCTCGTCCCCGCCGTCCCCTGCACCAGCAGTGTCGAGTCGCCGGAAATCGCCGCCGCCAGGTGTTCGCTCACCCAGCTTTTGGCCGTCCCCGGCACACCCAGCAGCAGCAGCGCCCGGTCGGTCGCCAGGGTCGCCACCGCCACCTCCATCAGCCGCCGGCTCCCGATGTACTTGGCTGAAACCTTAAACCCGCTCGGTAGCGTTCCGCCCAGCAGATACGTGCTCACCGCCCACGGCGAAAGCTTCCAGTTCGTCGGCCGCTTCCGGTCATCCGACTTCGCCAGCTCCGCCAACTCTTCCGCAAACTGGTCTTCCGCATGCCTTCTGATTGCATTGGTCACTTGCTCATCTCCTTGTGTATCGCTGCCCGGATCTCGAGTTTTCCCGTCACGTTTTTAAATAAATCCACCCAACCGTCTTGAACATCCCCCGCAATCGCGGCCCGTTCCCGCGCGATGCATTCCAGCGCTGTTGGCGCATCAAACGCATCCGCCAGTGGCCGCATCATCGATTTCAGCCGCCACTGCGCGCTCCCATCCGCCCGCAGGTAGTAGGTCGCCATCAGCTGGATGAACGTCTCAGTCAGCTTGGCGGACCATGCAGCCTTCGTTTCCTGAGCCACAGTCAATGCCGCGTATTCCACCCGCCCGGCATGCGCCTTCATGGAAGCCAGATCCCTCGCCACCCATGTGCCCAGCACCTCTTCGTACTTGGCGGGGTCTAGCTCGGCAAGCATTTTTCCAGCCGCATCCAAGTCCCCCTTGACGGCATTACGCTCCACCAACGCCACTGTCCACAGCGGATCAGGCTTCCTCCGAAAACTCTCCAGCCAACCCGTCCACAGGCTTTCATGCCAGTCGGAACTCACAGCCCATGCCACCAGTTTCTCCGGCTCAGCGCCCGTGATCTCCTGCCACACCCCAAGCGGCGTCGCCGCAGTCATCTGATACAGCAGCCATGCCTTCACGCCCATCCCGCGGATGCCCGGCTTATCAGTCATCCCATCCCGCGCCATCTCTTTATCGAACACGTCGGAAGGCTCAACACTCCATCCTCCCCCCGACTTTTTCACATGCTCCTTCAGCCGCGCCTTCATCCGCTCCACCAGTCGCGAGCCCTCGATTCCCCGCAATATCTCCGCACCCTTCTCCCTCACCGTTTTGCGCTTGTCATCCAATAACCCCTCCACAAACGCCTCATCCCCCATCGACAGCCCGGTCTTCAGCCCATCCAGCAGCTTCAGCCGCGACTCCCCCGGCTCATCGGGCCACGCCTTCATCAACTTCTCCAGCGCCATCGCCGGGTTCTCCATCCGCATCGCTTCAAACACGCGTACCCGCCGATCCCCTGTCATCTCATCCCACGCATGCCATACCGCGCCGTCCACCCCTTCCGCCGTCCCCGACAGCTTCTTCCACGCCGGGTTCAGCCCGATCAGCCAAGCCGCTTTCAGTCCCGCGCTCTGCACAATCCCCTTGGCCGTCGCGCTCCCCCCCGGCATGTTCGCCGCGTGCGAAAGCAATCCCGGCACATGCTCCGGCCAAGGCAGCACTCCCATCTTCACCGCCGCATCGCACCACACCGGCACCAGCGACGGCTCCTGCCCGAACACCTTCACCAACAGTTCATTCATCCCCTCCGAACACAACCTCTTCTCCTCCCTCGGCGCGGCCTCCACCACCGCACCCTTTTCTTCGCTCACACCCCGCCCCGCCTCCCCCACCAGATACAGCGCACCCAGTACCCGCCCAAATGCCTCGCTCCCATCACGACCGCCCTCAACAAGCCCCTTCCACTCCCCCGCCACTCCCACCGGTTCCGTCACCCGCTGCGTCCCAAGCAACAACCGCGCCCCCGCCTCTCGCCTGGCCAACCCCACATCCCCAAACGGCATCTCCAATTCACTCACGCCCCACCCCTTCCCGCATCGGAGGCATCTTCTTCATTTCCTAAAAACCGCACATCCGCCCGCACCAGCGCCTTCACCGCATCATCCTTCCACACCGACACAAACCCCGCCTCCCCCCACGCGCTCAATATTCGAATCCCCTCCGCCTCCAGTTCCCCAAATACCGCCATCTCTCGCCCGCCCCCAAAGCTCATTAAATCCCAGCCCAGCCCGCCCAGATCGATCACCGCCAGGCTCTTCCCCGCCCCATCCACCAGCCGCCACCGCGCCTCCCCTTCTATCACCTCCACTTGCAGCGTCACCCCCCGCACCACCCCCGGCCACCTCACCACAAACGGATTTACCCCCAACCCCGCCGCATACCCCGCCATCAATCCTTCGATCCCGTGCTCTGCGTGCCATGCTCTCGTCTGCGTGAGCATGTCTTCTCCTGTCCCCTTCCCTTGTTCAATCGGCTCAGAGCCGCCTGCCGCGGGTCGGATTCCAACCATCCCCGACTCTTCTTTCGCTTCCTTACCGCCCACCACCGCCAACCCCCGCCGCGGCATCACCCCCGGATACAACCCCACACTCCCTGCCACAGCCATCCCCGGCGTCAAGCCCGTCCACTTCGCTCCCCCCACCCCAGGCACCTTAAACGCCAGCACATAACAAAATGTCCCCGTCGCGCGCCCCCACAGCCACACCCGCTCCACGGTCAGCCGCTCCTCCTCCTCAATCACCCGCCCCACCACGCGCCACACATCCTGCACCTTCTCCGTCACTTCCGCCTGCTCCGTCGTCCACCCGATCAGCGACCTCACCTCCGCCTTCAGTCCTTCCGGCAGCGCCTCCTGATTCTGATACGCCTTTAAAAGAAGCCACAGCCGCCCCACTTCCCGCGCCGTCCTGTGCTGCCAGTCCGCCCCGATCCCGATCGTCTGCGCCACTCGCCCCACTTCGCGCGCCAGCCCTGTCGCCTGCGCGTCCACCATGCGCGATTGCACTTCCCGCCATGCGCTCGCATCCTGCGCCTGCGCTGATGCCATCCCCTGCTTGAACAAATCCGTCAGGTGCAGCTCAAGCCGCGCCATCCCCTCGCTGACCTTCGCTTCCCGCGCCGCGATCCGCTTGTTCTGCGCCTCCACGTCCACCGGCTTCTCGGCCCGTTCCTTGGCCTTCTCCGCCTTCTTCTCCTGCGCACCCGCACGCTGGTCCATCCACTCCGACACCCACGCCGGCTCTGCCCCCTCCACCACGCTCGCATAGCTCTGCGCGCTGATCAGCATTAAGCCGATCCCATGCTTGCAGGGAAACTTTCGGCTCGGGCAACTGCACTTGTACGCCGGCCCCGCAAAATCCACCCGCGTCCGATACGGATCCTTTCCTGACCCCTGCAACTCCCCCCACATCACCCGCGCCGAACGCCCCAGCGTCAACCACTTGCCCGGCTTGGCCAAGCCCTGCCCCGCACTCGCCGACGAACTGTCGGGCGCAAAAGCCAGCACCTGCTGCACGCTCCACAAACTGCTCATAA
>CAZGOM010000234.1:0-7612 GCA_964527265.1 uncultured Phycisphaeraceae bacterium | reverse complement strand
GTGATGCCCGCTGATGGGCGCAAGCGCCGCAGGAGCATGAATCGGCGCTGGGCCACCGGCCGCAACCGCCGGACGGCTGTTATTGCCGAAGCCGCGACGTTCGCCGCCGCCGTTGTACTGGCCTTGACGATTACCGCCACCACCACCGCCGTTATTGTTGTTCCCGCCGCCAAAACCGCCACGGTCACGGTCGTTGCCGCCGCCGTAGCGACCGCCGCCTCCGCCGCCATAGCGGCGCCCGCCACCACCGCCACCCTGCTCCTCATGCTCCACGTCTTCAACACGGGGCATGTGGATCGGTGCGCCATACTTGGGATGGTCTTCACGCAGCACGATCTTCGCCTTGGTCGTCCGCTCAATCGCCTTGAAAAGCCCGCGTTCGTCGTAATCACAGAACGAAATCGCCGAACCCGTCGACCCCGCGCGGCCTGTTCTCCCGATGCGGTGCACATACGTCTCCGGCACTTCCGGCAAGTCGAAGTTGATCACGTGCGAGATGTTGTCGATATCAATGCCGCGCGCCGCGATATCGCTGGCGATCAGCACCGATGTCCGCCCCGATTTGAAGTTCGCAAGCGTCCGCTGCCGCTGTCCCTGGCTCTTGTTCCCATGGATCGCTTCCGCGTCAATGTTGGCCATCCGCAGCACACGCACGATTTTGTCCGCGCCGTGCTTCGTACGCGAAAAAACCAGCGCCCGCGTGTACCCCGTCGTCTCCAGCAGGTGAATCATCAGGGCCGGCTTGTTGCGCCGATCCACGAAAAACACCGACTGATCGATCCGTTCCACCGTCGACGAAACCGGCGTCACTTCCACCTTCACCGGGTTCTTCAGCAGCGTGTTGGCCAGCTGACGAATTTCAAACGGCATCGTCGCCGAGAACATCATTGTCTGCCGCACGCCCGCCGCCGGCATCCGCTCGGCAATACGCCGGACATCCGGCACAAAGCCCATGTCCAGCATGTGGTCCGCTTCATCCAGGATGAACATTTCCACGTTCTCCAGATGCACATGGCCCTGCTCCATCAAGTCCAGCAGCCGGCCAGGTGTCGCCACCACGATGTCCACGCCCGTGCGCAGGTCCTGCACCTGAGGGTGCTGGCCCACGCCGCCGAAAATCACCGTCGTGCGCATCCGCGCATGCCGACCGTAAGTCCGGAAGCTCTCGCCGATCTGCACCGCCAGCTCACGCGTGGGGGCCAGGATCAGCGCCTTGATCTTCCGCTGCGGAGGGCGCGGCGCCTGCGGCCGCGGCATGCCGCGCGTCAGCACACCCGTCGTCTGAACGGGGGCCGGAGCAGGCTGCGCCGGCGCCGGGGGGGCCGAAAGCAGTTTGTGAAGGATGGGCAGCGCAAAAGCGGCCGTTTTACCGGTCCCGGTCTGGGCGATACCAAGGATATCCTTGCCCGCCAGCACTTCAGGAATCGCCTGTGCCTGGATCGGGGTCGGGGTAATGTAGCCTTCTTCAGTCAACGCGCGAAGCAGCGGCTCTGCGAGCCTGAGTTCTTCAAAAGTCACGAAATATCATCTCTGTACTAATAGGTAGGACGCATGTGCAGGGGGCGCACATCGCGCCCTCAAAAGCCATCGGCCTTTGTGATTCCGTTGGCTCTCGTAGTCCAAGGGAAGCGGAACATTATAGCAGGATTCCCGAAAAAAGATAGCCATTCTTCAACTCGCCCCGCCTTGCGCGACTCACCCGTCTTTACTTATCCCTTCTACCTTGTCCCTTTTACCTTTCCCTCAACGCCTCAATGCCTCACACAAAATCCGCCTCGTTCAACACCACCGCCACCCGATCACCCCGAGACAATGTCATGTTCGTCAGCCAAAGCTCGCCCGGACTGGCCTCAAACACCCGCGGATACGACAGCCACGAATCCACCTGCCGCGCCACCACGATCGGCTCGCTCACCTTGTGGCTCACCTCGTCGTACCACGCCAGCGAAAGCTCCTCCCGATGGTTGGAGCACGCAATCTCCGACCACTGCCCATCCCCGCCGCGCGTGGGATACTCCGTCCGCCCCACCGGGTAAAGCCGGTTCCACACCAACAACAGCCGCCCCGAAGCCAGCCTCTTCAGCAGCCCCGGTGCCGAGCTCGCATCGATCCCCGACGGTCCCATCTCCCGCCAGTGCGCCCCGCCATCCCGCGAAATCGCCCGCCAGAACTGCCCCCAGTTCGTCCTCAGCAGCATCAGCACAGACCCATCCTTCAGTTCTTCAATCGTCGCTTCCGTCACACCCCCATGGTGCCCCTGCCCCCCCAGGTCGATCACGTTGCTCCCTTTCCATGTCACCCCATCATCATCCGACCAATACGTCAGCACGGCATGCCGCCCCGGGTTGTGCAGCAGCTTCATCGACGACACCACCAGCCTGCCCGAACGCAACTGGATCATGTTCCGGATCTCCCCCGTCCACTCATCATGCAGCTTCACCGGCTCAGACCACGTCCGCCCATCATCCACGCTCCGCGTCACATAGTGCGGCAAGCGCGTCCCCGGCAGCGCATCCCCCAGTTCCGCACGCCACAGCCACACCTTCTCATTGATATTCATGAACGAAAACACCAGCGCCCCCGACTGCGTGCGAAACAGCACCCGCTCCCCCGAATATTTGTATTCCTTGCTCTTGCCTGTGTACTCAAACATCGGGCTCTGCGTCCACGTCTTCCCCCCATCCGTCGACCGCGTCAGGCTCTTCCCATCCCCGCAAGCCGAAATCAAATCCCCATTCGCGGCATGCACAAAAGGCCCCATCTGCTGATTCTCCAGCATCCGGGCCAAAGGGTGCGTCCAAAGCGGTTGTGTTGCAGTATTCATGAGTGTCCTCGTTCTGATTGGGTTTTCTTTCTCTCGACCATCGCCACCGGCAGCACCACCTGCGCCGTCAGCGCCATCCTTCGTTCCGACATTTCCACCAGCATCCGCCCCGCGGCTTGAAACACCGCCCCCTCCCCCCCCGCCACCGCGCAACACGCGATCTCCTCCCCCAACCCCCCATCCACTCCCGTCACATACGCCGCCACCTGTGCCGCGCAAAAATCCGTCACAGCCTGATAAATCACCTCGGCATAAAACCGCCCCATGCAGATAAACCCCGTCGGGCCCCCATCCATCGCCGTCAGCGTCCGCGCCTCTCGCTCAATCGTCCGCGCATCCTCCGGCAATGACCTCACCCTCAGCGCCCGGTCCGACAGTTTCGCCTCCGCCATCGCATCCATCACCCCTTCATGAAAAGCATTGTCCCCCGGCAGCCAGTACTGCCCCGTCACCAGCGCCAGCCGCGCATGCCCCTGCTTGATCAAATGCCGCGCCAGCATCGCCCCGGCAGCCCGCATGTCCACGCTCACGCTCGCCAGCGTCCCTGCATCCCCAAACAAACCCTCCAGCACAACCGCCCGCACCGGCGCCTGCCCCAGATAGCGCTGCACCTTCACCCCGCATCCCGCCACCAGCACACCCATTCCCGTTCCACCCTCGCGCTCTACCAGTTGCCGCACCCGATCCACCCCGCCCTCCCCCGGCACCTGCGTAAACTGCACCGCCGCGCTCGGCATCACCTGCCTCAGCGCCCGCATCGCCGCCCCATAGTCAAACTCCGCCTCCCGCTCCTGCCCCACCAATACATGCAACACCCCTCCCGTTTCCACCCGCTCCACGCTCGCACCCTCCCCCACAAACGTCCCCCGGCTCCGATGCCGCGTCAGCACCCCACGCTCCGCCATCACCTTCATCGCCCGGTTCGCCATCGCCTCACTCACCCCAAACCGCACCGCCACCTCCGCCGCCGTCAAATACGCCTCCCCAGCCGCCAGCCCGCTCCCCTTGAGATCCCCCTCAAGCCGCTGCGCAAGCTGCTCCACACTCGTCACCGGCGCCTGTATTTCCCGTTTCATCGCCATCCAACACCCACAGTGAAATAAGTTGCTATTTACAATATCAACTTATTTCATCTTACGTCAACCTTCTTATTTTTTGAGTCCCCAAGGGACGGCGCCACCGTCGCCGTAGGTGAAGCGTGTACTCACGCGAAACCCACGGAAAGCGAAACCCCAGATGAATCACTCAAGGAGGCCCGGCTTTCATCGTTTCTTTTCTTCGCTGCCCCTTTGCGTAACAACTTTTTCCTTGCAACTATTAACCGGTTTTCATAGACTCATACCTGACATTTTCCAGCGAAAGCCCAACCAATGATGCACCAACGCTTCACCAGCGCCTCATGTGTCCGCGCCTTCACCCTTGTGGAGTTGCTGGTCGTCATCTCGATCATCGCCCTGCTCATCAGCCTCATGCTGCCATCAATCACAAGCGCCCGTGATACGGCACGCAGCGCCCAATGCCAGACCAATCAGCGCGCCATCCTCCAGGGCTTCGCGGGTTATGCCACCACCAACCGCGACTTCTTCCCCACCATGGCCGCCGAATCCGTCGGCAACAACCGGGAATGGTTCGTCCCCCTGGGTGTGGAAGGTTTTCTGGGCGACATGGTCAAGTACGACGGCCTCAACCACAACACCACCGTCCCCACCCTCAAACGCCTCAACGGCTGGCTCGCTTTGCGCTGCCCCAATGAAACCGGCGCACCCCAGGCCACCGACATGCCCTACTTCCGGTGGGAAAATGCCCGTTCATCCTTCGCCATCAACTGGACCACCGGCGCACGCAACACCAGCGGCGCCTACTTCGAACGAGACGCCACCGTCGTCTGGAACAACCGCGGCGTCGCCACCACCGGCTATCCGACATATCTGCGTCCACGCTGGTCCGACGGTCCCCGCAACCGTGAAAGCGCCACCTATGCCGACGTCTTCAGCCCCGCTGAAGGGGGTCTCATCATGGATGTCCACGGCGACAGCAACCGCTGGGGCACCCTCTGGTACAACCAGAACATCGATGGCGCCTACACCCCGGGAACCGCCTCCTACATAGCCTATCAGTATGCGTTCCGGCACCTGGGCGCCGCCAACATCGCCTACATGGACGGCCACGCCAAAGGGGTACGCCATTACAGCGTTTCCGGCGTGCGAAACTTCCAGTATCTCTACCCCAGCGTGGGCGACACCGCCCCCAATTGGCCCACCGTCGCCACCTGGCTTGATTTTTAAGCGCTGCCTTCTCCCCCCGCGTGATCTCCTCCACGCGCACACAGCAATCGCCTCACCGATCACACCCCCATCGCCGCCCCACGCCAACCCGATGCCTGGCCGGCAATGCAGCGAGCCTTAAAGCCGAGCGTAACGGCCGGTGATCTACTCTTGACCCTGGAAGGGTCGCATAATTTAGCCGGTGGTTGAGCGTGTACCCACGCGACACCACCGGTAAAACATAATAAGGATGCCTCTTGCACGCGCCCGCTTCCATGCCTTTCAACCTGTAACGACTCAACTCCACCTGGTCTTTCTTGCCGACCTAATCCCGTTCAAACTTCAAGCGCTCCTCGCCGCCCCTCTCAATCAACACCCACAAAAAACCAATCAGACCAGCAAACGCCAACCAACGGTTAGCCGGAAGCGCCAGCGACGACTCCTGCCGGTTTGGCGTCTTCGCACAAACCGGCATCCCCTTGGACGAACAACTCCCATCCCTCCCCATTTCTCAATCCCTCTACTTACTACTCACTATTGCTCTACTCTCTAATCGCGTCCGCGCGATTCCCCACCCCAAGCCCGGAGGGCGACCCGATGCCTAGCCGGCAGTGCAGCAAGCCCTTAAAGGCGAACGTAACTGCCGGTGACTCATCATTAAATGATTCTCCCTTTTTTCTACGGCCTCGATGGCCGCAGAAAGATCTCTCCAAACCACCTCACCCCATCGACCGCGTCCCCTTACAAACCGGAAACGTCACACACTCCCAACAAAACCTTCCCAATCTAATCACGTGTTAGTACCACAATGCTACGACGTCTCTTGACCCTGGAGGGGTCGCATAATTAAGCCGGTGGTTGAGCGTGTACCCACGCGACACCACCGGTAAAACATAATAAGGATGCCTCTTGCACGCGCCCGCTTCCATGCCTTTCAACCTGTAACGACTCAACTCCACCTGGTCTTTCTTGCCGACCTAATCCCGTTCAAACTTCAAGCGCTCCTCGCCGCCCCTCTCAATCAACACCCACAAAAAACCAATCAGACCAGCAAACGCCAACCAACGGTTAGCCGGAAGCGCCAGCGACGACTCCTGCCGGTTTGGCGTCTTCGCACAAACCGGCATCCCCTTGGACGAACAACTCCCATCCCTCCCCATTTCTCAATCCCTCTACTTACTACTCACTATTGCTCTACTCTCTAATCGCGTCCGCGCGATTCCCCACCCCAAGCCCGGAGGGCGACCCGATGCCTAGCCGGCAGTGCAGCAAGCCCTTAAAGGCGAACGTAACTGCCGGTGACTCATCATTAAATGATTCTCCCTTTTTTCTACGGCCTCGATGGCCGCAGAAAGATCTCTCCAAACCACCTCACCCCATCGACCGCGTCCCCTTACAAACCGGAAACGTCACACACTCCCAACAAAACCTTCCCAATCTAATCACGTGTTAGTACCACAATGCTACGACGTCTCTTGACCCTGGAGGGGTCGCATAATTTAGCCGGTGGTTGAGCGTACGCGCGACACCACCGGTAAAACAGAATGACGATGCCTCTTGCACGCGCACATGTAATTCAATCACACCCGTAAAAATCCAACTCATTCACATCACTCTTCTCCTACAACTTCTCCGGTGCCGGCTGCTGAACGGCCGCATGCTTCCCACACAACCAAAGAAGCTTCCCACTGGTGGTCTGCACCGGCCTCAATTCCCCCATCAGCCCCCGGCCCCGTCTCATGCACCACATACCCTTTCCGCTTAAACGCCTCCGCCAATAGCTGCTCCAGCTCCCGCCAACTCAGCGCCCGAATACTCTCAATCCCCGTCTGCCGATCCAACCTCGCCCGGGCAAAAAATTCTGCTCCAACGCCACCACCCAGACAAACCCCACCACCCCCGCCGCATACGGCGCAACCGCTCTCGGAAAGTGCGCTAACCCCGTGAAAAGCGAACGGCCAAACCCCTTATCTCCATCGCCAAACAAGGCTCCAATCAAAAGCAAAACCCACGGCATCACATACGCAAACAAAACCCAGCTCAACGCAATCACAATCGGCCCCACCCACCACGGCACCATCCGCAAAAAACCCAACAAATCGCCCAAAAACGACTCAAATTCAGACCTGCGCCTTGCCATGGAAATGCCTCTGGATGATTGATTCGCGCCGTATCTTACCTCGTATCTGCAAATGGCTTGGACACCCGATCCGCTTTCAATATCTCTCTTTCGGCCCAGCAACAAACTTTGTGCCCAAACAAATCTAAACCTCAATCTCCTCTATCGTTACTTAAGGGCCAATGACCCAACCCTCTACCCTATTGAAGCCTAGATCAAGCGCTTCCTTCCAGCAGACATTCCCTCGGCATTGGCGCAGGACTGACGCTGATCGAGCCTTTGGCAGCGCACACAAAAGACATTGCCGGGCGAGCCGAGAGGATTGGCTAACCTTGATACCATGGCCGATGTGATCTGCCCCCCTTGTTGGTACCACCCGATATGAGAGTCAGGTGTTGAAAGACG
>CAZGOM010000233.1:0-7696 GCA_964527265.1 uncultured Phycisphaeraceae bacterium | reverse complement strand
TTCAAAGTTCAGTTCTTTGCCGTCGATCGTGATTTTGGCCATTTTGTCATCTCATAGTGTGCACCAGGGTCAATAGCCCCAGGCAGAAAACAGCAAGATGTTATCTCCACACCCCTTTTGGGTCCAATTTGATCGTGGCCGGTCACACGTAAAGACGACCGATTGAAGCTGTTGAAACGTGATCACCCCTTCCCCTCCACTCCAATCGCTACCTCACTCATCCCCGTATTGATCTTCTCCGCCAACACCGCGATCACCCCGCAAGCCGCCACCACGATCCCTGCCGATATGCAGGCCAGCCAGAGCAAATCCATTTCATCCAACCGCCCACGCCATGTCATCCAGCTCCAAACAGCCAAAGGCACAAGCCACACCGGCGACGCCCCCGCCACAATGCCGTACGCATACACGTGTGCAACGACGAACCGCTCCCATCCCTTGCGGGTCATTCCCAGTATCACTCCCAGTTGATACAGCGGCAGCGCCACCAACAGCGTGTGAAATGCAAAGAATGCGAAACCTATCATCGCTCCCGTAGCCAGCCATCCCACAGTCACCAAGGCCAGAATCAGCCCGGCCAATAACTTTGCCACGTCCATCTCATGCGAGTACCCCGCTCGGTTGCTCCCGCCAACTGCCAGGATCAAACCAAATGCGGCCGGGAGCACGACAGCCATAAGCGGTATCAACGACACTGCCATCCCTTTGACTGCGAATAAATAAGCCGTGTGCAGGGATGGATCGTTTCGCAAGCTCATGCCAAACCGCGTCGGCGATCTTAGCACGCTCCATAACCGTTTGATGTATCGCCACGCGCACCCCAGGCCGGAAACCGCATCCCCTCCCAATCCTTCTGGACACGCATTCATTCCCGCTCGCATCCGTCTCGCGCTCCAAGCGGACAATGCGCACATAGTCATCAGCAGGATCGGAAAACCGACAAACACAAAGCCCGGGTGGATGTCCATGTGGCTCACATTCAGCGCAATAAAACCTCCGATCGGCGCCGCCAGAACCACCGTCGACACCGTCGCCAATGCCCAATACGCATAAAGCGTGCTCACCCAGAAAGCGTGAAACCCGCCCGTGTCTTTCTTTATCGCCCGACCGACCAAATACGACGGCAGTGATACCACCACCACGAAAAGACAAAAAAGCGCGGCATTCAACGTAAGCGAAGCCACTCCCCAGATAGTCAATCCCAGAACAATAACATCCTCCCTTGCCTGCAAATCCCACCCCAGCACCAACGTCCCCAGAAACGCCACCGGCGTTGTCAGAAAAATCATCATCGGCCACGCTGCCAGAAACCCCCACAGCCCAAACAGACACGCCTTTACCACTGATGCATTCCCCCCCACCGTGCATCCCGCGGCATGAGGTGAAAACACCATTCCGTACAACATCCCGCAGTACCCTCTCGGCACCCGCGCAGGCACCACTGATGCAGCCTTTTTCCAGCGAATCCGGTAAATTTTTTTCTCGTCTGCCTCGCTCCCCAGCAGCACCGCCGTCAACTCTTCCTCCCGCGTCCCTTCCCCGCATGCTTGGCAAATCAGCATTCCATCCGTCAGCACGGGATGCCCCAGATGCCCTCGCCCCGGATGCGCGTGCCTGCATGCCCCGCAAGTAAAGCCCGCCGCACCTTCAGGAAACGCATACGCCGTCACACAGAAAGCCGTCCCGCACTCCGGGCATGCCGGTTTGCTGGTGCTCCACAACTTGTATCCACACTTCTTACAAAGCATCCCGAGCCCCCTTCGTGCCCCCATTCTCTGCCAACTCACCCCCTCACGCCACCTCGCATCCGTTGGGACAGCCGCTTCACCGCTCCCAAACCCGTATACCTTCCAAAGACAAAAACCCGCACCCTTCAAACACTTTCTTAAACTCAAATTCCGGCCCCATCGCATACCCCACGGCCTTATGCTGGCTCCGCCCGCAAAGCTCCAGCAGATACCAGAGCATCGTCTCCGCCGCTTTTGCGCTCGCGCCCGCCTTTGCATAAAAATCCACGATGAGCCCCATGGAGTTGACCGTGATCACCGCCCCACACGCCACCGGGCCGGATGCATCCCGAAGGATCAACATGTCCAGCCGCGCTTCATCCAGCATCAATTCCATTCCCTGCGCCACGCGCTGGCCAGCCTCCCTGTCACCCGCCCGCAACGCCCCCAGTGCCTTCAAATCCACATACACCGCCCGCGCCGGCAGCAACTGCAACCCACCATCAATCTCCCAATCCATCCGCGTCTTGGCCAGCACCCCTAGCGCCACTTCCGCCACCCCATACCCCATGCCCTCCATTACGCGCTTGCCCTCTTCCCTCTCCCCCAATCGCCCCAGCACCACCCGCCGCGGCAATCCCGCTTCATCCTCTTTCAGCGCCTTTTCAACATCCACAGCCTCCATCCCCGCTTCAAACCCAAACGCCAGATCATGCCACGCAGTTCCCTTCCCGCCCGCCACAAACACGCGCTGATATCCCTCTCTGGCTACCAATCCATCCGTCGCCCCACCCAGCATCTCCATCGCCTGCACCCACGCGCGGCTCACTTGCTCCCGCCCAGGCACATGCGTCGTCGAAACAATCGGCAATTCCATAAAAACCACGACTCTCCGCGCCACCACCCATCACTCAGCGGCGCATAACAAACCCAATTCTTTCTCACCCAAAACCCAGAACCCAAGACCCAACTTCCTCAAAGCGTCCAATCGTAAAACTTCACCGCAAACCCCTCCGCCACCAGCCGATGATGAATCCGCTTGATGTGCTCCACATCATCCGTCTCCACCACGCAATGTACGTTCACCGATGCCAGGTCTTGCGAGCCAAAGGTCCGGTCGTGCGAAATATCGCGGAAACTCGCCCCTTCCGCAGCAATCAGTGTCGCCAGTTTCGCCAGCCCACCCGGCCTGTCGCTGATTCCCACTTCAAAACGACACAAGCGTCCGTCGGCTGCCAAGCCGCGCTCAATGATGCGCCCCAGCACCGGCGTGTCCAGGTTACCTCCGCAAAGCGGAAACACGACTTTCTTCCCCGCCAGTTCCGGCAGTTTCCCGGCAATCGCCGCCGCCAGACCCGTCGCCCCCGCTCCTTCCACCACGCCGCGCTGCATCTCCACCAGCCTCAGCACCGCCAGCGCGATCTCCCGTTCCGTCACTGTCACCACCTGGTCCACATGCTTCTGCGCAATCTCAAACGCATTGGCCCCCACGCAGCTCACGGCTAAGCCGTCCGCCAATGTCGGCGTGATCGCAGTCGCAATCGGTTTGCCCGCTTCCAAGGCCGCCGCAAAGCTCGCCGCGCGCACCGGCTCCACGCCGATCACCTTCACCGACGGCCGCATCGTCTTCACCGCCAGCGCCAGACCCGCGATCAGCCCCGCGCCCCCCACCGGCACCACAATCGCCTCCACATCCGGCACCTGTTCCAATATCTCCAGTCCCATCGTCCCCTGCCCGGCAATCACCGCCGGGTCATCAAACCCGTGCACATACGTCAGCCCCTCTTTGTTCATGATCTCAATGGCAAATTGCCGCGACTGCTCCAAATGGTCCCCCGCCAGCACCACCTTCGCCCCAAGCTTGCGGCAATTGCTGATCTTCGTCATCGGTGCAAACTTCGGCATCACCACCGTCACGGGCACCCCAAGCTGTTTCCCGTGATACGCCAGGCCCAGCGCGTGGTTCCCCGCACTTGCCGCGATCACGCCCTTCTTGCGCTGCTCCTCCGGCATAAGCAGCAGCGCATTGCGCGCACCGCGTTCCTTAAAGCTCCCCGTCCTCTGCAGGTAATCCAGCTTGCAGTAAACCTCACAACCCACCGCCTGCGAAAGCAGTTCCGCATACGGGCACGGCGTATACACCACCCCACCCTTGATCCGCCGCGCCGCAGCCCAGATATCCTCAAACATGACAGTAGCGGTAGCAACCATATTCTTTAGTCCTGGGAAAAACAGTCACATTACAACACACCACGCCCCGGCCACCCAAGCCCACCAGAATACCCCCAACCACTACTTTTTGTCTGACCAGGCCCCAGCCCCTGCACCCCAGACCCTTCTTCAATCCTCACGCATCATCAAAATCCTCATCATCCTCTTCCTCCGGCGGCTCATCCGCCACCACGATCGTCCGCGCCGCCATGTCCCCCAGCCGCTGCGCATTCAAGCGCGCAACCGGAATGAACATCAACGGGAAGCACAACACTTCAATCACCTTCACCGCATTGCGCACCACCACTTGCAGCAGCCCCGGCGCGCTCGCGTCCAGACGCGTCACCCGCAGCCCCGCCAGGTATTTCCCCAGCGTCCGACCGTAAAACGCCTCCGACAACGTCGAATAAACCGCCAGAATCCCCACCGTCACCAGCCAAGGCTTAAGCAATCCCCACGTCCGCGACAATTCAATGATCTGCTGGAACAATTCCCCAAACTGCACCTTATAAATCAACATCGAAAGCCACGCGCAAGGAACCATGTCGATCAAACATGCAAACGCCCTGCGCGGCAGATCCGCCTTCACCACCCCCACCGGCAAACGCACCGATGTCTCCACATTGTCCCGCCCCCACAGCGTCCACATCAGCAATAGCCCGATCGCCAGCGAACTTCCGAAAATCACCAGGTTCGGTGAGTCATTCCACAGATTGCTCGGCTTGGACTCCAGCGTCTGCTGCCCCGCTCCCACCGGTCGCCCCAGCAAATCGATCCGCCGCAGCGACAGCTTCCAATCCGTCTCTGACACCCGCGCTTGCCCCGGCATCGGTTCAATGATCGCCACCGAATTATCCATCGGCACCGCCGCCCACAATCCCCCCGTGTTCGCCCCCAGTTCCACCCGAGGCAAATCCGCCACTTCGTTATTCGATATCACCCCCAGATAAAGCGACACACCCGCCGCACCCGTCTTGGCCGCCCGCACCAGCACAGGCTGATGGTCCACCACGATCACCTTGTCAAACGCATCCGCCCCCACCACCGGCCTGGATTGCCATCCATCCTTCCAATACGACCGCGTAATCCCCTCGCCCGGCATCTGGCTGAAAATCTCCGGCCACGCATCTTCCTTCGCACGAAACACCATCCCAACCGCCCCCAGTCTGCTCACCGGCTGAGTCGACGCCACAGACCCTTGAAACATCTCGTCTTTAAGCCCTTCCATCTCCGGCGCGGGATAAACCTTCCACACCGTCCCATCCAGATGCAGCACGCGATACACCGGGAATGTCGCCGCCGCTTCTTGCGGTTGCGTCTGCGCCGGCACTTGGCTCTGCGACGCAGGCTGCGTCTGCGCCCTCTCGTCATTCATACCCCGCACGCGAAACCACGGCGGCAATTCATCGTCCGCGCTCCCCGAATCGCCGCCCGTACGCGACACGCGCGTCTGATGGTCAAACTGCTTCAGATCCCCCGCGTTGTCGATCCTCACCAGCACCCAAAACCCATTCATCGCCGCCGCGCAAGCCACTGGCTTTACCTTCTCAGGCAATTTCTGTTCGCTTTTAAGCCCGCCGTAGCGCGGCAGCGAAGGCATTGGGTTGTGATCGACACTCAGCGACTCCACCCACCCAGACGCCCGGATCATCCACAGCGTCGACGGCCCCGCCGCAATCGCGCTGTCCGTCAGCCGTCCCTCCACCTTCGCAGACACCGCCATGATCTGCTCTTTGGGGTCCGATTGGCTCCGGTGGTAGATCGTCACATCATCCACGCCGGTTTTCCGCAACAGCCAGATATCTTCGCGGTCCCCCGCCGCCGGGATACCTTGCGCAAATGCGCACAGCCACCCCGTCAGGACAACCAACACAACCAACGCCCCGGAAATCAGGGCATTAGCGGAAATACAAAGAATCGATAAACGGTGCCTTCCCATGAGCCCCATACGATATGCCATCCGCAAGCCCCAAGCCAATCACCCCAGAATAAAACCCACAACAAAAATACTCCAACCCCAAGCCCTTCTCTGCAAACCGCCCTTCCTCACCCCAGACACAGGGCTCTGAACCCACGACTCCGAACTCTGGACCCTGGACTCGGGATCCTGGACTCCCTCCTACCCCACAAACTCCGTCAACTCCACCGTATGCCCATCCGGGTCCTGAAAGAAAAACTGCCTCGCCCCGTCCGGCCTCAGGTGCGGCCCCTTGCTCCAGCTCGTCTTCCCCTGAATCCGCGCCACGTGCTCATCCATCCCCTTCACTTCAATCGCAAAATGGTTCCCCCGCGACCCCGACGCCACCACCCCCGCATCATCCTCCACTTGGATAATGTGCAACTCGTACGGCATCTTCCCAATCCTTAACCACGCACCCGGAAAACCAAAATCCGGCCGTGCAATCACCTCCAGCCCCACCACCTGCGTATAAAACGCCACCGTCCGCCCCACGTCCTTCACCGCCAGCGCCACATGATTGATGCCAATGATTGCCATGCGTCCAATCATCCCACGCGCCGCCAAGCTTCTCAAATCCTCTACCTCTCGGCACCGAAATCCCCCGTCCCACCCTTCCTCCCATCCTCCACACCCAAACCGCTCGAATTCGGGTGGATGGCCAAGACTGCCATCCGTGGCGGCCCCGGAATTTTGCTGGTTATCCAAGACCACGGCAGATTCACGAATCAGCCCCAGTCACCCATTTTTCCATCCTCAATTCAATTGAAATTAACCGGTTCATGTCCTATACTTTCTTTCTTTATCTCACACTTAAACACTCAAAATTAAAGGTGTCTCATGAATCTTCGCACCTGTTCCCATTCCTCTCGTCCCGCCTTCACCCTCGTTGAACTCCTCGTCGTCATCGCCATCATCGGCGTCCTCGTCGCCTTCCTTCTCCCCTCCCTTTCTTCCGCCAGAAACGCCGCCCGCAAAGTCGTTTGCGCCAGCAATCTCCGCCAGTTCGGCATCGCACTCTCCTACTACGACAACGACTACAACGCGCTCCCCCCCGGCCGCTGGAACGTCCCCAACTGCATCGCCACCATCGACCTCGATCCCGCAAACCCCGCACGCAAATCCCACCAGGTCATGCGCGAGGATTACAAAATTGCCCAGAAACAAACCATCTGCCCTTCGTTTCAGGGCTGGAACGTCGGCGCTTACGACAACCAATGGAATGAAAACGACAACGTTGCCCAACTCACCTACACCTGGATGATGGGCAATGGAAATCGCGGTGTTTCCACCTCCCACCTGAAAATCTCAAATGTGGATACAGGCTGGATCTCATCCACCTTTCCCAATGCCGCCTCCGGCTTCTACCCCGCCCAATGGCTCAAGCGCGGCATCTCACTCCAGCCCAGCCGCCACCCACTCATGTTCGACGTCAACTACTTAAACCGCCCCCAGGGCTCCATGCCCAACACCGCAAACCATCTTGGCGCAAACGGCCTCCCCGAAGGCGCAAACTACCTCTTTATCGACGGCCACGCAGAGTTCTTCCGCGTTCAGATCGGCGAATCCTGGGAACTCATGAACACCAACCATTTCTGGTCGCCAAACTTCGAAAAACCCGCCGCCGCCGCCAACATCATGACCACTTACAACAACTAAGATCACCCCTACTTGCATTTATAATCCGCCCTTGCCATAATGTTCCGCTCAACATTGATCCGTTTCGTTCAAGAACTTTCGAGACAAGCAAATGCCCAATACCAAGAGTGCAGCCAAGAACGTCCGCAAAAGCGCCAAGCTC
>CAZGOM010000232.1:0-7768 GCA_964527265.1 uncultured Phycisphaeraceae bacterium | reverse complement strand
GGCGACGCCGGGGGCGGCGGGCGGGGTGAAGCGTTTGACGGAGACCTGGGGGGCGGACGTTTGATTGGGCAGGATGGGTTCTGGGGTGGTCATGGGACAAGTGTATGGGAAGGAGGGTCAGGGTGTGGTTTCGCCGTAGAAAGTCCAGGAGCCTGCGCCACGGTTTTTGGCTTTTGCGCGGAAGGTGCGGGTGGTGATGTTGTCGAGGGGTGGATCCATGGAATAGGTGGCGGTGACGAGGATTTCAGGCTCGGAGGAGGTGTCGTTGGCTTTGCGGTGGACAACGGCGAGGGATTGGATTTTGAGGGAATCGATGGCGCGGTTTGCGGCCAGGAGGCGCTGGGCGCCGTCCTTGGTTTTGGCGGAGCCGGAGTCGAGCAGGGGTGTCATGTGCTGGTTGCGGTAGAGGTTTTTAATTTCCTGGGTGAGGGGGTCGGCGGCTTTTTCCCAGAGGAGTTCCTGGGAGATGACGGCGTCGTGGCGAGTGGTTTTGACGGTGCCGTCGATGAGAGAGGGGTTGCCGAAGATGTAGAAGGCGGCGAGGGCGAGAAGGGCAACGGCGCCGACGGCCATGGCGAGGGGGCCTTTTAAGGGGTGGCCCGTGGTGGTCTGGTGCTGCATGAGGGGGCTCCTTGAATCAGGGGCGGGAAAATGAAGTGACGAAGGTAGCTTAATGGCGAAAGGTTCCCATGAATGCGAGTTTGGATGGGGTAAATTTGAATCGCTCGGATGCGATAGGAGCGGGTTTGGGGGAGGGAAGGTTACAATTGAACGCGTGATTTTTTACAAGGAGGTTTGGCGATGACGACGGAAAGCACAAATGGCGGGTCCAAGGGTAAGGCGTTGTATTGGACGGGGTGGGTGCTGGGCGGGCTGCCAGCGCTGGGAATGTTGGCGGGTGGGACGTTTGGCCTGCTGAACCTGGAGAAGGTGACGGAGGATATGGGGAAGATGGGGTACCCTGGGAATTCAATTTTGCCGATGCTGGTGGCGCAGCTGGCGAGCGTGCTGCTTTATTTGTGTCCGTGGACGTCGGTGCTGGGCGCGATTTTGCTGACGGGGTATCTGGGTGGAGCGGTGGCGACGCATGTGGTGGCGAAGGATGGGTTGTGGTGGGTGCCTGTGATTGTGGGTGTGGTGTTTTGGGTGGGATTGGTTTTACGTGAGCCGCGGCTGCGGTCGCTGACGCCTATTCGGTGCTGAGACTGGCGTACGGAGATGTGTAAGTGGTTGTGTGGGGATTGGTTATATACTTATTAACAAAAAGTATAAATATTGGCATGGTTATTTATAATTATCTTTAGCCTTGGTACAATATGTGGGTTGGGAGTGCAGATGGAAATGAAGGGGCGGGAGAGGGGTTTGGGGGCTGTTTTTAAGGGGTTTTTGCGTTGAGTGTGTTTTGGGGCGGGTGGGGCGTTTTTTTGTGGTGATGTGAAATTGGGTTTTTGGGGCGGAAATGGGGTGTTTTTGAGTTGAGGTGTTGGAAAAGGGCTGGACTTGGGGAGTCAAGGCAACATGTGAAGTGAGCAGAGCGAATCAAGAGGGGGAATTTTTACAAGATTCACCCGATTTGAAGAGGCATTTACGAAGAGGGGTATGGATGAAGTGGAGGATGAGAAACTGACTGGTGGGATGGGGTTTAAATGTAATGACAAATGGATTAGGATTGTGCGGATGTGGTTGGGGTTTGAGTGGCGATTAACTGGCGATTAAAAAAGGAGACGGGTGATGTTTGAACTGGGAATAGCGGTGCGGAGCATTGTGCCTGAGGGGCCGGCGATGGTGCAGGGGCAGAAATATGTGCGGATCGCGACAGCGGCGCAGGACCCGATTTCTGCGACGGCGATGGCGATCAACGGGCAGCGTGCGGATGGGACGGCGGAGAGGGCGGTGTTGATCTCGCTGGATATCGCGATGGTCACGGTGTCACTTGAGGCGCAGGTGAGGGCGGCTGTGTGCGCGCGGGTGCCGGAATTGAAGCCGGAGAACATCGTGCTGATGGCGACGCACACGCATGATTCGATCACGATGGTGGAAGGTGCGTACCCTCCACAGGCGGAGGGAATTTTGACGCCGACGCAGTGTGTGGCGCACGCGGCCAGGCAGGCGGCGGAGGCGGCGGTGGAGGCGTGGGGGAAGAAGACGGAGAGCCGGATTGGGAGGGCGTTTGGGCATGCCGTGGTGGCGCATAACCGGAGGCCGGTGTACGCGAATGGGGATGCGCAGATGTACGGGAATCCCGGGAGGAAGGATTTCAGGTGGATGGAGGGGCCGGAGGACCACACGCTGGATATGTTTTTCGTGTGGGACATGGTGGGGAATCTGGCGGGGGTGGTGATCGATGTGCCTTGCCCTTCGCAGATGCAGGAGCATCTGACGGCGTGGAGCTCTGACTTCTGGCATGAGGTGAGGCTGGAGGTGAAGAAGCGATTGGGCGAGAAGGTGTGGGTGTTTGCGATTTGCGGTGTAGCTGGTGATGTGTCGCCGCACCCGGTGTTTGATAAGAAGCAGGAATTGGAGCTGATCGCGCTTCGGGGATCGACGGAGCGGCAGGAAGTTGCGGATCGGATTTGCGATGGCGTGCAACGGGCGCTGAAATACGCACGGCCGATGGAAGGCGTGGTGTTTGCGCATGAGTATGTGAAGACACAGTTTCCCGGGCGCAAGCCTTCTCAGAAGGAGCGGGACTGGCATGCGAAGGAATATGAGAACGCGATCAAGGAGATGGACCCGCGGCTGTGGTGGCCGGTGCGGCTGAAGAACGTGGTGGAGATGTTTGAGGGACGGCAGCCGGTTGTGCCGTTTGATGCGGAGGTGCATGTACTGCGCATCGGGGATGCGGTGCTAGCGACGAATCCCTTTGAGCTGTATGTGGATTACGGGTACCAGATCAAGGCAAGGAGCACGGCGCCGCAGACATTTTTATCGCAGATCACCGGCCCGTATGGGATGTATCTGCCGACGCAGCGGGGTGTGGATGGCGGCGGGTATGGGTCGATCCCGGTGGTGTCGGTGGTGGGGCCTGAAGGGGGGCAGATGCTGGTGGAACTGACACTGGAGTTGATTGAGAAGGTGTTTCCGGGCGGAAAGTGAAAAGTGAAAAGGGATAAGTGATAAGGCAGAACGATTTTGTCGTGGGAGTGATGTGATTGGGAGGCGGTGGTACGCCGGCGTTCCCGGTGGGATCAGCGCCAGGCGAAGTCGTTGGTGTGGCCGGGTGTGCCGCGGGCCCAGTCCAGCCATTCCATCCAGGGTACCCAGCGTGCGTGGCCGTCGGAGAAGAGGATGTTTTGGCCGTCAGCGCCGGGCATGTTGTAGCCGTCCCAGAGTGCGTTGTTTCCGCCGTGACGGTAGGGGGCGAGGAATTCGGTGATGTAGAGGAAATCCCAGCGGCGAGAGACGCCGTCGACCATCCAGGGGGTGATGGCGGGCTGGAGGATGTCGTTCTGGGAGATCTGGGGGACATCGTAGAGGTTGTACCAGTCGAGGCCGGGGGCGCGCTTGCCGCGGATGTGCTGGTTGAAGGCGTAGGAGTTTCCTCCGTCGCCGAAGTAGGAACCGCCTTCGGCTTTTTCAGGGTACCACTCGCCCATGACGTTGGGATGGCCTTTGGCGGCGGGGCAGATGAAGAGGTTGGAGAAGTCGGATGAGCCGCCCATGTGAGCGACGAGGAACTCGCGGGGCTCGACGCCCTGGCCGTTAACGACAACGGGAGGGTAGCGGTATTTGAAATCATTGAGGTATGTGGCGGTCATGATGGAGAGCTGGCGCTGGCCGGCGAGGCATTGAAGGCGCACGGCGAGCTGGCGGCTTTTCTGAAGTGATGGAAGAAGCATGGCGAAGAGGATGCCAACGATGCTGATGACGACGAGGAGCTCGATGAGAGTGAAGGCGCGGGAGCTTGGAGATGGTTGTTGGCGCATGGGGATGGCCTTGTGTTTTGGAACCGACGTGTGAGAGCGAGGGTAGAGGATGTGCAGGGCAGGGGGAATGTCACTTTTGGGTGAAGGGATGGAGGATTTGGGCAGGGATGGGAGGCTATTGAAAAAAGCAGAGCGAGGATGAGTTTTCATCGTGCTCGTTTAATCCGGTGGATTACAATTTTTGAGGGGGGAAGAGGGGATTTTTGACTGGGATTAAGAGGATTGCGGATGATTAAGAGGATGGGAGAAAGAGTAGGAAACGATGAAGCGTGTGAGACGGGTGATGGAGATGGGCAGGTGAGGAATTAAGATGGGGTATGCGCAAATTTACAAGTGATGTGGCGTTTACGGATGCGGTGAAGGGGATTCAATCGGCCAAGGGATCGCGCAACGGGTATGCGCGGATGGAGGCGGGAGGCGGCTGGCAGACGAAGGTGACGGAGGAATTGGCGGAGTTTTTGGCCGAGCGGGATATGTTTTATCTGGGGACGGCCAATGGGCAGGGGCAGCCGTACATCCAGTATCGCGGTGGGCCGCCGGGGTTTTTGAAGGTGATGGACGAGGAGACGCTGGGGTTTGCGGATTTTGGAGGCAACAAGCAGTACATCACATTGGGGAATCTGTCTGAAAACCCCAAGGCGTTTATCTTTTTGATGGACTACGCCAATAGCCAGAGGATCAAACTTTGGGGGACGGCGAAGGTGGTGGAGGGAGATGCTGGGCTGCTGGCGAGCTTGGCGGATGCGGGATACCCGGGGAAGGTGGAGCGGGCGATTGTGTTTAAGATTGAGGCATGGGACGTGAATTGCCCGCAGCATATTCACAAGCGGTTTTCGGAGCGGGAGGTGGGGACGGTGATCAGGAAGTTAGAGGGGCGGATTGCGGAGCTTGAGAGGGAACTGGCGGAGGTGAAGCGGAAGACGTGAGTGAGGGGGGAATCTTTGACTGGGATTAAGAGGATTGGGGATGATTAATAGGATTTAAGCGGCCGGGAAGAAGAGTGAGGTCCAGGGCCACGGAGTGAATCGGCAACTCAGGGCTGACCGGCGAAATCGGGGATGAGAAGTGGTCGGGAAGGGAGTGGTTATTTCATTTCATGACGTCGGGATCGCGGCGGTTGATGAAGATGAAGGCGGCGATGAAGGTGAAGGCGGGAAGGTAGAAGGCGAGCATGAGGGTGGGGGATTGGGGGAGGAGGAAGAATTGGAAGAAGGCGGCGGCAGCGCAGATGGATAAGCCGATGGTGAGGAGGGGGAGCATGCGTGCGTTTGGATAACGGCGGCGGAGGGCGCGGGCGGGGTAGGAACGGATGAGATAGCCGGTGATGATTGCGGCGGCGAGGAGGAGAAGCGTCTGGGCGAGCTGGCTGGGGATGGGTGCGTAGAGGAGGATGAGGACGGCGGCGGAGCCGATGAGAAAGCCCAGGAGAGATTGGAGGAGGTCGGAGCGGGATTGGATGTGCAGGCGGAAGGATTTCATGTGATGAGCCGGAAGGGTGGGGTTGGCATCATGATAAGGCTGGGATTGCTGGTAGAGTGTGATTTAGGAGCAAATTGAGGCATTTAACCGGGAGGTGGTGATGGCATTTTGGCCGTTTAAGAAGCGTGAGCAGGGTGTGATCCGGGTGCAGTTTGTGGATGCGGAGGGGGAGGTGCAGTTTGCGCCGTGCGATGTGCCGGTGGGGCAATTGCCGGAGAGCTTTGAGGCGTCGACGACCATGCATTTGGGAGAGAGTGATTGGGAGGTGGTGGAGGCGCGGCCTGTGCTGGCCAGTGAGTTTCGAAAGAGCGGGAAGCTGGTGCTGGTGATGCGGAAGGTGAGGATCGAGACGGGCATGCCGGAGAATTTACTGTTCTCGCTGGCGACGATTTCAGACGAATTGCCGGGGATTGTTGCGGGGTCGAGCAAGGTTGGGAGGAGCACGCTGGAGATGCATGAGGATGACTGGCGACAGGTGGAGTGGGTGTCTGAAGCGTTGATGGGGAAGGTGGAGGAGGCGCTTGGGAACATTCGGCGGATTCATGAGGAAGAGCGGGCGGGATATGGGTTTAAGAAGGTACATGTGCGGATGGAAGTGCCGCTGCCGTTTGCAGGTGTGGAGGTGGCTCCGGGTGAGTTGATCGGAGTAGCCGGGGAACGGGGTACGATGCTGGAGGGTGTGTCGTTTAACAAGGTGGCTGGGGTGGTGCAGGGATCGTTTGCGGTGCGGCTGATTTCGTCCATTGAGGTTTATGGATTGATGGGGGCGGGGCGGGTGGAAGTGATGGGGTTGCTGAATTGCCGCGTGAATAATGTGGGGGAGGAGGATGTGCGACGTTTGGCGGGGTTTGCGAAGCGGAGGGGTTTGGTGCTGGTGGATTGGTGTGGGATGGAGGTGGTGGAGGCGGAGGAGGGGGCGTATCGGGCGTTTTTTATGGGGTGAGGGCTCAATCCCACCAGAGTTTGAGGCCTTCGGAATTGAGTAGAGATTCTTTGAAGAGTGAGCCGTCACCGTCCCAATCGGCCATCAGAGCTTCGCAGCCTGGGTAGGCGTTGGATTCGAATAGTGCTTCGATTTCAGATGCGTTAGAGGCGGTGACTTTTCGAGTGAATTGGCCGTGCAGGCCGGCGGCATCTGCGAAAGTGACGAAGAAAGGACAGATTTTATGGACGGCCTGAAGAATGCTTGCGA
Source organism: uncultured Phycisphaeraceae bacterium (assembly GCA_964527265.1). Lineage (GTDB taxonomy): Bacteria > Planctomycetota > Phycisphaerae > Phycisphaerales > Phycisphaeraceae > CAZGOM01. The sequence goes on along the minus strand of CAZGOM010000232.1, from coordinate 1,171 downwards.
TGTTTGTATCTGAGTTTGAGAAGCCCTCGCCATCTCCCATGAACCCGTGTGAACCGATCTGGAAACCTTGCGCGATATCGGCCACCGTGGCGGAGGCGGGAATAACGAAGAAGCGGTGTGAATCGCCACCCATTGCCCCGATGAGGATTTGATATCCGGTGAGCGTGGGATTGTTGCGGATTTTGGATGCGAATTCCTTGCCTTCTTCAATGTCGGTGAAGCGGCCGTGGAACCAGCCGGGGTGGCCAGGTGTGGGAGCGAGTTTGATTCTGAGGGAGGAGAGATCGGGTGTGGTCATGTGGTTGGCCCAGAGAGAATGGGGAAGGAGGAGGTCAGATTTTTGAATGGTCTTGGCAGTCGTTGATGTAGGAGACAATGGTTTCGAGAGATTTTTCGTCGTCAATATATTTGTCCCAGCCGCGTTGGGTCCACCAGTTTTGTTGTGGGGTGAATTGTTCATTCAGGCGACGGGTGCACCAGGCTTTGAATTGTTCACGCGGGATGTTGATTTTATAGTTGGGGGCAGTGGCTGCGGCGTGGACGTGGTTGGTACGGCAGTTGACGGCGTGGAGGAGCCAGCCTCGGTGAGCGCAGTGGTCGATGATGGTTTTTTCGATGAGTTGGCGTTGAGGAGGGGTGAGAGTGATGGGTTGTGAGGTCAGGCGGAGTTGGGATACGAGGTTGCGAAGTTCGTTTGGGGATTTGATGCGGCCGTTTTGGAACCAGCCGCGGTCGTCACCGGGGAGCCAAGTGCCGTAGGTTGTCCAAGTGGTGAAAATTGCGATTGCCATGCATGGGATGGTATCGCGGAGTGAACCGGAGTTTTAGGCCGAAGGACTTTTGGTGTGGAGTTGGCGAACTGTACTCCGTCGCTGGCGCTTCCGGCTAACAAGAGCGGGAATTGCTTACCAGTCGAGGGGGGCGAGCCAGGTTTGTTTGAGTTCGTCGAGGGTGAATTCGGCGATTTTGCCGTATTGGGAGCAGCGGATGGTGAGTTTGTGGTGGGCGCTGAAACGGCCGAGCTGGCCGAAGGCGACCCCCGAACTCCGGAGGGATTTGATGACCTGGTCGACCTGGTTTGGGGAGACTTCCAGAAGGTAGCGGCTGGGGGTTTCAGCGAAGCATGCGGCGGCGTCGTCGAGGGCGGACATGGCGGGCATGTGTTCGAGGT
>CAZGOM010000231.1:0-7869 GCA_964527265.1 uncultured Phycisphaeraceae bacterium | reverse complement strand
GTCTCCGCCGATTCCCCCCGCCAGATCGACTACGTCCTCCACACCCGCTCACAGAAGGTCGAAGGCACAGACGAAACCACCAGAGACTGCTTCGTCGATGTCAAGGAAAACAAAGCTGCCTTCTCCGATAACGGCTATCAGCACCTCACCTCTCGCCAATACTTTCACCCTAAATCCCAGAGCGACTGGACCTTCACCCAGGATCAGCTCAAGCTCCGCGCCATCTTCCTTCCTTCACCCACAGGCGAAAGCATCCTCACCTGCAACGGCATCGGCTACCACACGTCCGAAATGACCCCCTCTCTCCTCCGCCAGCGTTACAACACCGACAAAACCCGTTTCACCACCATCCTAGATCTCTCCGGCACTGCCACCGGCGTCACCTCCGCCAAAGCCACCGCAGAAAACACCTTTGAGATCACCACCTCCGCACGCACCTGGACCATCACATTGACACCTGGCGCCGATGGCCCCGCAGTGTCTGCCAAACCCGCGTCATAAGTCGCGGACTGCAACCCATCCGCTTTGCCCCCTGCCTGTGTTGTTTCCAGGGCAATCGCATGTAAGGGTTCCTCAATGCCCACGCGCCCGGGATGTCGGGGTATCGCGTTCTCGGAGGGCTTCGACATAGCACAATCCATTGAAGGTCAATTCCCTTTTGATGCTCAAATGGGAGTGGTTCAACTCCTGGACACGCGGCAACCCGCCCACCCGATCACCCGCGCGCGTAAGGCTTGCATTACATGCGATTGCCCTGGTGTTGTTTCCCGCCTGATTCATATCACTGGCGTCGAAGTTATGATATTCACCATTCATTGACCAAACGTTTACATCCGGCGTGTCCGGGGATGTCGACTCAAATGCCAGTACCGCCAAAACAGGGAGTTCGCATGCGGCTTGTGATCACCTTATTGATTGCACTCGGGTTCGCGCATTCAGCCCTCGCCCAGGATCTGCGCGATAAATTCGGAACCCGTTCGCAGGATGCCGCCCTGGCCCTCAAGCAGAGCATGGACCTGATCGAAACCCAGCCTAAAGCCGCGCTCGCCGAAGCCAGAAAAGCCATCAAACTCGATCCGAATTTCGATCTGGCCATGTTCTATGTCGCGAACGCTTCCGAAAGGCTCGGCGATATGGATGGATGTATCGAAGCCTATCGCAAAACCGTAGAGATGGGCGAGCGTCAGGTCCCCAGCAACATCACCTGCATGGCTGCCATCAACCTCGCCCTCACCTTATCCAAGCTTGACCGCGAAGATGAAGCATGGCCCTGGTTCACCCGGGCAATACTCTTGGACCCGGCCGACAAACATCAGCAAAGCTGGATGGCCTACCGCAACATGGCCATTTGTCTCCGCAACCGTGGACGCAGTGCTGAAGCCGCAATGGCGGCAATCATCGCCCGTCAGTACAACAAGCAGCAGGTCGCACCCGCCATGATCGAGGAATTCGCCAAGGCCGCAGGCGACTCCGAAGGTGGGCCCATCCTCTCGCTGACCCCTCGCAATAAGAACAAAGACCTCGCCAAGCCCATCGCAGGCCGCACGCTCACGCCTCTGGCCATCACCGGCATCGATGGCGCCGTCCTGGCCATTGTCCAGGATCCCGAGCGCGACCGCGTTCTGGCTGCCGTCAAAGGCCGCACCGATCTCCTTGCCATTGATGCCAAGGGAACCGTCACACTCCTCCCGGTCGAACGCGAGCCCCTCACCGTCGCCGTCGCGGGCGGCCAGGTCTTCGTGTCCACCGCCAACCCCTCTCAAATTCTGCGTATCGACCCCGCCAGCGGCAAAACCCTCGCCTCATGGAAAATCTCCGGTTCCACCGCCCAGATTGCCCCTGCTCCGGCTCAAAACCTTATCTACTATGCAGCCGACGAAACCGTGTTCCGCCTTGACCTCCTCAACGGCCAGTCCGCCAGCACAGACATGCCCGCCACCGGCGTCACCACCGATCCCCTCCAGGAATCCGTCTTCGCATTTGAACGTCCGGCCAGACAAGGCGGCGGCACCAGCACTTACATCATCGACGGACGCCCCGTGGTCATCATGGACACCAACACCGATTGGCTCCAATCCACCATGTACCGTTACCGCATCGCCCAGGGCAAGCTGCTCATGGCCGCTTTCCGGATCAACTCGGCCGCCACAGCCTCCCGCATCGTCGTCTCCCCATGCGGGCGCTGGGTCGCCGTCGTGGGCGGCGGAGGGTGGCGCCCAAACGCCAAAGACATTCCCGCCGGGTACGGCGTAGCCGTCATGCCCGTCGATGACGCCAGCCGCATTCAGGGCTTCTTCACCACCGATGCCTACCCGCTCGGCGCAGCATTCAACCACCTCACCGACGAAATCCTCGTCATCCGCGAACAGGATGCCGGTCTTTACAGCCTCGGCGACCCCAAAAATCGCCTCACTCTCGCCAAAGGCGCGTTTAACGGCATTTCCGCATGGTCCCCAGACGGCTCCACGGTCTACCTCGCAGGCAAAGACAAGGGCATTCTCGCCTTCCAGGCAACCCTTCCTGCAAACACCCAAATCAAGAAAACCGAATGGCTCGCTTCCCTGCGCCAGGCGTCCAAAGGCGCAGGCGTACCCGACGCCCCCTCCGCCCCCGGACAGGCCCCTCAGCCCACTGCTAAATCCTTACCCATCCCTGAGTTAGCTACATTCACCGGCAAAACCACCAAGCCCATCGTCCTCACCGCCATCTCCACCGCCATCTCCAAAGGCTCCACCACCCGCCCCCCCTCCTGGGACGAAATCCCCGACTATTTCCGCACCCCCACCGAAAAATCCGAACTTCGGGATCTCTATTTCGACGTCGGTTCCCCCGAAAAACGAGGCATGGCCATCTTCAAAGTCCGCAAGCAACTCGAACAAGGCCCACATGTCGTCCGATCCTTGATCCTCGCCTACGGCCTGGCCGCCACCGGCGATGCCGACGACGCCCGCGCCCATGCCCAAAGCGTCATTCGCCGGGACATGGGCAAGTCCGGTGCCACTCAGGTCGCCCTCAAAATCATCGCCCATCTGAATGATGAGGCCGGAGATTCCCTATCCGCCGCCTATTGCTGGGCCATCGCCCTGCGCCTCGACCGTGCTGACCCCGAATTCGCGAAAGCCAAGGCAGCCTTTGCCAAGGCGGGCCTCGAAAAGGAAGCAGCCCCTCTCTTTGCGGAAGCCGCTGCCGGCGTCGCCGCTCTGCGCATCCTCCCCGAACTGCGCACGCCTGATGAACGCCCTGAAATGAACGCCCGCGACCTTTATCGTCAGGTGGCCCCCAGCGTCGTTCAGATCACCGTCGGCAAAGACTCCGGCTCAGGGGTCTGCGTCGGCGCAGGCGACCTGGTCCTCACCAACCATCACGTGGTCTCCGGCAACGGCGTGATCCGCGTCAACGCCTTCACCATCGACCAGTCCGGCCTCAAACGCGCCTTCACCTGCGATGCCACCCGCATTTTTGAAGACCGCGACACCGATCTGGCCGTTCTCCGCCTCGTCAAGCCCCCTGCCCAACTCACTCCCGTGGATGTCGCCTCCAGCGACCCCGAATCGGGCACCAGGATCTACGCCATCGGATCCCCCGGTCTCGGTGGCCAAACCCTCGATCAATCCATCTCCGATGGCATCCTGTCATCCAAATCACGCGAAATCAACAGCCGCAAATACCTCCAGCACACCGCCCCCATCAACCCAGGAAACAGCGGCGGCCCTCTCTTCGACGCCCGCGGCCAGCTCGTCGGCATCAACACACTCAAAGCCCGCCTCGAAGGCGTAGGCTTTTCCATCCCCGTCAGCGTCATCCGCCAGAAGTTCGACCGCCCTTAATGAATGACTGCTGACCCACGCTACTACCTCCCCAATTCCTCTCCTCCCACCCGCGCGATCCACTCGCGCGTCCATTCCACCGCTTCGATCTCCAGATCGCAGATGCAGCTCGCCACGATTGAAATCCCCTCTATCCGCCCCTGCTTCAAGAGCTTCAGCGCCGTCTCGCTCTGAAACTTCACCAGGTCCAGCGAAATCGGCTTTGCTTGCGGGTAATCCCACAAGTACAGCCCCAGATGCTTGGGCTTCGTCGGCGCCAGCTTATCCAGCGCATCCAAATGCTCTTCCATGTGCGGTACGCTCGGAGTGTTCCACATGTAATAGGCCAGCACATCCATCTTTTCCAGCCATGAGCCAATCGGCTTGGGCAGATCCTGCTCATAAACCACACACCACAAATCCAATCGCTTGCCCGCCTCGGCCATCCGCTCACGCAGCTCCACCAGCCCTTCCTCACTCACCGCCGTGAACCGCCCATCCTTCTGCGGCGTGAAAAAATCGTCCAGCAGCACACCCGTCACGTTCGGCGCATCCTTCACAATCGGAAAAATCTTGTCCGTATACGACAACCCATGCCCATGCGACACCCCCCACACCACCTCCTTCATCCCGTTCAACGGCAACGCATACTGCTTCCAACTCGGAAGTGGCTCCGGTTCATGCGCTCGCCACAACCACACCATCTGAACATTCGGTATCCCCATGTACACCGCCGCTTCCACCGGCGTTATCCGGCTCTCTCCAGGCACCTTCCACTTGGTCGCCATCCCATGTGCATTCGCCGGATGTCCCCACAGCCAAAGCCTGTCGCGTACTGTCGCCATACATTCTCCAGTGATTTAATTTACTTATCTTTAAAAATATAGAATAAATTAAAAAAGCATAAAGTAAAGCAATTAAACGTTAATAATCCCTGACATTAAAATCATAAAACTAAAATATTCAGTTTCTCTCACAATAAAAAAACGCCGCACGCATCCCATCGGCTGCGCACGGCGTTCTGTTTTCAAGGCAGGTATTAGCCCTGCTGCTTCTCCAGATACGCATCCAACTTGTCGAACGAACCGCCCCACCCCATCGTCATTCCGGCGCGTCCCTGCACGAACGTCGCCATTTCCTCACTGGTCGCATTGCCGTGCACTTCCCAGTTCACCGTCACACGTGTCTCATCCGGCCCTTCCGGGGTGAAATACACATGTGTCAGCATCACCGCCGGCCATGTCGGCGCCATCGGATGCCGCGCAAGGTTTCCCTTCTCGTCACAGAACTCCTGCGTATACACAAGCCTGTTGGGCTTATCGATCTCCATGTAATGCGCACGCCCATACATCTTGAAGGCAGACCCCTGCATCATGTACATCGCGCTCCCCCCAGGACGGATATCCGCCTTGATGTACTCCATCGTGAATCCCGTCGGCGGCATCCATTGCGAAATATGCTTCGGGTTGGTCCACAGCTCAAACACCACATCAACAGGCGCCGCAAACGTCCGGTTGATGACAAACGTCTCCTTCCCCTCGGCTTCCTTCGCCAGGTATTCCGCCAGCCGGTCCCACGTCGCATTCCCGCCCGCCTTTTTGATGAATGCCCTCGTTTCCTTGGCTGCTTCCGGGGTCGGGAGGGTCATGGTCATCTCCAGTTTCGTTTTCCCCTTCACTTCTGAAAACAACGCCGTCACTCGGAACAACGGAGCTCGCTCGTCGTACCCGCCATGGTCGTAAACCAGCTTCTCATGCTTCACCACCTCGTGATACAGCGTCTTGTTGGGGTAATCCGTCCCGTCGGGCCCATGCATCGTGTAATGCCAGATCCCCCCCACCTTCAAGTCCTTGCTGTGCGTCGTCAGCGTGAAGCCGCGCGGCCCCCACCACTGCGCCGTCTGCTTCGGGTCGGTCCATGCATCCCACACGGCTTTTACCGGCGCGTCATACACCCGCTCAATCCTGATCTCATTACTTTCCTTTTTTGCGGCCATTTTTCTTTCCTTTCGCTTTCTTCTGCGTGTTAGAGGTGACTGTTTTCAGATACGCGTCCAGACGGTCCAAACTTTCTTCCCAGAATTGCCGGTACTGCTCCATCCAATCCGCCGCCCCCTTGAGCGCTTCCCCGTTGATCCGGCACGGCCGCCACTGCGCATCCCGCGTCTTGATGATCAGCCCCGCCCGCTCCAGCACCTTCAGATGTTTGGTCACGGCCGGCAGGCTCATCTCGCCCAAAAACGGCTTGGCCAGATCCGACACATTCGCATCCCCCTTGGACAACCGCGCCAGCATCGCCCGCCGGGTCGGGTCGGCTAACGCTGAGAATGTCTGGCTGAGAGGGTCGTGCACGGTATCGTACCTTTTGGTTAATTAACTCTTTGGTTAAATATAAGACCGTGCGGCATCAATGTCAACGCTCACTCAAATTTTTAAAAAAATCGCCGAAGATCTAAGCAGCCCCATGAACTCTTCGTTCAGCCCACGCCGCGTATTTACAGGGAAGCCCATAACCGGGATGCACATTGCAGGCGTCCGCGCCTGTGATGCGTCTTACACGCGCCGGCACACTCGACTTCCAATCCCTTGACGCATCCACCCATTCTCTCAAAATCGATCGCTCTTCTCACTCCCTCTGACAGACCCCAGACTAGACCCCAGCCCCTTCCGCTCAATACGCCCCGCGATACTCACCCCATACAAACGGCCTGTCGTTTACATACGTCGTCCCGAAATGCCTCCGTTCCACCAGTCCCACATGCCCGTCCACTGCCATGTAATTGGCCTTGTCCTGATGCGGAATCCGGAACCGCCGGTTCACCAGCGTGGTCGGCGTCTCCGATGCCATCGTCGCTTCCCGCACATCGTCGTTATGCGCCTCCACCAGGTACACCGTGTTCGAGGGCGTAGCCACCATATGCTGTCCGACCTCCGGACGGATTTCCCGCTTGGGATACCATCCCAGGTTGTCCGCCAGATCACCCCACCCCTCAAACTTCATCGGCAGCAGCCATGCCGTGTGCATCGACACCATGTATGAATTCAGTGTCACGTGATAACTCGTCGATGGAAATCGCGGATTGGCGGGTGACGGCAGCGTCGCCAGGTGGCTGTCCAGAATGTCCCGCGCCGCCACCGTCTGCACGCCTCCCGGCCACGCCCGCGAAGATCCCACGCTCGAAAATGTGCGCGACGATCCTCCCGCGAAATACCGCCCCGATGGACACAAAAACACGCTCTTCTTACGCAGTGTCCCCTCCCAGTACGGCTCCTGCCCCGCGTAGCTGGCGGGACTGCTGTTGAAGGGCAGTAGCTCGTCATCCGGCACATACCCGGAAACAATCAGGTTCCCCGACCAGGAATGCCCCACATCCCGCCGATTCGCACCCGTCGGCGTCAAATGCGATGGGACATACCCTACCCCCGTCGAAAGAAACGGCAGCATATATCCCGCCGAATCCGCCTGATATGCACCCGCCAGCATACCCACCTGCCTCATCTTCCCTGAACATAGCACCCGCCGCGCCACTTCCCGCGCCGCGCTCAGCGAAGGCAGCGTCAGCGCCACCAGCACCGCGATGATCGAAATCACCACCAGCAGTTCAATCAGCGTAAATCCACGTGGAAATGCAAACGCCCTGGTCATCCCAACACTCCTCACCCCGCCACATGCTTAAATTAAAACCAATTCAAGAGATATGACAATTTATATCATCCAATCCTCAAACCACATATCAAAATCTACGCTCCCCATGCCTAAACATCCTGTTCCTCATTCAACTTCCCACGGCCTTGGCGTCTAAACATCTGCCTCCGCATCCACATGTCTGCAACCCTCAAAAAAATCGCCTAAAATGTCTCCCTATGACCAAGCCCGTGACACTCATCATCCGTACCGCCGGCACCAACTGCGACCGCGAACTCGCTCACGCCTTTGATCTCGCCGGCGCACAGCCCCTCTATAAGCACCTCTCTGAACTCATAGCAAACCCAGCCATCCTTCAGGACGTCGACATCATCGGCTTCCCCGGCGGCTTCTCCTACGGCGACGACATCGCCGCCGG
>CAZGOM010000230.1:0-7875 GCA_964527265.1 uncultured Phycisphaeraceae bacterium | reverse complement strand
GCCACGCGCGGCGGCATCACCGGTGTCCACGGCTCATATTTCAGCTTCGGCAGCGGCAGATCCGTCACCACTTTCAAGTCGGTGTAGTCCAGCTCCGCAGGCACCTGATAGATGTCAGTCGGTTCCAATTCCAATTGCCGCGCCAGGTAAACCGCCGTGCGGCTGTTCACCGGCCCATCGCACTCCAACCGCACGCACGATGCGAACTTCCGCTGACGCATCGCGGTGGCCATCACTTCCAGCAAATCTTCAGATTCATCTTCTTCCGGGCTCGCATCAGCGCTGCGCGTCACTTTAAACAGCCCCGTCTCTTCGATCTTCATCCCCTCGAAAAAGTCCGGCAGATTATGCCGCACGATGCTCGCCAGGTTCACATACCGATACACTCCCGCGGCCTGCGGCTTGCCCGCCTCTTGCACGCGCACCCAGCGAGGCAATACCTTGGGCACCTTGATGCGTGCAAACTGCAGCGCGCCCGGCTGGCCCGTGATTTCCCACGCAGGGTGCTTTTCCCCCTCCGCCGAAAGCGGCACGCGCAGCAGCAACGCCACCGACAAGCTCAAGTTCGAGATAAACGGAAACGGGTGGCTCGGATCCACCGCCAGGGGAGTCACCACCGGAAAAATGTTCGCCCGGAAATACGTCCGGCAAAACTCGCGCTCCCCATCCGTCAACTCTTCCCAGTTCAGCAGGAAGATTCCCTCGCGCTTGAGTTCCGGAACAATTGTTTGAGCAAACACCTTCCCCTGCGCCTCCTGCTGCACCGTCACCACTTTGCGCACCGCCGCCAGCACCTGTGCAGGCGTCATCCCGTCAGGCGTCAACGTCTGTACACCCGCATCCACTTCACCCTTCAAATACCCCACGCGCTTCTGGAAATATTCATCCAGGTTGGAGTTGAAGATCGATAAAAAGCCCACCCGCTCCAACAGCGGCGTGCGCGGGTCCAGCGCTTCCTGCAGCACCCGTCCGTTGAACTCCAGCCAACTCAAGTCCCGGTTGAAGAACTCGACCGGCTCGCCCGGCTTGGTCGCCAGGGCAGGAGCCGCCGGCATAACCTGGTTTGAATCCTCAGACGCAGGACGTTGTTTTTCTGTGCGACGTGGCATATATGAATCAACCTACTTTTAAGACAAACCGTTTTCAATTCAAAAGTTAAGCCCGCGCTAAGGCGTGCTCCCGCAAATACGTCCTGACAAACCCATACGTCGCGGAACAGGCCCGTCAGGCACACCACATGTTACACCACAATCTCTGCCAGATGTGCGAATTACAGCACACAAAACCCCATTGGATGATGTACTTTCCTTGCCGATCAAGTGCGTCACATCCCCCAATCGCCACGCATCAAGACTTTCTAAATCACTCCTTGATCCGCTCAAAAACAGGCAGCACATCCAAAGGCGCCGCAACCCTCTTCGTGCACGGCCCATCGACCCGCACCCCATCGGCGCTCTCCCACGTCCCCGCGGGAAAAACCACCTCACGTTCACGCGCACCCTTGGTCACCACCGGTGCCACCAGCACGTCATCCCCAACCAGGAACTGATCACGCACCTCGGCAAAACCCTGGTTCGGGAACACATATTCCATATGCCGCAAAATCGGCTCACCGGTCCGCGACGAATGATGCGCCAGATCCAGAATCCTCTTCGCATATCGCCCATGCATCTCCGCGGCCGCACGGCATAACGCCAGATGCTCCCCATCCAGCACACGCCACGGCGCCAGCGAAAACTGCATCATCGGAAACAGCGCCGAACACTGCGCCCAACGCGCAAACAGTTCCTGGTCCAGCTTGAAACCCGCCGCCAGAAACGATGTGTACTGCCCGCCCCCGATCATGTCCGGGCACGTGTACGCATACCCGCACAGCCCCTGGGCCAAACCATCGGGAATCAATGTCGTCAGCTGCTGCCACGAGTGGTCGCGGTCGCAAAGCCGCTGCACAAGGGCCTGCCCCGCCAGCTTCCAGCATGCGCGGTACTCATTCAAAGAGTATCGCAGGCCAAAGCGCCCCCATTCCTCCGAATGCGCATTGGGAGACATCGGCGTGTGGGCCTTATCGTCAGCCCGGTAGTAAATCGCGTCCCCGGCATCGAACTTAAAGCCATCCACCCCCATCGACTGCAGATGGCCGCACGCATCGGCAAGCCACTGCACCGCGGCAGGATTCGTAGTGTCCAGCACTGCACTGTAGCCGTCCCACCAGCGCCGGATCGCCGTCTGTCCGCTCGCGTCATTCAACAACAGCCCGCGATCCCGCAGCTGGCGAAAAACCATTGAGTCCGGCGTGATGAACGGCACAGCCCACACCATCGTCTTGAACCCCATCTGGTGAAGCTCGCGAAACATGCCGCGCGGGTCTGGAAAGCGTCCCGAATGAAACTGCCAGTTCCCATACTGGGGTTCATGCCAGAGCGTATCGATCATGATCACTCCGGGCGGAAAACCATGCGCCAGGGCTTCACGGGCAAAATTCACCACGCGCTCCTGGGTCGGCTCGTATAAGCACTCGATCCAGAGGTTGTATTGCGGCGCCGTGAAAAAAAGCGGATCCGGTATCGATCCGCTGGACGGAAAATGCTGCTTGGCTGCGGTGCACAGCGCGCTGCGAAGCGAGCCCCCGGGTGTCGTGCTGCTGATGATCGGCGCCGGCGCCTCTTCAACCACAAGCGACTCACCGGTAAAGCTGTAACGAAAAGGCTCATCACACCAGATGTACCGTCCACGTGACGAGATCAACACCGGGTTGGCCTGGTTGCCACGCGTATCGCCCAGCAGCGTCGCTGAAAACGGCTTAGCGCCATACGGCGCCTCCGCAGCCACATTGGTATGCCCGCCCCACCAGCGTTCATTGGGGAGCAGCGGCAGTGTGAGCGAATAAGCCATGGTGATTCCTTGTAAAAGTCATTTTTTCGGTGATATCAAATACTGCGCCTCGTTATAACAAGCAAGCGGCGCAGTCCAATATTCCCCAGAGACTGCGCCATGCCCTCGTTCGCGTGAACATGTCTTAGCCGCACTTGGTTATCAATCAGGTTCTCAACACGCCAAGCACGCATGACAGGACGGCCAAGCATCGCCAAAAGCAAACACCCCTCGCCACACCGCCCGTCTCCACTCACTTCACCCCCTTGGGCCCACCATCCTTCAGATACTTCTTCTCAATCGCCTTCTCCAGGTCCACATCGTTAATGTTCGCCAGCGTGCATAGCCACGCGAACACATCTGCAAATTCCTCTTCCAGGTTCTCGCGATCAATCACACCTTTTTGCCCATGCAGCGCCGTGGAAAGCTCACCCACTTCCTCCACAAACCACATGAAGGTCGCAGGTGTTCCCCGTGCCTTGTCGGTCGCGTAGTACTTGCCCTTGATGTGCTCCTGAAATGCTTTGATCGTCAAATCCTTGTCCATGCTTTGTCCTCTTGAAATAAGGGAATCTCTATTCAAACCCGCAAAAGGTGAATTTTCTAATCCTGGCCGGCTGCGCGCTTGCGCGCCTCCTCCAGCAACTGCTTGATGTCCGGGTTCTCCGGTGACAGACGGTGGGCGCTTGCCGCGTCCGCAAGGGCGCCCCGGGGATCATTGGTCATTAATGAAATTTGCGACCTTACCACATATGCATCAGCTCGATCCGGTTCCAAAAGAATCGCCACCGTCGCATGGCGTCTGGCGAAAAAGAAATCCCCCCGATTTACCGCCGCAACGCTCTCGCGCAATCGGGCGTCGGCCGTCAGGTCCTCGGGCGGGTTGTGTATCCGTTCGATCTCCGCCGCAAGTGAACGGATCGGCACCTGATAAAGCGCTACGACATGCTTGGCCGGCAAAGCCAATGCAACGACGCCCATCAGAACCGCCCGCGCAGGCGTCAGCCACGATAGCTCGCGAGCCGCCAGCACACCGCCCCACAACACCATCGGCGCAAGCACCATCGGCCCGCGCGAATAATCGAAATTCGGAAACACAGAGAGAAAAATCGTCGCGGCAAAACCACATAGCCCCACCCATTTGTCCCACCCGCTCTGCCGCCACATCCACCAAACGGCATATCCCACAAACAGCCAACCCACCCGCAAGCCCTGGTATGCACCTTCAAGAATCAATGCCGGCCCCGCATGCCCCACCGCATGCATACGGATTAACTGAGTCCATGTGAGCCCTCCCTCGCTGGGTAAAGCTGCACGCACAAGCAGATACGCCACGCACAAAACCCCTGCCAGACAAACCTCCTGCCGCCAGCGCCTCTCCCCGGCTTCTCCGCATTCCACCGCCACCGCCCACCGGCGAACCATCAGCGCCATCCCAAGGCCCACCATCAATCGTTCATCCACCAGCACACCCAGCGTCACGGCCGTGGCAAGCAGCAGCCATCCACGCCCAAACGCGACCCCCAAAAGCGCCAGCACCACCCATGCATCGAAATACAAAAGCCAGTGAAGCGATGTAAACGCCCACCCCGCACTGCCGAACACCAGGGCTACCGCAAACGCCCGCATCCATGAGTCCGTCCGTTCCCTGATCACGGCGCATGCAGCCGCCAGACACGCAAACACGCCAACCGACGGCAGCAGGAAAAAAACCTGGTCTGGAATCCACAGCAAATACTTCAACACCGGAAACAACAACCGGAACCGCACCGCAAAGTTCGACTCCATGACCGGCTTGAAAATCCAGGGACTCTGCGAGATTCGCCACACCTCAAAACCCCGGTTCACTTCCGGACGTCCTAAATCCAGCGTGCTCCAATACAAATAACTCACGAAAGGAGGCGAAAAAAACGCCACAATCAATGCCAGCACACCCAATCCCATCAGGCAGGCCAATACCGGCGAACGCCAACGCCAGGCGCGATCCTTCAATCCATCCACCCATTTCACAAGCAACCGCCGCCCCTACTCTTAAAAAGAAAAACTCCCAGATATGGGTGATTATAGGGCCCGGCCTCACACTTCCACCACCCGTGGCATCAAATTCGACCACGCCCGATACGCCGCACTGCCATTCCTCAGCGTCCGCATCGGGTAACACCCCGTCGCGTCGTAAAGACGTATCCGTGCGTGTGCCAGCTGGTCCCCCATCGCCACATAATTCGGCCATCCCGGGCTCGATTCACTCAGCGCCATCGGCACCGCCAGCACCGGGTTCCTCACCTTCGCGTTGCGGCAAGGGTACACGATCCCCGCGTCCCCGCCCGAATTGCAAAACACCCAATACGCATCCAGATACTGCCCCAGGTCCGCATATCCCTCCACCCGCGCCGGGATCGGCGTCCCCTCCGGGATCCGCCCCGCCGAAATCGCATGGAAACAAACCCGCGCTCCCGCCATCACACCCGTTGCCCACACATCCTGATACCGCCCGTCGTGGCACACCCCCAAGGCAATCTCCACCCCGTCCACGCGCTGCAGATTGTACTTCCTCCCATGCCACAGCCCCGCCTCGCACGAATGCACCTTCGCCATCGGCGGCCCAAGCGTTCCGTCCGGGCGCACAAACCGATGCTCATTCACCTTCACCTTATCCAGGTTCGCCCCCTCCACCTCCCGCCCATCCACCCACGCGGGATACCCCACCAGCGTGGTGGGCGCATTGGCAATCCCCGCCACTCCCTTCTGGAATCGCATCAATTCCCGCTGCACCGCGCCTTCATTGGCCAATTCCACATGGTGGGGCCGCAAACCCGTCAGCGATGTCTCCGGCGTCAGCAGAATCTTCACCCCCGCTTCCGCCGCTTGCCGCACTCCCTCCAGGAGCCCGTCCACGTTCTCCCGCGTCGTGCCTTTAATCGACTGCTGCCACACTCCCACATGCGCATACTCAGGCCGCGGCCGCGGCCCGCCTTCAATCTCAAGCCGCTTGATCACCACCCGCCCCGGCCCTTCAAACCCCAGTGTCAGGAGCGATTCGGGCAGAAAATCCACCCCTTCCGACGCCATCACCACTTTCCCATCCGCCACCACTTTCAGCCGCGATCCCTCATACGCCACCCCTGGCAGCTCACACGCCTCGCGCACCACCTCCAGCACCTTCACTCCCACCGGTGCGCGCCCCTTCATCCGCGGCTGCGCTTTATGAAACTCATGCGTTTTAAGCTCCATCTCCCCTGTCCCCCAGTCCACCCACAGTTCCATAAACTCAAACCCCACCAGGAAACCCATCAAAAACCGCCCCTGCCGCGGCGATGCGCCGTCCAGCACCAGACGCGTCGTGTCCCCCGGCAGCGAGCAGGAACGCACGTACACCTGATGCCGTCCCGGCCCCGTCGCCCCAAACAAAGCTCCCGCAGGCCCCTGCTCAAAAGACCAGTCCCGCCCGGGCAGCACTTCCCAACCCCCATCCAGCGGCTTGGAAAGATCATGACTGATTGAATATCGCGCCGTCATGCATCGCCTCCCATTCAGCTCACCCAACCCCGATTATAGGACCCACACCCGAATCCAACCCTTCTTCCCCGGGAATCTCCATACTTCAAACCCTTTTCTCTGCTAAAATGCCCGCATCCTGACATGGAGGTTTGGATTATGAATACACGCTGCAAGTTCTCGTTCCTCGCCCTTTTCATCCTCGCCGCTCTCTTTGCGCAAGGCTGCGCCGCCAACACCTCGGGCCTGGCGCAAAGCCAGAAAGAGTATGAAAACGGGGAATACCCCGCGGCCTACATCAACAGCAAAACCATCGCCGACGACACGGCCCAGCCCACGCTCCAGCGCGAGCAGGCCGCGTATTTCGCCGGCCTTTCCGCGTTGAAGCTCAACAAGGTCAACGACGCCCGCGAATACTTCGTGCAGGCCTCCGAAAGCTCCGACCGCTCCCTTTCCGCCGACGCCTCTGCCCAGCTGGGCGGCGTCTACGCCTTCCAGGGCAATTTCAACCTCGCCGCCAATGAATTTCTCAAAGCCTCTGAGAAAATGACCGGCGAAAACAAGGCCAAAGCCCTCTTCTACGCCGGCGTCGCACAGCAAAAGATGGGCCGCATCCCACAGGGCGCCACCAACCTCCGTCTCGCCCGCAGCACTTCCTCCGACCCGGCCTTTAAGAAAACCGTCGATGAACAACTTCTTGTCACCGGCTTCACCATCCAGACCGGCGCGTTCTCCACAGAAGCCGCCGCCAAGCAGGAAGCCGCCAACGTCAACTACAAGGCTGCCCCCCTCAAGCACACCACCCGCGTCGTCCCCGCCACCGACCCCAAGACCGGCAAAAAACTCTACCTGGTCCAAGTCGGCAACTTCATCAGCCAACCCACTGCCATGCAGGCCCTGGAAAGCATGAAGTTCACCAACGCCCTGGTCGTCCCCCTCACCGACGCCCAGTAAGCCCGCCTCCGACCGCATCTTTTTTACCCTCAGATAAGCCTTTGACGAGCCCTCTCGTTAAAGGCTTTTATCATTTTTCAGGTGCTCAACACTTTCCACTATGAACCGGTTCAGTTATCGTATTACGGTTCCTTTTCACCCCCTACGACTGGAGCGTTCCTTTGGCACATCTTGAACACCCCTATCAAAACCTCACCGGCGGTCAATGGCTGCGCGGCAACCTGCATACCCACACCACCAAAAGCGACGGCCAGCGCGAACAGCAGGACGTCATCGACGATTACGCAGGCCGCGGCTACGACTACCTCATGCTCTCCGACCATGACATCTTCACCTCAGCTGCTGAGCTCTCCGGCCTCGACGGCAAAGGCATGGTGATGATCCCCGGCAACGAAATCAGCAGAAACGGCCCGCATCTCCTCCACGTCGGCGGCACTGCCTTCGTCGAGCCTCTTGCCGAGCGCCAGCAGGTCATCCTCGATGCCAACCAGAAGGCCGGAGGCTTCATCATCGTCAACCACCCCAACTGGCGCACCGACTTCAACCACTGCCCCA
>CAZGOM010000229.1:0-7926 GCA_964527265.1 uncultured Phycisphaeraceae bacterium | reverse complement strand
TACTTCTCCCGCCAATTCAAAAAACACGTCGGCGTCTCACCCTCCGAATACCGCCTCGGCTTCTCAAGCAGTGGGCTTTCAAATGTCAATTGACGGATCGACTTTTCTGTGTGCCATGCTCTCGTCCGCGTGAGCATGTCTTTTCTGCTTCTTCCATCCATCATTTTTCACTTGAAACACCTCTAGTGGTTTTTCAAGTCAGATTTGATGAGATGCAGGCCCATCTGTGTGCCATGCTCTCGTCTGCGTGAGCATGCCTTGTCTTCTCCTCGTTGCTCATCAATTCAAACTTGAAAGACCACTAGAACAACTTGCCCCTTCTCGCAAAACGGCTCAAGTGTGTTCCTTCGCAAAGTTCACGCCACACAATTTCTCCACGGCAAACAAAAACACTCGAACATTCGCCATCTGTGAATATTTGAAGGAAAACTTACCCTTCCCGCTGTACCACTTCGCATCTTTTGATCGAATATTGAACACGCCATTTTCCAATTCAATCTTCGCAATCTCATCCATCGTTAATCGCTGTGTTGTCCCGCCAAACGCAAACTCCAGATAGTCCGGTCCGACAACCACAAAGTCCTTCGCATTCACTTTGAACTGCACCAGTCCGTGCTCCTCAAATTGTTCTCTGATCGCCTCAAGCTGCAAATGACTCCAGGCCATTTCCAGCGCATGCACGAAAATCCAGTCCAAATGCGGTGCAGTGCGGTTATATGCGCCGGAGAAACGGCAAACTTCTTTCCCTTTTGCATCCCGCCAGACATATCGGTATTCCGTGTTCTTGTACGAACCATGGTCATAAAAATCTGTTTGCTGAGTAAACAAATCCGTCGCGCTCGAAAAAAGAAAATATTTCCCATGCGGCTCACGCCTGCGTGAACCATTCAACTTCCCCCACGCGCCTCCAAACTCACCTATATAGGTACAGGTGTGACGAAACGATGTGCCGATCAAAACCACGCAACCCAGCAAAAATCCAATCACTCCGCCGCCCTGCATGCCGCAACGAAGCCCCCAATAAGGGTCACGAGGATCAGCCCCGCTCATCACCACATGCCCGAATATGCCGCCCAAAAACCCTGCCGCCAAAACGCACAATAAAAACCAACCAATGCGTTTCCATAGGGGAGACACATCCATCTCGCGTGTAAGAGTCGACTCCGCCTCAATCAAAGGCCCAATCTCTGGAGGCGCAGGCCAAAAAAAATCCATCTCTTCTGGAATCGGAGTTCCGTTATGCAGTTTCACATTGGTTCCAGGACGGTACGCCATCGTTCACTCCCCGTGAATATTCGCATCATAAATACTTGAACTTCATACAAACGGCTGGCGATTATGACACCCTTGAAGCCTTGGTCAAACATCCCGTCACTCCCCTCATACCCCGATCTGCAAGCCCAGCCCCCCACATCGGGTTCCAATCAACCCCGTCTCTTCCAACCGCCAACCAATCCCTCAACACACGTCTCTTAAAAACATCTAAAATTCCTTCCCTCTAACCAGACCCTATACCCCAGACCCAGACCCTCCCATGTACAAAATCAAAGCCGTCATCTTCGATTGCGACGGCACACTCGTCGACAGCGAAACACTCGGCGCCGTCATCCTCATCGACTGCCTCCGTGAAGCAGGCATGATCGTCGCACACGACGTCGAACGCTTCCGCGGCAAAAAACTCGCAAACATGCTCGCCGACGTCGAATCCGAAAACAACCGCAAGCTCCCCGATTCCTTCACCCCCCACTTCCGCGCCACCATGGCCCAAAGATTCGAAACCCATCTCCAGGCCATCCACGGCGCAAACGATCTCGTCCATGCCCTCCACAACCGCGTCCCCATCTGCGTCGCCTCCTCCGGCCCCCGCGAAAAAATCGAACTCTCCCTCCGCGTCACCGGTCTCCTCCCTTACTTCCCCAAACACCTCATCTTCAGCGCATACGACATCCACAAATGGAAGCCTGACCCCACCATCTTCCTTGAAGCCGCCAAAGCCCTGGACGTCCACCCCACCCAATGCGCCGTCATCGAAGACAGCCACCCAGGCTTTGAAGCAGGCCTCGCCGCCGGCATGAACGTCTTCGCTCTCCACACCCCCGGCGTTCCCCCTCCCCCGCCCGGCTGCATCCCCACCCCCAGCCTCCACGCCCTCTCCCACACCCTCCTCAATCTCCTCTGACTCCCTACCGACAGCGCTTTCGGGGAAGGCGTCCCGCCAGGTCCCCATCCGCCCACTCCCCCGATATAAGTGAACTACGTACCCTACCCCCATCAAACATCAGAGTCCAAAGCCTGGGCTGTTGTACTCAACTGATCTTTCCCCACATCTTCGTCTTCATCCTGAAGGGATGACATAACTTAGCCGGTGGTTGAGCATGTACCCATGCGACACCACCGGTTAAGAACAAAACAGGGCTCTTGCACGCGCTCACATCCATGCGCACCCACCCGTAACGACTCAATTTCGAATCCATCTACATTACTGCTCACTCCTGCTCTATCTCTAATCAGGTCCCCGCGATTCCGCACGCTCACAACCATACAGACAAACCCGCATCTACTTGACCCGCCTCCCAACTTTTCTGACCTTCGCGTCTTCGTGACTTCGCGGTGAAAATTCCGACTCTTCCTCTGTCAATCCTCACCTTCGCCTTAAAACGTCTGGTCCCTCTCACTCCACCCGCGGCAGCGCCCTCCTCATCCTCACCGCCTGCACCACCACATACACCCATAAATACAACGACGCCATCAATCCCAATCCACACCACACCATCTCCGGCCAAAGCCAAAACCGCGACAGTCCCGTCCCAGGCGCATTTGGCGGAATGATCATCCATCCCGCGATCTGCGAATCAGGTAACCCGTATGACAATGCCTGCGTCACCTCAAACAACGAGAAAAAACTGCTCGTGTAAGGTGTCGTCCCATCGCTGCCCCACCACGCCAGCATATTCACCCATTTCAGCAATGAAACCCCACCCGAATCACTCATATGCAGCGCGCAAATACTTCGAAGCCTTAAAGTTTCGGCCTCGGGCCAACATACGTTTGCACCTATCCCATTTGTTATCTCTATGTACACAGACCATTCCGGCGCATATCTCGCCAGGGGGCCACCATAATAAATCCAACTATTAGCCTGTTGCCTCTTCACGGCATCCTGCACCCACCAATAAATCCCTTGGCTCATTAGTGATAGCATCAAAAGCGCCGCCACCGCCCCGTAAGCTCCCCACCGCCCCAAGGCCCACACCTTCACCCTTAATCGGCTCCCTCCAACCTCCATCGCCCTGATCAAAAGCATCATCCCCGCCGAGATCACCACCGTCAGCGCAGTTGGAAACACCCACACCATCCGCATCAGATAGTAAAACCCGCTCAGAAAATACCAGTCGGCAAACCACAGCCCCATCCACGCACTCCCCACCCCCACGCCCCATATCGCAAAAAGCCAGATCAGCATCACCCGCGCACGCACGGCCCACCCTGTCTTATTCACCTGCGTTATCCCATAAAAAAGCAGGTACGCACCACCCAGCCCCGCCAACGGCCCAAGCCAAAGCACCGTCGCATTCATCCCCATCACCCATGCCGTCAGCTTCACATGCCCAAGCCCAACCCAACCCAGCCCCGCGATCACTCCTGCATACACCAGCGCCCACACTCCCTCCACCAAAAATGCCGCAAGCACCACATTCAGCCCTGCCCGCGTCCACTTCCTCCGCGCTTCATCCCGCGCAAAAAACGCCGACACACTCACCGCTCCTGCCGCCGAAGCCCCGCACTCCGGACAATTCCCCTCACGCCCAACCCCCACCAGCGGATACCCGCACCGACCGCAGTGAACCCTCTCCAACTCATTCTCTTGCAACGCTTCCAAGTACGCCCCCAGTCATAAGTGCCAAAAAACGCATGCCATTGTACTCCCCAACCTGATCGAGCATTCGAGTCTTGAGCATCAGCACACAAAATTTCGCCAATCACTCATCCCCAGATCCGCCTCCCAACTTTTCTGACCTTTGCATCTTCGAGACTTCGCGCTAAAAACTCCAACTCTTCCTCTCTCAATCCTCACCTTCACCTTAAAACGTCTGGTCCCCCTTCACTCCACCCTCGCCAGCGCCCTCTTCATCCTCACCGCCTGCACCAACACATACCCCCATAAATACCCCGACGCCATCAACCCCAACCCACCCCATATTACTTCCGGCCACAACCAGAAAAACTGGCGCCACAACCCATTGCTTGATCTCATTAAAGACCCTGAAACCCCGCTATCCACCAAACTGAAACCCAAGCCCGTCCGATCAAATCCATCCCCTTGGTAATTAGGCATTGGCCATTCTGACTTCTCCATGAAATGCGCCCCCCAGAACGCCGCGACATTCACCCATCTCAGCCAATAAACCGACCCCGAATCGCTCAGATGCAACGCGCGAAGATTCATCTCCCGCGTCGCTTCCGCTTCTTCCTGCATAAACTTCCGAAGCGGCGGATACGGGCTCGGCAAGGGTGCTCCCACAACCCCGTAAGTCCAGGTCAACATCTGGGAATTAGGCCTCCTTCCCCTCCCTGATCCCCAGCTCGCCCAATAGCACATGTGCGATAACATCGATAAAAAAAGCAAAACCGCCACGCATCCATACGCCGCACCCCTTCCCCGCAACCGCCCCTTCACATTCAGCCGCTCGCACGCCATACCCATCGCCACAAGCATCATCACCGTCCCACCCGCCAGCAACACCGCCATCAATAATCCAAATCGCGTCGGCACGCTCGGCCAATAACACAACACACTCGCCACATTAAAACTCGGCATCGACCACCACACCCATGCGCTTCCCATGCAAATCGCCACAAACGCAAAAAGCAGAATCAGCCCCACCCGCGCCCTCACCGCCCATCCCGTCTTATTCACCCGCGTTATCCCATAAAAAAGCAGATACGCCGCCCCCACGCCGCTCAGCGGCGTCAGCACCAGCACCGCCGCATTCACCATCAGGATCACATCCGTCACACGCGTGTGGCCGCTATAGCCCATCTGGGTCGACCATGCACCCAAATCCAATCCCAGCACCAGCACCCCATACACCACCGCCCAGATCATCTCCAGCCCAAACCCCAACAGCACCACATTCAGCCCCAGCCGCGTCCACTTAATTCGCGCTTCATCCCGCGCAAAAAACTCCGCCACATTCACAGCCCCCGCCGCCGAAGCCCCGCACTCCGGACAATTCCCCTCACGCCCAACCCCCACCAGCGGATACCCGCACCGACCGCAGTGAACCCTCTCCAACTCATTCTCTTGCAACGCTTCCAATCACCACCCCCATCAATAAAAACAACCCCAAAAACCCATCACCAACTCCATTCTACTTGCCCCACTCCATATCCATCCGTCGTCGCCCATCCTCGTAAATCCATACCTAAAACAATCCTTCTCCACCTCTCCTCCCTCATCCCTCTTCCTTATCCGACCTTCGTGTCTTAGTGTCTTAGTGGTAAACGATCCACCCCAACCCCACAAAAACGCCCCTCCCTCTGACCAGACCCCAGACACTAAACCCCAGACCCCAATCTCAAAGCAATTCGCTCATCCAGCATCCGATACATCAGCGCCAGATACACACCCGTCACCGGACCCATCTTTCCCGGCGCAAACGGAATCTCCACCACCGCCGCATCCATCGGCCACTTCTGCTCCAACACCATCAACGCATCCGGCGTCTTCAAGTCGTAATACAGATCGTCATGCTCCATCGGCTCAAACGCCTCCTTCGATAACCTCACGCAGGGAATGAAATCCGCTCCCGTGCTTCTGATCACCGTCATGTAATCAAACCAGGGCATGTTCAGCGTCCATTCGCCAAACCAGAACAACAAATCCCCCTTCTTCAAATTCTTCGTGAACGTCTGTCCCTGCCCCCCATGGCTGATTCCTCGAAACGCCTTTGTCGGCGCGTAATTATTCAAAAAAACCTCCCCATCCAGAATGTGCGTGAAACTCGCCATCCACACCGTCCCCCCATCCTTGATCCGCCCCGCCGCCAGCGTCGCCGCCTTCTCAATCTGCGCCTGACACTCCGGCGTATAAAGATCCTTCAGCGCGCTATCCAAACCATCCAGGTACGCCGCCCCCAGCACGCCCGCGCCAATCGCCTTCTCACACGGATAAAGCTCCGCCTTCCCCTTCTGATACTCCTTGTTATGCGCCGTCGATCCCGGCAATGTCATCCCCTTCAAAATTCCCGGGTACACCCCCCGCCGCGTCAGCGCGCTCGTCAGTTCACACTGAAACACCCAACCGTTCACACAGTTCACCATCTGGTTTACCGCCGCCTCCCGCTCACTCCCATCGGGCGCAAAGTTGTCAATCACAATGTCGCCCGGCACCCCCTCCGGCATCCCCGCTTTGGATCCAAACACCACCACCAGCCAACCCTCCCCCTTCCGCTTGGCCCCATCCTCCATCACATACTTCCCACCCTTCTCCCAACTCCGCGGCGCATACAAAATCACATCATTCGCGCTCCGATCCTTCTGCCTCACCGTGTTGCTTCGGAAATTATCCAGCCCACCCGCCCGCGACGTCATCTCCATCGTGAAGTTGCTGCCATCACCCCCGAACGGCACATGAATCAGCACCTGCTTCTTCTCTGTCCACCGCTGCGCCACCACCTCCGCCGCCTTGGTGATCTCCCCCAGGTTCCCCCTCACCTTCGCCAGCCGCTCCGCCAGCCTCTCCCCCGCAGGCGCTGCCGGTCCACCCTCCTGCTTCACCGGCAACATCGGCGCAACCACCGTCCGCCCGACACCTCCAGCCCCCGCACCCTCTCCCGCCTGCGTCGCCGCCGCCTTGTCCTCACCCCCAGCAATTCCCGCAAACATAAACCCCGTTGCCACCACCGCACACAAACCCCCAACCCATGTCATCCCGCGCATAAAACACTCCCTTTTTTGATGTTAAAAAACCACCCCAGCCCCTACACTCACTCTACCCCGCAACATAATTATAACCAATCACCACATCAAGTCAATATAATTAAATAAAAAAACTATTTATTCTTTCCAAATTTATATGTTCTGTCCACATCTCGACTTACAACACCCTTACCGACAAACATCCCAAATCCCCTCTTCTCTACCCTTCTCTGACCTTAGAGTCATGGTGTCTTAGTGGTAGACGATCCACCCAATTCCTACACCAGTACCAAAATTTCCGCTCTCACCCCGCCCAACCTATTGGTAACAGTACCCAACGGCCGATAACATGAGAAGCAGCCATACCCGCACACCACGCCGGGCACCCCATGAGCAGCGAATTCGAACCCGAATACCACGCCCAGCGCGCCCACGAGTATTACCTCTCCGGCCAGCTGGACAAAGCGCTTGAAGAACTCAAGCAGGCGCTCTCCCGAGACCCCGCTCAAAGCGACTGGCACTTTGCCATGGGCCTCACCCTCGCCGGTCTCGCCCGTTACGCCGAAGCCGCCCAATCCTTCTCCCGCACCATCGATCTCCGCGGCGAAGACACCGAGGCCCAGCTCCACATGGGCCTCGCCCTCCTCCACGCCGGCCGTTATGAGCCCGCCATCGCCTCCTTCGAAGCCCTTTCCCGTATCGACCCCAACAACGAACCCTCCTACTGCCACCGCATCCTCTGCTACGCATACCTCGGCCAACACGAAAAAGCCGAGGAAATGTTCTATCAGGCCCGCCTCCTCGTCGATGAATGCCCCTTCTGCTACGCCCACCTCGCCGCCAGCCTCAACATGCGCGGCCAGATCGACCGCGCCATCTGGTGCTGGCGTCAGGCCATGACCCTCGATCCCATCAATGTCCCCAATGCCGCCATCAACCTCGCCCGTCTTTACTGCAAAAAAGGCCAGCACACCGTCGCCATCGACATCTTCCAGGACCACCTCA
>CAZGOM010000228.1:0-7964 GCA_964527265.1 uncultured Phycisphaeraceae bacterium | reverse complement strand
AGCAAAAGCCGATCCAACACCGGCCCGTTATCCCCTTCATCCAGCACCAGATCCATCGGTCCCGGCCCAGCCTCCAGCACTACGCGCTCCTCTTTGCCAAATTCAAAGCGCGCCTTCCACGCCGGACTCTTTTGCCCCGCCATCAACACACTCGCATCAAACCGCGTCCATTTCCTTGATTGCTCCCGGCTCTCAGGCAGGCACCAGGCCCGGGCCGTGAACAACACCCGCGCAGACCCTGCCGGCAGGGCGTACCGCACTGTCACCGGTGCTTGAAGCAATGTTCCCTGCGCGTTGTCCACCGGCATATTCGGCGAACCTAGAAAATCTTCCCCACCCACCACTTGCCGCGGGATTTCTTTCAGTGCCACAAGGCGTCCCGACGGGCCGGAAAAATCCATCGTCGCCACCTCCGCCAGCGGCACTTCCAACGGCTCCCCACCCGACCGCACAATCAGCGACGGCGTCACTCCCACCTTGTCGTCAGAGACCTTGATGCTTGACGCCCCCAGCACTTCCCCTGTCCCCAGCGTCACCAATACCAACCCTGCCGAACCTGTCGCAGGCGGGTTGGAAAGCAGGAACCCCGCAACCTGCGCCGGCCCCAGCGTCATCGATTCCTCCGCCCCCTGCGGCTTAAACCGGATACCCTTCTCATCCAGCGACTCCGCAAAGCCCCCCACACGATCCCCATTGGCCAATAGCAACGTATCCTGCCCCTCCGTTCCCGCGAGCGGCTCCACCAGCGTGTCAGGCCAAAACCGGGACACTTTGTCCACCGGCACCGTAAACTCCCCCAACCGGTCTGAACTGAAGGACATCTGCTCCCCCGTCGCAGGCCCTTTAAACGTCGCCTTCAGTTTCTGCCCATCCGTCAGCCAAAGCCAACCCGGCCCGTCAAGCTTCACTTCCTTGGGCTTTTCCGGCTCTACCACGACCGGCTGCACATTGGGCGCCATCCGTCCACCTCTGAGGCCCGCCCACCCGGCAGGCGGCCGCACCATCCGAACCACGATATTCCCCATTGCATCACGCGTCGTAACACGGACCAGCCCATCATCACTTACGGAACCACCGGTCCCGCCACCCTGAGCATTGGCCGTTGGCGTTGTCGCTTTAGGCACCACGCGCACGCGAACCAGCGAATCACGCGAGAGAGTTTGATACGCTCGGTTCTCATCAAAATACGTCACCATGGCATCTGACACACCTTGCAGTGTGCCGCGCGTCACACGCAGCTTCGCATCCCATACTTCCACCAGTGTGTCAGCCTGCACGACACCGCAAACCGCAAGCGCTGCGGCCGCGCACACCAGCATCCTTATTGCTCCCCGCATGCCGATTACCTTTGGAAAATGGGCAGATACCGGTTGGGCACAATCACCGCCAGAATGGACATCGCCGTGCCGTATTCGCGTCCTACATCACCTTCCCAGCTTCCGTCGGTGTTCTGCTTGGCGATGAAATCCGCGCGTATCTTGGGGTACCAGTCGCGCCAGTATTTCCCCCCTGCCAGAAACATCGCCTGGGACGCATAGTAATGCCCGTACTGATAATGCCCGTAGCTGTTGTCATTACGCGAGCGCTTGAGATACTCCAGCCCCAGCTTCACGGAATCCCCTTCATACACCCCCGCGTAATACAGGCTGGCCACCCCCGCGGCCGACCTGGGAAACGCGGACCCACCGCCGTTGGCCTGGTAATTGAATCCCCCGTCCTGCATGTTCTGGCACCGCTTCACATAGGCAATGGCCTTGTCGATCGTCTCTTTGGGAACGCCGATCCCCGCCTCTTTGGCTGAACGCAGCGCCATGATCTGGCAGATCGTCACCGATACATCCGCATCCATCGGCATGGGCGTGTATCGCCACCCGCCCTCGGAGTTTTGCGCATTAACGATCAACCGCACCGAGCGGATCAGCGCGTCGCGCACTCGGGGGTCATTGGTCATGCCATACACTTCGCCCAGAAACAGGGTTGCAAACCCGTGGCCGTACATCGAGCTCCCCCCATTGGCCCCTGATACCAACCCTGTGCTGGAGCAGCACGAAAGTACGTAATTCAGACCCTTTTCCACGTGCGTGCCGTATTCGCCCCGTCCCGGCAGGTTGCCATCGGCCATGAACGCCAGGCACGCGAGAGATGTGACTGCCACGTCATAGCCGGATTGCCCAAAGTTTCCGTTGGGCTGCTGCGTTGTCGCCAGATATGCCAGTCCACGCGAGATTGATTTTTTGATCTCCGGTGTCAGTTCAACAAAATCCGCATTCAGATCCACCGGCTCCGCCGCGACCAACCGCCCTGCGCCACCCGGCGCACCCGACAACACCACGCCAAACGCCAATGCCAATGCCATGGCCTTTGACCCGATGTTCCCTGACTCCTTGCGGCCCTGAAATCTCATGGCTGCTCCTCGGCAAGGCGCTTGTAGTACTGCTCGGTCCACTCGCGGTATACCGGGCTCACCTTCTCCTGCACGCCCTGCATCAATTGTTCACGCACACGACCCGGGAGGCTGCCCCAGCGTTCACGCAATTCCGCCAGCGGCGTGGTGATGCCCGATCCGCCCGTCACTCCGCCCGACTTGCCCGGCGTGCTTCCCGCAGAAGCTTGCTGCTGCTGCTGCTGGCCTGGCTTCTTGCCCTGCTGCTGGTTCTTCTGACTGCCGTTCTGCTTCTTTTCCTTGGGGGGGCCTGATTTGGGTGATCCCTTTCCGCCGCCCTGACATTTTTCCGCCGTTT
Source organism: uncultured Phycisphaeraceae bacterium (assembly GCA_964527265.1). GTDB lineage: Bacteria > Planctomycetota > Phycisphaerae > Phycisphaerales > Phycisphaeraceae > CAZGOM01. The sequence goes on along the minus strand of CAZGOM010000228.1, from coordinate 5,223 downwards.
CGATGATCTGATCCAGCTTCTTGACGATCTCTTCCTGGTCCCGCTGCACATCACGCGATGTATCCGCTTCCTTCCCGATGCGTTCGGAAACCTGATACATCTCGCTCACGGCTTTGCGGAACGCATCCGCCGCCTCTTTCTCTTCCTTCTCAAGCGCCTTGCGCGCCTGCGCATCCAGTTGCGGTAAGCCCGGCTGCGCTTCCGCCGCCCCGGCGGGCGCTGGCGTAGTGCCTGCAGCAGGCTTCCCGCCAATATCAAGCAGATCATCCAAAGTCGGCTGCGCCGCAGCACCAACCGGCGCAGGCTTGGCATCCTCAGCCGCCATGGCAACACTCCCAAATGCAATCACGCCCATGACCATCGATATCCATGTCTTACTTCTAACTTCTGACTTCAAATTTCCAAAATAAGTCATTGTCCGCCTCCTGGCTGTTGTGAAAGCTTATTGATCAGCTCCTCACCAATTCCACTTAATTCCCGTTGTTGCAACGATAATTCCAGCGCGCGCGATTTATGGCTCTCCAAGCCCGCCCGGTCGTTCTTCACGCGTGCCTGCTGTGCGCCCGCTTCCGCCGCCGCCGTCTGGCGGATGATCGACTTCTGCATCTGCCGCAGCAGCTTCAATTCCGCGACGGGCGGAATCAACGGCTTCTTTCCGCCTCCTCCGCCGCCGCCCTCGCCGGGGTTCTTCTCCTCAAAATCATCCTTGCGCTGGGAATCTTCCAACGCTTGCGCCATTGCCTCGAGCTGTTCCTTCACATCTGCCTGATACCCCGGAATCGTCACATCTGAAGCATTGAGCTTCAACCCCGACACGGCTTTAAGCGCAGACTTATCGATCACCTTATGAATCGCCTTGAACGTCAATGTGTTCTGCACTTTCACACCCAACTCCGCCGCCTTGGCCCGGATGCCCTCCTCCAGCTTGGCCACTTCAAACGCATCGGCGCGCTCCTTGCGCGTCAGGGTTTCCTTGCCCGTGAAGGGTTTTACCTTTTCGATCAGGTCTCCCTGCTCCTTGGCCAGCGCCAGATACGCAGCCTTGAGCTTCTCTTTCTCATCATCCTGATCGCTCGATGGCTTGGCTTCTTTCTCCAGCTCCGCCAGCGCCGCCATAAGCTGGGCCAGTGCCTGCTGCTGGCCGGTGGTCGTCGCCGGGCCATCGTTGGCGCGAATGGCACGGATTGCATCCGCCTGCCGCTCCGTCGCCGCCACAAGAAACCCTACGGCTTTGGCTGCCAGCGGATTCTCCTTCGCCTCAGCCGTAACCACCACCGCCTGCCCCCGCACTTCCGACTGCAGCACATCCATCGCCACAAGTGCCTTGGCCTTGGGCGTCTCCTCATTAATGTTTTTTTGCGTCTCGATGAGCCGCTTGACCTTCTCAACCAGTTCCATCAGCTTGCGCTGCAGAAGTTCACGTTTGATCTTCTCCTGCTCCTGCAGCTTTTCCAGCATCTTTTCCAGCGTCTTTTGAGATTGCTTCTGCTGGGCGGAGGCTTGTGAAAGCTGGTTCTTTTGCGCCGACTCACCGCTTTGCCCCAGCGACTGCGTCAGATTCTCCTCCCGCGCGGTCTGCGCCGAGTCGTTCATCGCCTGCGCGGAGGCTTGCGCATCCGGTGATTCCTGGCGCGCCAGTTCCTGCGCGGTTGCCTGCATCTGGCGGGTCAGGGCTTCGGAGCGCTTGGCCAGGTCTTCCTGCTGGCGGGAGATTTTTCCCAAGGCTTCTTTTTGCTCTTTGGTGAGTTCTTCGGCCTTTTTGCCCATTGTTTTGGGCATTATTTCATGGGTTTTGGCCATGGCGGCCTGCAAATCCTTGAGCATTTGCTGGATTTGCGACTGGACGGCCAGGGTGTCGCGGCCCTGGTCGATGGCGTTCATCAATTCGGTGAGCGCTTTGCGCACTTTTCCTTGGTTTTCCTGGGCTTTTTCGTGTTTTTCCTGGGCTTCCTCCGCTTGGGATTTCGCGGATTCGCCCAGTTCCTGGCGGGCGGCTTCGTCGGCCTTCTGAGCGTCTTGAAGGGCGGTTTGGGCCTTGCTTAAAGTTTCCTTGATTGAGGTGTCCTGCAAACGGTTCATTTCGACGCGGGACTGGACCTGCTGGAGCATGGTTTGGTGGGATTGCACCCTGCGTGAGACTTCGTCCTGCTGAGGCTGGGCCTGTTTGGCGGTCTTGGCGCTCTGCGCCTGAGCCTGGGTGGCTTCAGTGCGGGCGGCGGCCTGACGCAGGCCGGTGAGGTCGCCGCGAAGCTGGGCGACCAGGGCTGCTTCGTCGATGATGCGGATCTGACGGGGGGCGGAGCGGGCCGGGTCGTGGCGCTTGTCGTCCAGGAGGTAGTTGTCGCGGGCCACACCGATGAGCGTGAGGACGTCACCGGGCTTAACTTCCTGGGTGGCCAGGTCGAGGTTCATGGCCACGGCCAGACGGCCGGAGCGACCAGCATTGCCGGCAATGACGACACCGGGAGCCGCAGCGGCGGCAGGCTGGGTGGTGGGTGCTTGCGCTGAGGCGGCGGGCTGGCGGGACATTTCAATGCTCACATCCTCAACGGCCACATCGTCCTGTGCGCCGGCTTCCAGGGGGACCAATGCGGTGGCCAGGACGGACTCATCGGTGATGGGCTTGAGCATGGCGACGGTGGGCATCTGGTCGGTGACGGCATCAATGCGCCAGACCTGTTCGGACTGGCTTTCCAGGCCATGTTCATCCTTGAGACGGACAGGGGTTTCGGCCGTTTTTCCGAGCACAAAAGTGATTTTCAGCCCCTGGACGTAACCACTTTTGCCGCTTTTATCCGTTTCTTCCTTGATCTGGAGGCCTGTCATGCTCCCCAGGCCGGGTACGGCTTTTTCCCACACGCCGGATTGAGACGGCAAGCCCTTGTTGAAGGTCAGGCCGATCTCCACCTGTGAGCCGACCAGGCCGGATGCCGCGCCGATGCCTGAGCCGTCGGGCTCCACTTTCAGGACCGTTTCAGAAACCAGCCCCTTGGCGTATGCCGGAGGAGTGATCTTGATGTACGACTCTTTGACCCCAGGGCGCTTCACCAGAGCGAGAGATTGCTGACTGGTCTCCTGCTGGCTCATCTCAAAGCTGAAATCGAGCATGACATTGCCGGCCGATGCCAAAGACGACGGCAGGAGCAGAAGCGACTCGTACGGGTCCATCCGATCCGACCCGCCCGGGGCGCGGTTCATGATGACCGACTGCCAAGACTGCGCGCCACCCTCATCGCTGCGCCAGCGATAATGCGCGCGTACGCGCTTGGTCACTTGCGCCACCGGCCCCGCCACACTGGCGCGAAGGCGCACGGGCTGGTCGCTGGGCCACACCTTGATATCGCCCATGCCGGATTCAAGCATGTGCTGGCTGGGCCAGGGGGTCTCCATCCAGGGCAGCGCCCAGCGCTTAACCGCAACGCCTGCGTAAACCGGCATGGCCGCGGCCAGGATCGCAATCAAGAGCACAACAGCACCTGCAACGCCGGCTAATTTCAATGTCGGCCTGGGATCAATCAGGCCTTTGAGCTTCACGCCTTCCAGCGCGCTGGTGACTTTCTGCATCGAAGCATCACGCATCGCGCCGGTCATTTCAGGCGAAGCGTAGCGTTCGGGCGAAAGATAAAAATCCACACCGGCGGCAAGCCGACCGGTTAATTCCGGATGAAGCCGCTCGGCATACAACGCCAATTCCGTCACGCCCGGGCGCACACGGGCCGCCACCGACAATCTCCGCCCCAGCCAGAACACGCCCGCCGCCACCAGCACAACCCCCGCCACCGACCGCACCAATGCGGGCAGCACGAGCAAATAATCCACCACAGCCAAGGCCAGAAACACCCCCAGCGCAACCGCGACCCCCTGGCTAAGCCGTTGGGCAATCAGCAGCCAGCGCGTCAGCGCTCCCACCGCTTGAAGTTGTCTGACGATGTCTTTCATAAGCAATCCAGCCTCGTTGATCCTAGCGCCGCCATCAAGCCTTTTTCGCTACGGGCTTTGTAACAGGCGTTACACAAGCCGAATGAGCCTCCTGCCGATCCATTCCGCCGTGAGTAAAAACACCACGGCGAACAGGGCCAGACCAGAATTCCAAATGGGGAGCTTGATGTCGTCGGGGGTGCGCCGCGCGCGGTCGGGAATGAGCGCCTTGAGCGTGTCGAGCTTTTCCAGCGCCACCATCTGACCGCCGGTCTGGCGGGAAAGCAGTTCCAGGTTCCCATGGTCCGGCAGCGGGTTGCGCAGTTCTCCGGGCTTGGAAGCCACCAGCACCGGCCTTTGAATGTTCAGGTCTTCCAGCCCAGGCTCAATGACGCGCAACACGCGTTCGCCCACGGTGCCGGGACGCCACACGGCCCGATACTCCGCCGGGCCGGCGTTTTCCGCTCGGCTTACACGACCCAGGCGCAGCGTCTCCAGCGGCGTGCCGCCGGGGCGACCCGCCTCAAACACACCCACCTGGATGGACTGCATGTTCCGGTCAATCAGCGTCTGATCTGACAGCGTCATCTCGATACTCATGGGCAAGTCGATCACCGCTCTACGCCCCGCGGCGGTGAGCGTCGCCCGTCCCGCGCCTTCCAGGAGCCGGGATCGCGCCAGCATGCGGATCATCTGCACCCAGTAGGGTTCAAAATAAAGCTCACCCACACCCAGGCGCCAGCGCCATGTCTCATCGGTCGCCGTGTAGACCACCTGGCCTGCGCCATAACGTGACCGCACAACACCTGGCACGCCCCCCGTTTCCGTGCCGCCCTCGCGGGACGAGGTGAGCAAGCTGAGCGCCTCGGCACCGGGCTTGAGGGGTCCGACATCCTGCGCGTAAATCAGCGGCGGAAGCACGGCCGGCCACCCGGCCACTGTTTGCTTGACATCCGGCTTGGTGGCGATGCGCATCACCCCCAGAATCCCAGCCTGCGCGGTGGGGCGCATGGAAAGCGTTCCACCTTCTGAGCGTGTGCGCGAAACCTGCCCCGGACGGCGCATCGGCAGCAGGCTGGCCAGCCCCGTGGATTCATAAGCACGGGGCGTGTATTGATCGCCGCCGATCCAAAGCAGCCCGGCGCCGCGGATGGCCACATGGTCCCTGAGCAGCTTGATCTGATCGGGTGAGAAATAGGTGGGGTCGACGTCGCCGATGATGACCAGGTCGTAGGGGTCAAGCTCCCTGGCCGTCTCAGGCAGGCGCGTGATGGGGCGGGTGCCTTCCTGGGCGAAATCCTTGTC
>CAZGOM010000227.1:0-7971 GCA_964527265.1 uncultured Phycisphaeraceae bacterium | reverse complement strand
TGGGCGATCTGGCCGACGGTGATGGGGCGCATGAAGTTGTCGTGGATGAAAAGGAGGGCACGGGCGACGGGCGGGGCGGTGGTGTGCGGGGTCGTGAGGGAAGTGGCGTTTTTAGCGGGAAAAAGGGCAAAAGCGCGGAGGGTTTCAAGGATGAGCTTGCGGGTGAGGGCGGTGACGGCGAAGGAAAAACCTGGGGCCGGGGGGCGGGTTTGGGCTTCGGAGGTGATGAGGGAGAGGAGGGGTTTAATGCTGTTTTCAGGGGGTTTTACGGTGGTTTTGGTGGAGCGGATGAAGGCCTTGGCGAGGGCATGGAGGTCGGGGGAGTCGTTTAGGAGTCCGGGCTCGGATTCGAGCGAAAAAGCCCAGAAAACAAGGCCCATGGGGTGGGATTGGGAGGAGCGGATGCGGTGAATTTGATTGGGGCGGAGGAGGAAAAGGGAGCCTTGGGAGAGGGGGTGGGTGCGGTTTTGGATGCGGACGGAGCCAGCGCCGGTGAAGACGTAACATGTCTCGTAAAATGAGTGAGAATGAGGGTTTACGTCAGTGGCGTTGGAGGGATTGAGGCCCCAGTAGATGAGGCGGCAGGCCAGGCCGGAGAGATTTATTTTAATGGGAAGGGTGTTGAGGCGTGAGAAAGCGGCGCGCTCGGTGTCGGGTTTTGCGCGCGCCGAGTTTCGTCGATCGAGGTGTTTGGAAGGCATGGGAGGGGGTGTTTGAGGGATTATTCAACCGAGGTCTTTAATTTGATGGAGGGAGATTGAAGTATGGGTTTACCTGTGAGGTTAGACGTTAAACTTTTGTGGAATTTTAAAGAAAGTATGTCTTTTTTGATTTGATTGATGGAACCTTATAACCTTGGATGCGTCGGTAAGTTGGTTGTGGCTTCCTTTCACCTTGCGCGCCGAATTGGCGACAAATATTCATGGAGAGCAGGATTTTATGCGAAAGCAGACACTGAGGGTTCGTTTGGCGGCGGCGTGCATGCTGATGGTGCTGGGTATGGGCAGTGTGGGGGTGGCGCAAAACCAGGGGCCGTTTAAGGGTGTGGATGCCAAGTGGGAGGCGGCGGGGACCGGTGAAACGGCGGGCGGGGTGTTTAAATCGACAGCATCGACGAATCCGAAGCAGAAGACAACGCCTTACGTGGTGAGTCTGGGGGGAGTGAATGCGGAGACATTTTTGATCACGGGGTCGGTGGTGCTGCCGGCGGGCGGGACGGTGCGGGTGGATTTCGGGGCGGCTGTGCCGGCGCCGCCAAAGCCGGCGCCAGGGGCTCCGGCTGTGGACCCTGCGACGCTGCCGCCACGGCCGCCGGAGGCGTTTGTGTTTACGCGAGGAGCGAAGGGGGATCAGTTCACGACCGGGCGCAATACGGCAGCGACGACGACACCGGCGGAGCAGGCGTTGCCGGTGAAGATCCTGGTGGGGAAAGAAACGATTGAAGTGATGGTGGGGCCGGTGGTGGAGATGCGGCAGCGGACCAAAGCGCCGCTGGCGCTGAGCATTGGGCTGGCGGGGGCGGCGCAGCTTTCTGGTTTGAGTGTGGGGGCGCTGGAGTTGGGCGCGGCTAAGCCGATCCTGGAACTGTCGCAGAAGGTGAATGCGAAGATCGAGGGAAGCGACGCGCCGGTGGGCAAGCTGGCGGCGGGAGAGGCGCCCAAGGGATTCATCCGAAATTCGGGTGTGACTTTCTATGTGCCGGAAACGGGTGTGGTGGATATCGCTTCGTCGATGGCGGGGATCAAGACCCCGACGACCAACAACAAGGCGTATTTCAGCCGCACGACGACGGACACGTTGGGCCGCACGGTGGTGGATGTGAAGGGTGACCAGTACAGCGTGCTGCACCTGCTGGCTTTTTCCGAGGGGCGTGCGGGGCATGAGGCGCGGACCACGGTGCGGGTGGGTTATTTCGGAGGGATGAACGGGATCCTGGAAGACATCGTGGTGGACGTGCCGACGCTGACCTCGGGGGCGACGAATCAGAGCGTGGTGTCGATGATCCCGGTGAAGCTGGCTGACGGCCGCAAGGGGAATCTTTATCACCTGGCAGTTCCGATGGCCAAGACGGGGAATGTGAAGGAATTCGGGGGATTCGATCTTGAGTTCACACGTGACATGAACACGCATGTGAAGCCGCCGGACCCCAATACGTTCGGCAAGATTCCTGCCGGCGCACCCAGCGACGTGGTGGTGCTGGCGGCATCGGTGGAGAAATCCCCGGTGACGATGACCTACGCGATGGACGAACTGGGGAACGTGTTCCATGACACGCAGAAGCAGGTGTTCAAGATGACGCTGACCAACCGGTCAGACAAGGCGCAGAATGTGCGCGCGTATGTGGATTGTTCCGGCCCGGGGACGGGTGAAGAGCACCTGGTGGAACGCAAGAGCTGGACGGTGGAACAGAAGGTGGCGCTGGCGCCAGGCGAGAGCAAGACGGTGAATCTGGATGTGACGCCCGGCAAGCGGGGTTGGTTTGCATCGAAGGTGGCGGTGGACATCGATGGGAAGACGGTGCAGCAACGCGACACGACGTTTGCCGTGCTTGCGCCGGACACGCGCAAGGCGACGGCGGATGAATCGCCGTTTGGGATCTGGGAATTCTGGCATGCGCATTCAGTGCGGCCGCAGGCCAACCAGGTGGAGATCCTCGGATCTCTCATGGAAAAGGGCGGCTGGCGGCATACGTATGGCGGATCTCCGCGGATTAAGGAGGGCGGCAATCCAGACGGTGAGCCGGCGGAGCCGGGTGAATTGCTGAAGCAGTTCAAGGAGAAGTACAACATCCAATTCGGGCTCAACAACCTGCCTGGGGCGAAGAACTATCAGAGCGGCGAAGGGTGGTGGAACGAAGAGGAATTCATGGCGACGGTGCCCAAGGCGCTGGCGGCGATCAAGAATTCCAACGACTACGCTGTGAAGGTGCTGCATGAGTCGCGGTCTTCGCTGAGCCTGGTGCGGCGTTACAGCGAACTTCTGGGGGGCAAACCTTATGACATGCCCGAAGCCGAAGACACCAAGCTCAAGAAGCAATTTGAGAACGTGAAGAAATACACGTCGGCGATCAAGAAGATCGACCCTGAGGTGAAGATCATCCTGATCAACGACTACCCGGTGGTGGCGACGGAGTATTTGAAACGCGGGTTCCCCAAGGAGAACTTCGATGTGATCGGGCTGGAAGGGGCGATGTTCAGCCGCAGCCCCGAGCGGCAGCCGGACTGGCTGACGCTGCTGGGGAACACGCATGAGATGAAGCGTGCGCTCAAGAAGTATGGGTATGACAAGCCGATCTGGACGACGGAAGCGCTTTACCACGCGACGGAGGCGGGCGCATTGTCGCTGTATGAACAGGAAACGATTGCGGTGCGGGAGGCGATGATCGCGCTGCAGCTTGGGATCCAGCGGATGGCGGCGGCCGGGCTGATCAAGGACCCTTCCGACGACTACCACTGGAGCAACTGGGGTTCGGGCGGGTATTGCTTCCGAGACCCGGAGATCAATCCCAAGCCGGTGTATCCCGCGTACGCATGGCTGACGCAGGTGCTGGACCGGGCCAAGCCGGTGGGGAATCTCAAGACCCCCAACACATCGCTGCATGTGGTGGATTTCCAGAAGCCGGATGGATCGCACGTGTACGGCGTGTGGACGGCCAACGGGGTGCAGAAAGTGACGCTGGCCAAGGAAGGGACGCCCAAGATGTGGGACATCTACGGCAACCCGATGCCGGTGGGGAATGGGCCCATCGCACTGGAGGCGAGCACCGCGCCGGTGTACATCACCGATTGCACGCTGAGCAGTGTTTTGACGGCAGTGCCTGTGGAAAAGACAGACACCGACACGGGCAAAAAATTGCTGGATTTTGACAACCCCAAGCAGCTTGTGGAAGTGACGGAGCGGAATACGGTTGTGGAAAGCCACTGGGATACGCCACGTTTGAAGGGGGATTTTGCGACCTCTTATGTGACGGAGGATGGAGCTACGGCGCTCAAGGTGACGCTAAAGCCTGACCAGGATGAGCGGAAGCTGCTGCCGCGCTATGTGGAATTCAAGCTGGCGGAGCCGATCAAGCTGGAAGGGCGGCCGTATGAGTTCACGCTGCGCGTGAAGGGCAACGCGGGCTGGGGCCGGATCATGTTTGAAGTGGTGGATGCCAAGGGGCGCGTGTGGACAAGCACGGGCAACCAGTATGCCGGGGCAAGCAATGCTTCCGACCCGCATGGTCAGTCGATGGTGAGCTTCCTGGGCTGGGACACGATCCGCTTCCCCGTGGTGGGGATGTATCCCGGCGCGGACCAGGAAGCGTACTGGCCCAAGAACTACAACTGGTGGGCGTCGACGAGCCCGGAACTGCTTGCGATTCCTGAAAAGGACGCGAAGCACAAGGTGGACTTCGATGCTGCGACGGCGAAATACCAGGAGGACATGAAGGCGTACGACACGCAGAAGGCCGAGTACGAGGCCGCATTGAAGGTATGGACGGAGCAGAATAAGAACAACCCCAAGGCAACGAAGGGCAAGCCTGTGCCGCCCAAGGAATTGACCGCGCCGAAGCTGAAGCGTGAGATTTATATGGGCAGCGTGCCGGTGGACTACCCGCTGACGCTGACGAAGGTGATTGTGGATGCACGGCCGAATATCCTTTACATCAATGATGAATTGCCGGTGGTGAACCCGACGATCTTCATTGACAACCTTGGGGTGACGCAGCCGCCCAAGGGTGAGTGAGATTCAGGTAGAGTTTTTAGTGAGCGCGGGGCCTGTTTCGGGCTCCGCGTTTTTTTTTGTTGTGTGGCGTTCGAAGGTCTTGATACGGAGTGTGAAGAAAGAGGCGGAGTTTTACCGCGAAGTCGCGAAGACACGAAGGAAGAGAAGGTTTTTATCTGGGGGGGAGTATGCCACTTACGTCCTGCAAGATCGCTTTGGACACAGATTTACAAGATTTTGAAATCACATTTACAAAGATGAAGTGAGTCAAGGATTGGCTTGTTACAGGCTTGTCTGCATGGAAGCAGGCGCGTGCAAGAGCTTATTGTTTGTTTTTTACCGGTGGTGTCGCGTGGCACCCGAAATGCACGCTCAACCATCGGCTTAATTCTGTCATCCCTCCAGGATGAAGACAAAAGATGCGGGGAAAGATCAGAGCCTTTACTCCCCCCGTTTGGGCACGTTTGCTTGCGGGCTTCTCACCGGGAACAATTCTTCTATGTCTAACACACTGCGTCGTTCGGATATCTGCCTTCCATTCGCGCCATTGGAGGAGCGTTTGGCTCGGCAGAGGCGGCGTTGACGCTGATAGATCAGGTCAAGCCCACGCGGATTGAGTGAAGCTACATCAAGGACCAGGATCTGATTGCCAAGTTCAAGGCTGTGACGCCGGTATTTGTGGCCGCGCTAAACACGATTGCACTACCGGGGCATGCGGAATCATTTCTGCGCAGGCTGAACGGCATCTGATGCACCACCTGACTTCCACGGGGCAATGGAAGACCACGCCAGCCGGGTAGAGGTGGAAACTCCCCCAAGAGCCGCAGCGTGATTTATTGTTTACTTAAGGTGTTGGTTGTGTAAACTGAATTATCGTTGTTTATGAACTCATTTCATCCGGAGGCGAGCATGCGGTATCGTGGATTTACGCTGATTGAGCTTTTGGTGTGCATATCGATTACCACGGTGCTGCTGGCGTTGCTTTTGCCGCAGGTGGCGCGGTCGCGGGCGGTGGCGCAGAAGGTGCTTTGTGCATCGAATCTGAGGCAGACGGGGATTTCGTATCGGGTGTATATGGAGAGCAATAAGGAGTGGGTGCCGCGCCTGGCGGCGGGGTGGACGGAGGTGTGGGATCCGGGTCCGCAGGTGGTTTCGGTGCCGGTGGTTCCTGAGCTTGTGACGCAGGATGTCAAAGATCTGTTTCCAAATGCGAAAACGCGGTATTGCCCTACTTATGGGGCTGTGGACATGAATGCGAATGCGGAATTTCGCTGGACGTATTCCGCGCCGCTTCTGATCGAGAATCAGGGGGGACAGTTGTGGGGCGAGTACATCCTTTGGCATCAGACGGCGGGGCCGTACGGGGCTTATGTGCGCCTAAAGGAAACGGAACTGCGCAATCCGGATGGAAGCGTTCATCTTTACTATCAGACGGGGCAGCCGCTGAGGCCGTTGTATTCATTCGCACTGATGGCGGACCTGTTGCACACGAATGTGTCGGGCGACCCGCGGCGAGCCGCGCCGCATAATGGAGGAACGGCGTATTCCAAGGAAGTGCGGAATATTGATTCGGAAGGGGGGAACCATTTGTGGATGGACAACAGTGTGAACTGGAAGGTGTGGCCGGAGGACCAGCGGGGGGGAACGCCGATGCCCTCGCTTTCGCTGAGGGGGTATCCGCATGAGATCGTGTCGGGGGTGGCTCCGCCGGGGTGGTCTGCGATTGGGAACTACTATTACCCGATTTTTTTCTGGGTGGAGGGACAGAGGTGAGGGGGGCGAGGGGGGTGCGCGTTTATGCGCTGGGGTGTCGTGGCGAGACGCTGCCGGGTGTCAAAGTTGCCGGGTGTCCGGAGTCGCATGATTTCCAATTCGAGCTGAAAAAGGGATTGGCTTTCTTATGGGGTGTGCCGTGTCGGAGCACGCCGACCTCCAGAAGGTGATAGCCCATCGGCTGCGTGGTCCTGGATGAAGTCTTGGATGTGCGATTACCTTGATCGGGCATCCGTTTTAAATGGATGCCTGTGGGGCGGGTGTAGTCCAAATTTCGGGGAGGAAGGGTTTTTGGAGACAACCAAAGCGCGTGTAAGACACAGCTTGAGCTACATGACTTGGGCTCAAGCTGTGGCATCTCTGCAATTTGGCCGCTGTTAGTTGGCGTCGTAGATGCGCCAGAAGTTTTCCAGAGCGGCGTTGCCGGACATCGTGCCGTTGGGGCCGCTGAAAGAGTAGTAGCCTGTATTGCTGAAGCCGGTGTCATGGGCGAGGGTTCCGATGGCGGAGTTGTAAGCTTCCCATCGGACTTGTGGGTCATACAACCATTTGGCGTGTCCGTCGTACCAGAGCCGGTTGACTCCAGTGTAGGCGCCGAGGGCTCTGCCGTGTGAATAGTTGGGCCGTTTGACGGAGAAGGCCTGGGTGTTGCCGTAGATGTTGGCGCAGACGTCAACAGTGGCGACGTAATTGGCCATGAGAGCGATATCCCACTTGCCTTTTGAGTAGTTGTTGGGGCCGCCCAGGGAGCGGTAGCCGTAGCCGAACGAAGCGGTTTGGGCACCGCCATTGGTGCCGGAGATGCAGGTGTATGGGTTGTCTTTGAGGCTGGACCAACGCCTGCCCGGAGCGCTTTGAATGGGGTTGGCGGCGCCAGCATCTTTTCCGTAGAAGTCTTCGGTTTTGTTGGCGGGGCACCAGAGGATGCGGGCGCCAGCGAGAGTGTAGGGGATGAAGTCGCCGGCCCAGAGGAGGCCCAGGCCGTTGGTCCATCCCATGACAGGAATGGGAGCGCCCGATGGGCCGGAATTGTCGACCCTGGCGCCGTTGATGCCCCCTGTGCTGTGCATGGCATAGCAAAAGTGGCTACCGACGATCTGATAGGGGCCGTTGTTGTCTATGCCATCGATCTTGCTGGCGTTGGGGGGTATGGAGTTTTTCCAGGACATGGCATACCCAACCAGAGCGATACCCTGTTGGCGCATGTTGGAGAGGCAAACGGCTTTGTAGCCCTCTTCCCTGGCTTTCATCACGCTTGGGATCAGCAGGGAGAGGATGACGGCCGTGATGGAAATCACCACGAGCATTTCAATAAGGGTGAAAGCCAAGCGTGCATATTTGGCTGAAGGCATGTGAAGGCCTCTTGATGTGGCGGATTTGGATTGCAAGCAGCTGCCAAAAATTGTGACGTGATTTGTTATTACAAACTAGCAGATGGCCGGGAAAATTCAAGCTCACGGCAAAAAAATGGGCGGCTATGGGTGTCGTCCA
>CAZGOM010000226.1:0-8271 GCA_964527265.1 uncultured Phycisphaeraceae bacterium | reverse complement strand
CCCACCAGCGGAATCCGCGAATGCCGCTCTTCATCAGGCAGCTTGAGGTCCTGACTCAGTTCCAAAGAGCGTGCCTTGTTGGGCTTGCGCTGCAGCGCGCCCTTTTTGATGAGCGCTTCGACGTGTTCGAAGATCGTGACCTTGCTGACCCCCATGGCGTCGGCCAGTTCCTGCAAACTGGGCGAATACCCCCGCGTGATCCGGATGTCCCGGATTTTGGTCAGAATGTTGAGCTGTTTGGGTGTGAGATTCATTGCGCTCCTCCATGCCGGCGGAAACCGCCGTCCGGGTGTTGACGGGCAAAAGCCCAGGTGTTTCGTCGTAAAAATCCACTTGCGCAGGCGTGTATTCCACTGCGTCCGCATGCATTTGTGAAAGGGCCGCCGGCTGCTGAATGCGCCCCGCCACGCCCGCACGGCTCTGGCCTGGCGTCCGCACGGCTTTGCCAAACAGCGCCTCCGCCATCGAGCGGAACCACATCTTCGAATTCCTCAACCCCTGGCCGATTTCCCCCGCCAGCGCGGTGCAAAGGTCCAGAGACTCTTCTCCTGCGGCCTCCGCATGCCCAGGCCGCGCCACGTCGTACGACGCCAGGGAAAGCATTCCCGCATCCGCGCCCGAGCGCACCAGCCGCCCGGCAATGCCTTCATGCCGCCCCGTCACCACCGGCCGCATTGACTCCCATGTCGTCGGGCCCTGCATCAACCGCCGCCCTTGCGCGGAAGTCTGCGTCAGGAAATCTCCACCCGGACCGAGGATCACCAGAGTCTCCTGCCCGCCAGAGTTCGCGCTGCCTGAGTTGTAGGTTTGGGTTGTCATGGCTGTACCTCCTGATTGGGGCTCACTTGCAAACCGGCACCATTGGTAGGGCCGAACATTTGCCTCACACTATTCATTTCGACGTTCCGACCTCGCTGACTGCAAAGATTCTTCAAATCTCGTTCGGTAGATGTTAGCCTAACCGAAACCCGAACGTCAAGCTCAATTGCAACATGTTGAAATATCGTGGATTATAAACGCCTGTGGATAACTCCCAGTCGAACACCACCCTGCATTATCGGACTACGACATGATCGTCTACTGCTGCGCCGACCTCATCTTCTCCACCCGCATCCGCGCCGTCTGCGACGATTCCAAGGCCCCCAACCGCCCCGCCCGAAACGTCCAAATGCTCGAAAATAGACTCAAGCAAGTCGACGACGGCAAAACCAATCTCCCCGTCACCTGCATCATGGTCGATCTCGACCTCGGCGACGATGCCCTCACCCTCATCTCCACCGCCAAGGCATTCAACCCCGCCATCCCCGTCATCGCTTTCGGCGCCCATGTCGCCACCGAGCTCCTCCAGGCCGCCCGCGACAAAGGAGCTGACTTCGTCATGCCACGCGGCGCATTCACCAACCAGCTCCCCCAGCTCGTCGCCCGCTTCTCCCCGCAATAAACCCGCCTTCAACTCTTCTCTTTGACGCTGGGCGCAGGACCCAGGACGCAGGACGTCCCTCCCCCCTCTTTCACCGTCAACGCCATCACCACCAGGATCAGGCACGCCAGCACATCCTCGTGATAAGACATCACCAGCACCGCCCATTGCCGCGGCAATGGATCCCTCTGCAGCACCCACACGCATACCGCCACCACAATCACCCCCGCCCAGCGCAGCCGCCTCCGTTCCTCTCCGCTTTGCAGCAAGTCCCGGATCACCAGATACGCGCAAGGCAAAAGCAGCGTCAAATGATGCAGCCACGCCAAAGGGGACATCAACACAGCAAACGCACACGCCACCGCCCATTCCGGCGCAAGCGCACGCGTCTTCCGGCCCTCTTCCTGGACGCTGGACTCAGGACCCTGGACTCGGGACGCCTTGACCGCCCATCGCTTCCTCATCCGCCACGCCAGCCCCAGCGCGATCACCCCCAGCATTCCCATGATCACCCGCTTGGCCGTCTGCTTATCTAAATCCAAAAACTGCACAAACGCCCAGTGCGGCCGCGCCAAAGCGGGGTCACCCACAGCTGGTTCCTGTTTATCCATGAACTTCTCATGGATAAACAACGGATGACCCGGCGGATACGTCTGCAGATACCGCGCCATCGCAAATGTCAGGCTCTGGTTCTGGTGTTTGGGTGGTTCCACCCCATTTTCCGAAGGATCCGCACCCTTGGACACCTCCCGCACCCGCGCCCACCAATGGCCAAACGCCTCCTGCGTCTTTTCCGGCCCCCAGATAATCCCAGGCAGCATCACATTGAATACAACCACAAACAATACCGTCGATCCCGCCGCCACCCACTGCCGCTTGTAAACCAGCAATGGCAAAAACAGCAGCGGCGTGCTCTTAAACGTAATCGCCAGCGCCAGCCACGCGCCCCCCGCCATCTGCTTGCCCCGGTAAACGCACCAGCCCGCCACCGTCAGCATCGCCAGCAGCAGGAATTGCAGCCCCGCCTCATCAAAATCCCGCACCACCCACGGCGCAAGCAGCAAGAACGCTAACACCACCGCCCCCCGATGCAGCCCCACCGTCGCCGGCCTGATTCCGTTGGCCATCTGCCCCCACATCCAAACCATCGCCCACATGCCGGCCAGCATCAATGCTAGGCTCACCGCCTGCGCACCCTTCAGCGGCAATATCGCCGGCAGCGCATCGATCAACACTCGGCCCGGCAAATAGTGGTCCCCCACCACCTTGCCCTCCGGGTTCACGTAGGGCGTCCCATTGAGCACCGTCTCCCCCACGCTCAAATGCCACGCAAAGTCCTGCCCCTTGTTCTTCACCAGAAGCACATGCGCGCTCTTGCCCACGATCAACAGCGCAAAAACCGCCATCACCACCCATTTGAACCACACCGTGTCATGCCACGGCACCTTCCCCGCCCGACTCAAAACTTCTGCCTCTTCTGCCATGCAGCCTTTATAAACCCCCCACCCCCCCAGGTCCAGAAGTCTCCTCAACTCCTCTCTCGTACTTCCTCCTCTTAACCCTCCCTCTTCGACCCTGGACTCGGGACTCTGGACCCGCGACTCCAAACGCGTCCGCGCGTTTGGCTTGCCCATCCCCCCACACCCGCTAAACTGTCCCGTTCTATATTGCGAACCTGGAGTTACGATTGCCTGGGACTGTCCGGAAATACTGGTTCATTGCCGCCATGGTGCTTGTGTGCCTGTGGCTCTATGCCAACCAGGCCCTCGCCCAGGGTGTCGAAGCCGCCGGACGCCCCGTCTCCATGGTCCAGGTCCAGGGCGTTAACCAGGTCCCCGTCCAGCTTGTGCTCAACCAGGTCCGCCAGCAGGCCGGCCAGCCTTACGATCCCCAGGTCGTCAAGGAAGACATTGTCCGCATCACCTACCTGGGCCGGTTCGCCAAGGTCGACGCCAAAGTCAAAGACCTCCCCGACGGGTCGGTCGTCCTCACGTATGTCGTCGATGAGCAACCCCTCCTCACCGACGTCAAAGTCGTCGGCAACAAACGCCTTTACGACGCCGAAATCCTCAAGCTCGTCGTCTTAAAGAACGGCGACCCCGCCGACCCCTTCCTCATCGACCGCGGCATCCAGGAAATCAAGCGCGCCTACGCCCAAAAAGGCTACTTCGTGACCGAAGTCACCATCGATAAGCAGCTCCTGGAAGAAACCAACATCCTCCTCTTTGAAGTCCGCGAAGGCCCCCGCCCCCAGATCCGCAAAGTTGCCTTCGAAGGCAACAAAACCTTTGACCGCGGCCAGCTCCAAAGCAAAATCCGCACACGCCGCCACATCTTCATCCTTCAAAACGGCGACCTCAACAAAGAGATGATCGATCAGGACATCTCCAAGCTCCGCGAGTTCTATCAGGAGCGCGGCTATCTCGACGTCGACGTCGGCCGCCGCATCGACATCTCACCCAATCAGAAAGACGCCATTGTCACCTTCCTGGTCACCGAAGGTAAGCAATACATCGTCGACAAGGTCACCTTCCAGGGCAACACCGTCTTCAACAACGAACATCTCCTGGAAGTCCTTCATCTGAAAGTCGGCGACGTCTTCTCCGACGACCGCGTCAAAAAGAGCGAAGAAAGCATCTACAACGTCTACGGGAACCTGGGCTATCTCCGCGTCGAAGAACAAAACGGCACCACACGCGTCAAAGTCGACCGCCTGTTCCACGAGAACGAACCCAAGGTCGACGTCGTCGTCACCGTCTGGGAAGGCAAGCCCTACACTGTCGGCCGCGTCATTATTCAAGGTAATGACCTCTCCAAGGACAAACTGATCCTCCGTCAGCTGCGCGGCATGGACCCCGGCAAGCGCTACGTCGGCACCGGCGTCAAAAACTCCGTCACCGCCCTTAAAGATTCCGCCATGTTTTCCGACGCCACCATCACCGTCCAGGGTGATCCCAAGGACGACGTCCGCGATGTCCTGGTCCAGGTCAAGGAAGCCAACACCGGCAGCATCAGCTTCGGCGCAGCCATCAGCTCCGACGCCGGCCTGATCGGCGCCGTCGACGTCGTCCAGCGCAACTTCGACATCGCAGACACCCCACAGAGCTTCGGCGAAGCATTCACCGGCAAGGCCTTCCGCGGCGCTGGCCAATACTTCTCCCTGAACCTCGCCCCGGGTAACGAAGTCTCTTCCTACTCCATCACCTTCCGCGAGCCCTATCTCTTCGATTCCAATAAATTCGTCGACTCCAACCTCTTCTACTTCAGCCGCAGCTACAACGACTACAACGAGGAACGCGTCGGCGCCAACGGCGCCTTCGGCACACGCTTCGGCAACATCTACTCCGCCGCCATCAAAGTCCGCGGCGAAAACATCAACATCGAAGGCGTCAGCCCCTCCGCTCCCATCGACGTCTGGGACACCGTCGGCTCCAACGTCCTCACCAACCTCGGCTTTGTCGTCATCCGCTCCACCGTCGACAGCCGACTCCTGCCCACGCGCGGCAGCCGCACCACCGTCAGCTTCAACCAGTTCGGCGCTCTCGGCGGCGACTACACCTTTGAAACCGTCGACTTCGACTGGCGCAAATACTGGACCATCGACGAAGACTTCTTCGGCCGCCGCTCCGTCCTCTCCAACCGTTTCCAGGTCGGCTATGTCGTCAACGGCGACGCCCCCGTCTTCGAGCGCTACTACGCCGGCGGCTCCAAGAGCTTCCGCGGCTTCCAGTACCGCGGCGTTGGCCCCGTCGGCATCCGCTACGACACCCTCCAACCCAGCGAAAACTCCGTCGGCGGCAACTTCCTCTTCCTCTACAGCGTCGAATACACCGTCCCCGTCTTTGAAGAAATCCTCCGCTGGGCCTTCTTCACCGACACCGGCACCGTCGACTCCGAAGTCACCCTCGAACACTACCGCGTCTCCGTCGGCACCGGCCTGCGCATCAAGATCCCCTTCCTGGGCCAAGCCCCCTTCGCCCTCGACTTCGCCGTCCCCATCATCAAGCAGGACACCGACCAGACCCAGTACATCAGCTTCGACCTCTCCGTCCCCTTCTGACATCCTTCCACACCGAGAGCGCCGGCGTCCCGCTGGCTCCCCATCCACTCCCTCCCCACACACAGGCGCACTCTCGCGCCAAAATCCACACACCTCGTAAAATCCCGTCGCCATCAAAAAATCTTCTCGTCAACCGCTCCTGGGCCCGACTTACCCTTCTCCAATCTCTCCAACTCCTTCATCTTCCTCTCCCGCTCCAGATACTTCCCAAGCTCCCCCTTCGCCTTCTCCGCTCGCGCATGCCCCGGCGAAACCGCCAGCACCCGGTCATACAGCTTCATCGCCACGTCATACCGTTGCGTCGCCTTGTACGTCTCTCCCAGGTTGAAGAGCGCATCCGCGTCATCCGGCGCCAGCGTTAACGCCTGCTTCAAATACCCTTCCGCCTTCGCATAATCCTGGTCAAACAGCGCGATCACCCCCAGCGCCGTCGCCGCCTTCACTTGAAACGCCTTCACCGCAGGCGGCTGCATCGCCAGCACCGCCTGATACTGCGCCTCAGCCCTGGGATACTCCCGCGATAGCAGCAGCGCACCCGCCAGGTTCATCCGCGCCTGCGCTGAGCCCGGCCGCATATTCACCACCTTCTCCAGCTCCCGCGCCCCATCCGCATAGTCCCCCGCCTCCATATAGCTCGTCCCCAGGTTGTAGAGCGCAATCGGGTTGTCCGGCTGCTCCTGCGCATCCGCTTTCATCCGCGCCGTCAGGCTCGCCCAGTCTGTGTTCGCCATCACCGTCCGTAATCCGCTCACCCCGATCACCACCACCCCCGCCAATCCCAGAATCATCCGCCCTCGCCCATCGTTCAGATACCGCTTAAACACCCCATCCAGCCCCACCCCCAGCAGCATCCACACCCCCAGCGTCACGCTCGGCGTAAGCCGATTCGCGCAAAACACCCCAATCACCAGCATCATGTTCGACAAAATCAATACAGAACCCAGCGCCAGCACCCCCGGCACGCAATACCACACCCGCTTCATCACCCCCCGTACCGTCAATCCCAGCAAACCCGCAAGCGCCACAAACCCCATCAGCGCCCCGATATCCCGCGAGTCCGGCAATGCCGCCGGCGTGTGGTTAAACGCGCTCGATCCCCACAATCCCTGCGTGAAATACCACCACACCACCCACAAGCCCGGCGCAAGGCGATCCTGCCACGCCAGCGTCCTCAGCGGATTCCCCGTTAAATCCATGGTGTCTTGCGGATAAGCCGCCCCCGCCCCCACCACCGCAAACCGCGCCGCCAGATACACCCCCGCCACCACACCCACCAGCACGCACGACTGCACCAAAAATCGCTTGCCCCGCCCCGCCTCTTCCTTCTTGATCCCCACCTTCACCACCTCCGGCACCTGCCCCATCAGCACCCACCCCTGCGCAAGCGCACACGCCACCACCAGCAATCCCGTCTCCTTGCTCCCTACCGCCAGCGCCCCTGCCAGCCCCCCCACCACCATCCTTAAAACCGTCCACCCGCCCCGCCGCGCAGCCCCATCCTGAATAAACAAAAACAGCAGCACGCCCAGCAGCGCCAGAAGATCCGCCCGCCCCACCGTGTGATTAATCGACTCCGTATTGCTCGGCAGTGCCAGCCACACCCCCGCGCACACCCACGCCACCATCGCGCTCACATGCCGCGAAAGCAGCGTCCCCCCCGCCCACGCGCACAGCCCCAGCAGCGCGATATTCACGCATCGCACCGGCGCTGGGCCTAACCCCGTGATCACCCCATGCGCCCAATACGAAAGCACCGTCACCGGCCGGTAGAGGTTTGCATCCTGTGCCACGCCTTCCCAGAATCCATGCGTCCACACATGCCAAAACCCGCCCGGCTGCGTCAGCGCCGGATGGGCCAGCACCATCATCGAATCATCGATGATGAAGGGGTTGTTGATCGCATTGGCGTACAGCAAAAACGCCAGCGCCAGACATGCCGCACACGGCAAAACGGCCATCCACCACGGGCGCTTGTCGCCCATCAACGGGATGTCCGCCTGCGCTTGCGTCATCAAGTCAGCTTCACCTTGACCACAACCTTGCGCATCTTCTCCGGCTTGTCATCAATCGCCACGCCCGGTGAGTGCGCATCCTGCGGCCACAAAATCGTAAACATTCCCGGCGCCATCTTCACATACGTCCCATCCGCCGTGCCCAGCAGGTAGTCGTTCTTCGCATCGTATTCGTTGGTCACCGTCACCGTGTTGATCGGCGCGTAACCAATGTATTCCTTGCCGGACACCACAAACTGGATGTCCGCATGCACCCGGTGCGCTTCCCACTTGGAAGTCGCCTTCGTCCGTGAGTCGTATTCCTGCACCAGCGCAAAGCAATCGCTCCCCAGGATCTCAATCTTCCCCAAAGGCAGCGTCGCCAGGTCCGTCCGCTTCAAAAAGTCCAAACCCGCGGCAAAACGTGCTCCCAGAACCTTGTACAAATCCGCATTGTCAATCGTGTCGGTAACCATGATCATCCTTAAGGGTTGAAGAAGCATTCATCGCATGCCACAAATCCAGTGGCACAAAAGGATACATCACTTTGAACAAGTCGGCATGCCGCACGCCGCTGCTCTTCCACGGCTTAGATTCTCACTTAAATACCACCGTCTTGCGCCCATGCACCAGAATCCGGTCCTCCAGCGCCCAGCGCACCGCACGCGCCAGCACGTTCTTCTCCACATCTCTTCCAAGGCGGATCAAATCCTCCGTGCTGTCCCCATGGTCCACCCGGATCACGTCCTGCTCGATGATCGGCCCATTATCCAGATCTTCCGTCACATAATGCGATGTCG